>JAVEEI010000025.1 GCA_030840525.1 Frankiaceae bacterium
GTGGCTCGCCGACTTCTACTTCGGTGCCGGCGGCGACGACTCCGAGCAGGGCTTGAAGGAGCTCGTGCACCTGCGGCTCGGCGAGATCGACGCGCGCGAGGTCAACTCGATCCCGATCGGCGCCGACGACGACGGCGTCCCGATCGTCGTCCGCGTCGGCCGGTACGGACCGTACGTGCAGCGCGGCGACGACCGCGCGAGCGTTCCGGACGACCTGCCGCCCGACGACCTGACCATCGAAAAAGCGTTGGCGTTGCTGGAGAAACAGAGCGACGAGCGGCTGCTCGGCCAGGACCCGTCGACCGGCGAGCCGGTGCTCGTACGGGCCGGCCGCTACGGCCCATACGTGACGACCCAACCGCTCGACGGCGGCGACGCGCGCACCGCGTCGCTGTTCGCGTCGATGTCGCCGGAGACGGTCACGCTCGACGACGCGATGAAACTGCTGTCGCTGCCGCGGGTGCTCGGCACCGTCGACGGCGAGGACGTCACGTCGCAGAACGGCCGCTACGGCCCGTACGTACGGCGGGGCACCGAGTCGCGCTCGCTCGCGTCCGAGGAGCAGATCTTCACGGTGACGCTCGACGACGCGCTCGAGCTGCTCGCACAACCGAAGACCCGCGGCCGGCGCGCGGCGGCCGCGCCGTTGCGCGAGCTCGGCGCCGACCCGGCGTCCGGCAAGCCGGTCGTCGTACGCGAAGGCCGGTTCGGCCCGTACGTCACCGACGGCGAGACCAACGCGAGCCTGCGCAAGGGCGACAGCATCGAGGAGATCACCATCGAGCGGGCCGCCGAGCTGCTCGCCGAGCGGCGGGCGAAGGGTCCCGCCGAGCCGCGCAAGCGCGCGGCCAAGCGCGCCGCGCCGGCCAAGAAGACCGCGAAGAAGACGGTCAAAAAAGCGGCCAAGAAGACGGCCCAGAAGAAGACAGAGAAGGCTGTGCGCAAGTCGGCCGAGTGATGCCGTAACGGTCGTTACAGTGGCGGTACAGCACCCGATGCACGGAGTGACGACATCGACCGCCAACGCCGCTTCTTCGCCAACGGCGCGCACGTACGACGGCTGACCGAGGTCGCCGACGCGCCGCCGAGCGAGGCCGAGGTCAGGCATGTCCTCGCGATCAAGCCGTTCCGCCGGCTCTGGATCTCGCTGTCGCTGTCGAGCCTCGGCGACTGGCTGGGCTTCCTCGCGACGACGTCGCTCGCGCAGCAGCTCGTCGGCAGTTACTCGGCCAAGCTGTACGCGATCGGCGGCGTGCTGTTCGTGCGGCTGCTGCCCGCAATCCTGATCGGGCCGCTCGCCGGGGTGTGGGCCGACCGGTTCAACCGGCGTACGACGATGGTCGTCACCGACGTCATCCGGTTCGCGCTTTTCATCTCGATCCCGTTGCTGCAGACGTTGCCGTGGCTGTTCGCCGCGACGTTCCTGATCGAGTGCGCGAGCTTGTTCTGGATCCCGGCGAAAGAGGCGTCGATCCCCAACCTCGTGCCGCGCAACCGGCTCGAGTCGGCGAACCAGCTCGCGCTCGTCACGACGTACGGGTTCGGTGCGGTCGCGGCGGCGGTGTTCTCCGCGCTGTCGTTCGTCAACCGCGGGCTCGCGCACGAGTTCTCGTTCTTCCGCACCAACCCGGTGAACCTCGCGCTGTACCTCGACGCGCTCACGTTCCTGGTGTCCGGGCTGACGATCCTCGGGTTGCCGCAGCTCAGCTCGGCGCGACCGCGCGGGCTCGCCGCGCAAGATGCGCAAGGTGCGCAAGGTGCGCACCAGCAGGGGCTCGTCACGTCGTTGCGCGAAGGCTTGCAGTTCCTCAGCGGCGAGCGGTGGTTGCGCGGGCTCGTCCTCGGCGTCTCGGGCGCGACCGCGGCCGGCGCCGCCGTTATCGGCCTGTCCCGCGTCTTCGCCGACGACCTGCGCGGTGGCAACGCGGCGTACGGCGTGCTGTTCGGCACGGTGTTCGTCGGCCTCGCGTCGGGCATGTTCCTCGGCCCGCGCGCGATCGGCAACTTCCCGCGGCGGCGGGCGGTCGGTGTCGCGATCGTGTGCTCCGGAGTCGCGCTCGCGGTCAACGCGATTGTGCCCAACCTCGCCCTCGCGGTGCTGATGACCGGGCTGCTCGGTTTCTTCGCCGGCATCGTCTGGGTCGTCGCGCTCACGCTGGTCGGGTCGGAAGTGGCCGACGAGCTGCGCGGCCGCACGTTCGCGTTCATCTACAACCTGATGCGCGTCGTGTTGCTGGTCGCGGTCGCGGCCGCGCCGTTCCTCGCCGGCATCATCGGCCCGCACACCGTCACCGTGCAGAACTTGCGGGTGCGCGTCGACGGCGTCACGGTGACGTTGTTCGTCTCCGGCGTGCTCGCCGTCGTCGCGGGCGCGGTGTGCCTGCGGCTCATGGACGACCGGCGGGACGTCGCGCTGCGGACCGACGTGCTCGCCGCCGTGCTGCGCCGCGACCCCGAGCAGGGCCGCGGCACCCGGGCCGGTTACTTCCTCGCTCTCGAAGGCGGCGAAGGCGCCGGCAAGTCGACGCTCGCCCGCAGCCTCGCGACCGAGCTACGCGGACGTGGGTACGAGGTCGTGCTCACGTTCGAGCCGGGTGACACGGCGCTCGGCGCGCGGCTGCGCGAGGTGCTGCTCGACCCGTCGAGCCACGGCATGTCGCCGCGCACCGAGGCGATGCTCTACGCCGCCGACCGCGCGCAGCACGTCGCCGAGGTGATACGGCCCGCGCTCGAACGCAACGCGATCGTCGTCTGCGACCGGTACGTCGACTCGTCGCGCGCGTACCAAGGCGGCGGCCGCGACCTCGACGACCGCGAGATCTCGCACCTGTCGAGGTGGGCGACCGGCGGGCTGCAGCCGGACCTGACCGTGCTGCTCGACATCGAGCCGGAAGAGGGCCTGCGGCGGGCCAGCCGGGTCGGCGAAAGCGACCGGCTCGAAGCCGAGGCGGTCGAGTTCCACCGCCGGGTGCGCGCCGAGTTCCTGACGCTGGCGCGGCGCGGCCGGCACCGTTACCTCGTCGTCGACGCGACCCAGCAGCCCGAGGCGATCTTCGAGCGCGTGCTCGCCCGGCTCGACGAAGAGGCGCTGCCGGACCTGCCGGCGGCCCGTACGACGATGACGATCCCGCTCGCGGAGGCGCCTCGATGACCGTGTTCGACGGGCTGATCGGCCAGGACCGCGTCGTCGACGTCCTGCAAGCCGCCGCGGCGGCGGCTGCCTCCTCGGTGCGTGGCGACTCGTCCGCGGGGATGACGCACGCGTGGCTGTTCACCGGGCCGCCGGGGTCCGGGCGTTCGGTCGCGGCGCGCGCGTTCGCGGCCGCGTTGCAGTGCCCGCAGGGCGGCTGCGGTGAATGCCACGAGTGCCACACCGCGATGGGCGGCTCGCACCCCGACGTGACCGTCGTCGTACCGGCCGGGCTGCACCTGCTGATCGCGGAGGCCCGCGAGATCGTCGCGAGCAGCGCTCGCGCGCCGATGCTCGGCCGCTGGCAGGTGACCGTGATCGAGGACGCCGACCGGATGGAGGAGCGCACCGGCAACACGTTGCTCAAGGCGCTCGAAGAACCGCCGCCGCGCGGGGTGTTCCTGCTCTGCGCGCCGTCGCCCGAGGACCTGCTGCCGACGATCCGCTCGCGCTGCCGGCTGGTCACGCTGCGCATCCCGCCGTACGACGCGGTCGCGGACTACCTCGTCCGCGAAGGGGTCGACCGGCCCACGGCGGAGTTCGCCGCCCGCGCGGCGCAGGGCCACGTCGGGCGCGCGCGCCGGCTGGCCCGCGACGACGAGGCCCGCCGGCGCCGCCGCGACGTGCTCAAGCTGCCGACGCAGGTCGAGACGGTCGGCGGTTGCTTCGCCGCCGCCGCGGCCCTCGTCGGCGCCGCCCGCGAAGAGGCAACGGTGCTCACCGGCGAGCTCGATGTCGCTGAGTCGACCGCGTTGCGCGACGCGCTCGGCGACGTCGGCGGCCGGGGCAAGGCGAGACCGCGCGGCGCAGCGGCCGCCGTCGCGGATCTCGAACGGCGGCAGAAGTCGCGCGCGACCCGCACCCAGCGCGATGCGCTGGACCGCGCGCTGATCGACCTCGCCGCGTTCTACCGCGACGTGCTGGCGGCGCAGGTCGGAGCGCAGGTCGACCTGGTCAACGTCGACCTCGACCGGACGGTCCGGGCACTGGCCGAGTCGAGTACGCCGGAGTCGACGCTGCGCCGAATCGGTGCCGTGCTCGCCTGCCGCGAGGCGATCGACACGAACGTCGCGCCGCTGCTCGCGGTCGAGGCGATGGCGCTTTCGCTGCACGCGGGGTGATTAACACCCGCTAGCGCCGACCGTCCCAATTTGGGGACTAGGCATGATCGCGACATGGTGGGTAATGTCCGGCTACCCGAAAGTCGGTATCACTCATCAAGGGGGCAGTCGTGAAGAGAAGTGTGGTGGGAGCGGTGCTGGGGGCAGCCGCCGTCTCGTTGGTCGTTGCTCCGACCAGTTCCAACGCAAGCGGTGGCTACACGCTGAGCTGTTCCGGCACGTCACCCGGCGTGCCGGCACCGGTGCCCGGATCGTTCGTGACCTGCACGCGTCCGGGAACGCCCAGCGACGACGACGGCGCCTATGCGTTCAACTACAACCCGCCGCTGGCGTGCGGTGGCTCCGGCACCTTCACGGTCGCGCCGGCCGGGCCCGAGGGGTCGCTTACGCCGTTCGGCACGGGCAGCTATGTGACGACGCCGGCGCCGCCGACGATGCTGGTGACGTTCTCGTACTTCGTGCTCGAGAACACCACCCCGCCATCGGTCGAGCAGCACAACGTCAAGCTCGCGATCGACTGCCTGACCGGCGCGACCACGGGAACCCTGTCCGAGTGACCTGACGTCGTCACCATGGGCCGGGCCGACGCCGTACGCTCGTCTCGTGCCCATGGTCACGGCGGTGAGCTTCGAGCGGTACGGCCGCTTGTACTACCTCGACGCCGGCGACCTCACGCCGAAGGTCGGCGACAAGGTGTTGTTCCCGACCGAGGGTGGCACTGAGGTCGCCGAGTGCGTGTGGGCGCCGCAGTGGGTCGACGACGAGATCGGCGGCCTGCCCCGGCTCGCCGGGCTGGCCGGAGACGACGACGTACGGCGGGACGAGACGAACCGCCGCCGCCGCGCCGAGGCGAAGGTCGCGGCGAAGAAGCTGATCCGCAGCCACGACCTGCCGATGAAGGTCGTCGGCGTCGACTACCTCGACCGCGGCGAGCCGCGCAAGTTCGTCGTGTACTTCTCCGCGCCGCACCGCGTCGACTTCCGCGAGCTGGTGCGGGACATGTCGCGCACCAGGTCACGGAAGTCGACGCGATGCGGCGCGGAGAAG
>JAVEEI010000037.1 GCA_030840525.1 Frankiaceae bacterium
ACGCGGCGAGCGCCCCCGGGACGGCGCTCGCGCTGCGTGACCGTGCGCTGCTCGAGGTGCTGTACGGCACCGGGGCGCGGATCTCCGAGGCGGTCGGGCTCGACGTGGACGACCTCGACCTGGCCGCACCCGACGAGGCGGAGGCTGCCGACGACGTGGTCGCGCAGGGCAGCGTGCTGCTCCGCGGCAAGGGCGGCAAGGAGCGCATCGTCCCGGTCGGGTCCTACGCCCGCGCCGCGGTCGAGGCGTACCTCGTCCGCGGCCGGCCGGCTCTCGTGGCGGCCGGCCGGGGCACCGCCGCGCTGTTCGTCAACCACCGCGGCGGCCGGCTGTCCCGGCAGAGCGCGTGGACGGTGCTACGACGGGCCGCCGAGCGGGCCGGGGTCACGGCCGCGGTCAGCCCGCACACGCTGCGGCACTCGTTCGCGACCCACTTGCTCGACGGGGGCGCCGACGTACGGGTCGTGCAGGAGCTGCTCGGCCACGCCTCGGTGACCACGACGCAGCTCTACACGCTGGTCACTGTGGACCGGCTGCGCGAGGTGTACGCGACCGCGCATCCGCGCGCACAGGGCTGACCAGGCCAAACGCACAGACCCGCCGATGGCTCTTGCCGTCGACGGCGGGGGCCACTATCGTCGCCGACTCGTCGGCCTGTCTCTGCATCGAGATGTCGCGCCGTCGGTTCGCCCGCAAAGAGATGGAGCAGCTTCTCGCCATGTCGACACAACCTCGCCGCCAGGGCGAGCTGGGCCCCACCGGCCGCCCGCTGCCGCGCATCGCCGAGCCGAAGCCGGTCCACCGGCACGGCCCCGCCAAGGTGCTCGCGCTGTGCAACCAGAAGGGCGGCGTCGGCAAGACCACGACGACGATCAACCTCGGGGCCGCGCTGGCGGAGTACGGCCGGCGGGTGCTGCTGGTCGACTTCGACCCGCAGGGCGCGCTCTCGGTGGGCCTCGGGGTCAACCCGATGGAGCTCGACCGGACGATCTACAACGCCCTGATGGAGCGCGACGTCACCGCCGACGACATCCTGCTGAAGACCAACGTCGCCGGTATGGACCTGCTGCCGAGCAACATCGACCTGTCCGCCGCCGAGGTGCAGCTCGTCGGCGAGGTCGCCCGCGAGCAGGCGCTGAAGCGAGTGCTCGAGCCGGTGCTGCCGGACTACGACGTCGTCCTGATCGACGGCCAGCCGTCGCTCGGCCTGCTGACCATCAACGCGCTGACCGCCTCGACCGGCGTGCTCATCCCGCTGGAGTGCGAGTTCTTCTCCCTTCGCGGAGTGGCGCTGCTGATCCAAACGATCGATAAGGTGCGCGAACGTCTAAACCCTCAGCTTGAGCTTGAGGGAATTCTCGCGACTATGTATGACGGTCGCACCCTGCACGGGCGCGAGGTACTCGCGCGCGTCGTGGAGGCGTTCGGCGACAAGGTCTTCCACACGGTGATCAACCGGACCGTGCGGTTCCCGGAGACCACGGTCGCCGGCGAGCCGATCACGACGTTCGCGCCGTCCTCGGCGGGTGCGACGGCGTACCGCGACCTGGCCCGAGAGGTGGTGGCGCGGTGTCTCGCCGGGTGAGCCTGCCGGGCGCGGACGAGCTGTTCCGCGCGACCGGCGGGTCCGGCGGCTCCGCCGCACACCAGCCGAGCGGAGCCGACGCCGAGGCGGGTACGTCGGCACCGGTGACCTCGCTGACCCGGGTGCGCCGGACCGCCCCGGCCCGCGGTGCCAGCCGGGGGCCGACCGGCCGAGAGCGGCACGACGAGAAGATCACCGTGTACGTATCGCCCGCGGAGTTGCTCGATCTCGAGGCTGCCCGTCTCACCCTCCGCGGGACCCATGGTCTTGCGGTCGACCGCGGGCGCATCGTGCGCGAGGCGGTGGCGGTCGTCCTCGCCGACCTCGAGGCGAAGGGCGAGGACAGCATCCTCGTCCGGCGCCTGCGCGACCTGTGACGACGGGCGACCGCTGACGTGATCTTCGCGCTGCGGCAGCCCGCCGTGCTGCTCGGGCTGGTCGTCGGGTTCGTTCTGGGGATCGCTGCCGTGACGTCGGCCCAGCGGGCGGTCGCCGGCAGCCGCTGGCGCCCCCGCCGGCGGGGAGCCCTGCGGCCGCTGGGCGGCAGCGCCCGCCGGCCACGCCGGCCGGCCAGCACCCTGCTCGACCCGTACGGCGTCGCCTGCGCGGTCGTCTCCGGCGTCGGGTGGGGCCCGCGGCCACCGGCCCCGACCGGGCTGCGTAAGCCCGGGCCGGGCCCGTTGGTCGTCGCGCTCCTTGTGCACGGGTCGCTCGCCGCGGCCGGTCTCGCGGCGTACCTCGCCGCCGGCGGCCACAAGCAGGTGCTCACGGTCCCGACCGACGTACTGTTCCTGGTCGTTCACGGCAGCCCGCTGCTGTCGGGGGAGAGCGTCGTCGCGCAGATGCTGCTCGGCTTCGCGATGGTCAACCTCGGCTGCGGGCTGCTGCGGCTGATACCAATCCCGCCGCTCGAGATGGGCGTGCTGCTGTGGTCGCGGCTGCCGCGCAGCCCGGGCAGCCGCCGGCTGGCCTACCACCTGCTCGAAGAGCCATGGGGCGTCGCCGTACTGATCGTGCTCTTGCTGCTGCCGCTGGCGGGCCAGCAACCGCTGCTGCTGAAAGTCCTGAGCGCGCTCGCCGACCCGATCGTGCACGCCCTGTAGATCCGGCGCGTCCGCGACCTCGGTGGCCGGGCCGCTGGGCTACCGTCGTCGGGTGCCACCCGTCGAGCCCGCCGCACCGGCCGCGGCCGGCGGCGACGCGAGCGCCGACTTCACCACCGACCCCAGCACGGAGACCGGCGGCTTCCACGTCCACCTCGACGTCTTCGAGGGCCCGTTCGACCTGCTGCTCGGGCTGATCGCGAAGAAGCAGCTCGACGTGACGCTGGTCGCGCTCGCCCAGGTCACCGACGAGTTCATCGCGCACATCCGCAGCCACGGCGACGACTGGAACCTCGACCAGGCGAGCAGCTTCCTCGTGATCGCGGCGACGCTGCTCGACCTGAAGGTCGCCCGGCTGCTGCCGAGCGCCGAGGTCGAGGACGACGAGGATCTCGCGCTGCTCGAAGCGCGCGACCTGCTGTTCGCCCGGCTGCTCCAGTACCGCGCCTACAAGCAGCTCGCCGCGCTGTTCGACCGCCGGCTCGGCGAGGAGGCCGGCCGGCACCCCCGCGTGGTGCCGATGGAGCCGGCGTTCGCCGAGTTGCTCCCGGACGTGCTGTTCACCGTGACGCCGGAGCAGTTCGCCGCGCTGGCCGCCCGGGCGATGATGCCGCGGCCGCGCCCGACCGTCGCGCTCGACCACCTGCACGCGCCGAAGGTGAGCGTCCGCGAGCAGGCGGTGCTGCTCGCCGAGCGGCTCCGGTCGGCGGGAGCGGCGACGTTCCGCGGCCTGTGCGCCGACGCCGACGCGACGATCGTCGTCGTCGCCCGCTTCCTCGCGCTGCTCGACCTGTACCGGGAAGGCGCGGTCTCGTTCGACCAGGTCACCCCGCTCGGCGAGCTGCACGTGCGCTGGGTGGCGCCCGACGACTTCGACCTCACCGATGCGGTCATCGACCTGACCGACCCCACCGAGGAGGGCTCTCCCGATGACTGACGAGTCGACGCCGAACCCGAGTGTCCGGGCCGCGCTCGAGGCCGTCCTGCTCGTCGTCGACGAGCCGGTCGCCGAGGTCGTGCTCGCCCAGGTCGTCGAGCGCCCCACCGAGGAGGTCGCCGGGCTGCTGCGCGAGCTCGCCGCCGAGTACGACGCCGGCGGACGCGGGTTCGAGCTTCGCTGCGTGGCCGGCGGCTGGCGGCTCTACACCCGCGCCGACTGCGCGGCGTACGTCGAGCGGTTCGTCCGGGATGGCCAGCAGGCGCGGCTCACCCAGGCCGCCCTGGAGACGCTCGCGGTCGTCGCCTACCGGCAGCCCGTCTCGCGCTCGCGCATCGCCGCGATCCGCGGCGTGAACGTCGACGCGGTCATGCGCACGCTCGTCGGCCGGGGGATGGTGACCGAGGTCGGCACCGAGCCCGCGACCGGCGCGATCCTCTACGGCACGACGTCGGTTTTCCTCGAACGGCTCGGCCTGTCGGCCCTGGAAGAGCTGCCGCCGCTGCGCGACTACCTGCCCGACCATTTCGCGCTCGACGACGACGATGTCGTCGCCGCGGGCTGACGCCGCCGGGATCCGGCTGCAGAAGATCCTGGCGAGCACGGGCCTCGGCAGCCGCCGGGCCTGCGAGGAGCTGATCGCGGCCGGGCGGGTCTCGGTGAACGGCGTCGTCGCCACCCTCGGCGCACGGGTCGACCCGGCCCGCGACATCGTCCGGGTCGACGGCGACCGGCTGCCGACCGCCGCCGGGCTGGTCTACCTGGCGCTGCACAAGCCACAGGGGATGCACTCGACGATGTCCGACCCGCAGGGCCGCCCGTGCGTGGGCGACCTGGTCCGCGAGCGCGGTGACGGCAGCGGAACGTCCGGGCTGCACCACGTCGGCCGGCTCGACGCCGAGAGCGAAGGGCTGCTGCTGATCACGAACGACGGCACGCTCGGCCACCGGCTGACCCACCCGTCGTACGAGGTGCCGAAGCGCTACCTCGTCGAGATCGAGGGCACCGTGCCGCGGGCCCTCGGCCGCGCCCTGCGCGCCGGGGTGGACCTCGACGACGGACCGGCCAAGGCCGACTCGTTCACCGTCGTCGACAGCGTGGGCGCGCGCAGCAGCGTCGAGGTCGTGCTGCACGAGGGGCGCAACCATGTGGTCCGGCGGATGTTCGCCGAGCTGGGTCACCCGGTGCTCCGGCTGGTCCGGACGGCGATCGGACCGATCCGGCTCGGCGACCTGCGGCCGGGCCGGACCCGGCACCTCAGCCAAGCCGAAGTCCAGTCGCTGTATCGACTTACTGACTTGTAGCCGGGCGCTGACCTGGGGGTTTGCGTCGCGCGGTCGCGCCCGGTGCGGTTTCGAAGACTCGCTGATACGTCGACAAACCGCTAAGTGTCGTGCCGTCGGTCGGCGGTCTCGGCTGGGTAGGGTGCGGGGGAGCGGCGGCGGAGACCGACGACGAAGGAGGGCGGCGTGGCGGTGCGTGCGGTGCGCGGCGCCATCCAGCTCGACGCCGACGACCGTGACGCGATCATCGAGGCCACCGCCGAGCTCGTCCGGGCGGTCCTCGAGCGCAACGGCCTCGACCCCGACGACCTCATCAGCGTGGTCTTCACTGCGACGCCCGACCTGACCGCGGAGTTCCCGGCGTACGCCGCCCGCGCGATCGGCATCACGGACGTTCCGTTCCTGTGCGCGACCGAGATTGACGTACCCGGGTCCATGCCCCGGGTGGTTCGGCTGCTGGCGCACGTCGAGACCGGCCGCTCCCGGGAGGAGCTGCGGCACGTCTACCTGCGCGGCGCCGCGGCCCTGCGCACGGACCTGCCCCGGTGACGACCGAGGCGACCGAGGTCGCCGCCGCGCCGTCGTGGCCCGGACGACTGCTGGTCGTCGGGGCCGGCCTCATGGGCACGTCGCTCGGGCTGGCGGTCCGGCGCGCCGGCGGCACCGTGCACCTGCACGACCGCGACCCGGACCGGTTGGCACTGGCCGCGTCCCTCGGTGCGGGCGAGGCGTGCCCGACCGGATCGGGGTGCGGAGCCTTCGACCTGGCGGTGGTAGCCGTCCCGCCGCGCCAAACCGCGGTGGTCTGCGTCGACCTGCTTCGTTCTGCTGTCGCGGCTGTCGTCAGTCATATCGCTAGCGTCCAGGCCAAGACTCAAGGCGAGGTCGAGACCGCGCTGGGCGGAGTGGGCAATTTTGTCGGAAGCCACCCCGTAGCCGGCCGGGAGACGACGGGCCCGGCGGGCGCCGACGCGGGCCTCTTCCAGGGCAGGCCGTGGGCGGTCTGCCCGCCGCCGTCGGCCGAGCGGAGCGCCGTCGACGCGGTCACCGAGCTGGTCCGGGCGACCGGCGCCGTACCGGTCGAGCTGTCCGCGGCGGAGCACGACGCCCTGCTCGCGCGGGTCTCGCACGTACCCCAGCTCGCGGCCTCGGCGCTCGCGGCGACGGTGACCGGCAACCCGGAAGCCGCGGCCCTCGCCGGCCCCGGGTTCCGCGACATGACCCGGCTGGCCGACTCGCCGGCCGCGATGTGGGGCGAGATCGTCGCCGCCAACGCCCCTGCGGTGGCCGCCGCGCTCGACGCGCTGATCGCCGAGCTCGCCGGCGTACGGCACCGGCTCGACGGCGCGGACCCGGCGGCGGCGGTCGCCGAGCTCGTCGACCGTGGCCACGCGGGCCGCGCCCTGCTGCCGGGTAAGCACGGCCGCCCGGCCCGGATGTGGTCGAGCGTGCTCGTCGTCATCAGCGACGAGCCCGGCAGCCTCGCCCGGCTGTTCGCCGACATCGCCGAGAGCGGCGTCAACGTCGAGGACCTGCGCCTCGAGCACGCACCCGGCCGCCCGCGTGGGGTCGCCGACCTGGCGGTGGGCACCGGCGACCGCGACCGGCTGCTCGTGGCACTCGCGGCGCGCGGCTGGTCGGCCGTCGCGGGCGCCGAGGCACCGGTCTAGCGCCGGGTAGGCTCGCCGGACGTCCCGGGCAGTGGTCGGGCGAGCGGCTGGAGGAGTGGAGTGCGCGCGGATCGCGGCGGTCCGGTGATCGCCATCGACGGTCCGTCCGGCTCGGGCAAGTCGACCGTGGCGCGGGCGGTCGCGACCCGGCTCGGGCTGCGCTACCTCGACACCGGGGCGATGTACCGGGCGGCCACAGCGGCCGTCCTCGCTGCCGGCATCGACCCCGACGACGCGGCGGCGGTCGCGGCGTACGTGCCCGGGGTCGAGCTCGAGATCTCGACCGAGCCGGCCCCCGCACGGGTGAGCGCCGGCGGCAGTGACCTCACCACCGAGATCCGCGGCCCGGCGGTGACCGCGGCGGTGAGCGCGGTCAGCGCGGTGCCGGCCGTACGCGCGGCGATGGTGGCGCGCCAGCGCCGGCTCATCGGCGCGGGCGGCATCGTCGTCGAGGGTCGCGACATCGGCACCGTGGTCGCCCCCGCAGCCGACCTCAAGGTCTTCCTCACCGCCGACCCGGCGGCGCGCGCCGCCCGGCGGGCGCTGGAGACCGACGCTGACGTCGGCCGCACCGAGGCCGACCTCGCCCGCCGCGACCGGCTCGACACGTCCCGGGCCGCGTCCCCGCTCGCCCAGGCGCCGGACGCCCTCGTCCTCGACTCGACCGACCTCGACCCGGACGCCGTCGTGGCCGAGATCCTCGCCGCGCTCGACCGGGCGGCCGCGCCGGCGGGACAGCAGCCGTGAGGAAGCGTGACGACCCCACCCGGGAGACGGTCCCGCTCGCCATCGTGCGGCGCGCCGCCGCGCTGCTGCTGCGAGCGGTGTTCCGGGTCCGCGTGCACGGACTGGAGAACGTGCCGGCCCGCGGCCCGGTGCTGGTCGCCGGCAACCACACCGGCTTCCTGGACGGCCCGATCGTGTTCATGATGCTGCCGAGGCCGGCGGTCTTCCTGGTGAAGAGCGAGCTGTACGCCGGCCCGTGGGCGAAGGTGCTGGCGTTCGCCCGGCAGATCCCCATCCGCCGCGGCGCGCCGGACCGGGCCGGGCTGACCCGAGCGGTGGGCGTGCTCAAAGCCGGCGGCGTGCTCGGCGTGTTCCCGGAAGGGACTCGAGGTGAAGGCAAGCTCGAGACTATTCAGCATGGCATCGGCTACTTAGCCCTGCGTGCCGACTGCCCCGTCGTACCGGTCGTCTGCACCGGGACGGCGGAGGCGCTGCCCAAGGGGCGGCTGCTGCCGCGGTGGCGGGCGCCCGTCGACGTGGTGTTCGGGCCGGCGTTCCGGCTCGAGGTCGAGGGCAACCGGCGCGCCCGGAGCACCGTCGCGGCCGCGGCCGAGCAGATCCGGGCCCATCTGCTGGCCCATCTCGAGGCGACCGGGACGCAGGCGCCGTGACCGAGACCTCCGGGGCAGCGGTCCCCGTGCTCGCCGTCGTCGGCCGGCCCAACGTCGGCAAGTCGACGCTGGTCAACCGGGTCCTCGGCCGGCGCGAGGCCGTCGTCGAGGACGTCCCCGGAGTGACCCGGGACCGAGTGGCGTACGACGCGACATGGAACGGCAGGCGGTTCACCGTGGTCGACACCGGCGGCTGGCAGCGGGACGCCGCCGGCATGGCCGGCCGGATCGCCGAGCAGGCGGAGATCGCGGTCGCGGCGGCCGACGCCGTCCTGCTCGTCGTCGACGCGGTCGTCGGCGTGACGGACGCGGACGAGGCGATCGCGCGCGTGCTCCAGCGGTCGGGGAAGCCGGTCGTGCTGGCCGCGAACAAGGTCGACGACGCCAAGGGCGAGCTCGACGCTGCCGACCTCTGGCGGCTCGGGGTCGGCGAGCCGCGCCCGGTCAGCGCGCTGCACGGCCGGGGGAGCGGCGACCTGCTCGACGAGATCCTGCGCCAGCTCCCGGAGGCGCCGCCCGACCGCGACACCGAGGACGGCCCGCGGCGGGTCGCGCTGGTCGGCCGCCCGAACGTCGGCAAGTCGAGCCTGCTGAACAAGCTCGCAGGCGAGGAGCGGGCGCTGGTCGACCCGGCCGCCGGCACGACCCGCGACCCGGTGGACACCATCGTCCAGATCGACGACTCGACTTGGCAATTTGTCGATACGGCGGGCCTGCGCCGGCGCGCGCACGAGGCCAAGGGCGCCGACTACTACGCGATCCTGCGCACCGCCGCCGCGATCGAGTCGGCCGAGGTGGCGCTCGTGCTCCTCGACTCGACCGTGCCGATCACCGAGCAGGACCAGCGGGTGATCGGCCAGGTGATCGAGGCCGGCCGGGCGCTGGTGCTCGCGTTCAACAAGGCCGACCTCGTCGACGCCGACCGCCGGGCCGAGATCGACAAGGACTCCGAGCGCGAGCTGGCCCGGGTCGGGTGGGCGGTCCGGGTCAACATCTCCGCGCTGACCGGCCGCGGCGTGCACCGGCTCGCCCCGGCGCTCGCCGAGGCGCTGGCGAGCTGGGAGGCGCGGGTCCCGACGGCCGAGCTCAACGCGTTCCTCGGCGACGTCGTCGCGGCGACACCGCCCCCGGTACGCGGCGGGAAACAGCCGCGCATCCTGTTCGCCACCCAGCCCGGCGTGGCGCCACCGCGGTTCGTGCTGTTCACCACCGGCCCGCTGGAGCCGTCGTACCGGCGGTTCCTCGAGCGCCGGCTGCGCGAGCAGTTCGGCTTCCGCGGTACGCCGATCGAGGTGACCGTGAAGGCGCGGGAGAAGCGCAAGCGCTAGACGGTGCCTGTCGGGCTGACAGGATTTGAACCTGCGACCCCTTGACCCCCAGTCAAGTGCGCTACCAAACTGCGCCACAGCCCGTTGGCGGCGAAGTCTATCGGCTGCCGGAGCCGGTGTGATTTGGTACGGCTGCGACCATGACGACTCACCAGGACGAGCCCACCGTGACGAGCGGGCTGACGACCCCCGTGGCGAGCACAGCGCCGCCGGCCGACCGGGTCTGGACGGTTCCCAACCTGCTCAGCCTGCTCCGGCTGCTCGGCGTGCCGCTGTTCCTCTGGCTCGTCCTCGGCCCGCACGCTGACGGCTGGGCCTTCGCCGTCCTCGCGTTCGGCGGGTTCAGCGACTACGCCGACGGCAAGATCGCGCGCCGGTTCAACCAGTCCAGCCGGCTGGGCGCGTTGCTCGATCCGGCCGCGGATCGTCTTTACATCCTCGCGACGGTCAGTGCGCTCGCCGCTCGCGGGGACATTCCGATCTGGCTCGCGGTCGCCATCCCGGGCCGCGACGTGCTGCTCGCCCTGACCCTGCCGATCCTGCGCCGGCACGGGTACGGGCCGCTGCCGGTCAACTTCGCCGGCAAGGCGGCCACCCTCAACCTGCTCTACGCCATCCCGTTGCTGCTCCTCGCGGACACCGGCGGCGCGCTGGGCACAGTGGCGCGCGCGTTCGGGTGGGCGTTCACCGCGTGGGGCACAGCCCTGTACTGGTGGGCGGGCGTCCTCTACGTGATCCAGGTACGCCGGCTCGTGGTCGCGGATCGAGTCGAGGGTGAGACATGAAGGCCGTCGTCATGGCCGGGGGAGAGGGCAGCCGGCTGCGGCCGATGACGGCCAACCTCCCCAAGCCACTGCTCCCGGTCGCGAACCGCCCGGTGATGGAGCACATGCTGCTGCTGCTCCGCCGGCACGGCATCACCGACACGGTCGTCACGGTGCAGTTCCTCGCGTCGCTCGTCCGCAACTACTTCGGCGACGGCGACGAGCTCGGGATGAGCCTGCAGTACGCCACCGAGCAGCGGCCGCTCGGCACCGCCGGCAGCGTCAAGAACGCCGAGGCGGCGCTCCGCGACGACACGTTCCTCGTCGTCTCCGGCGACGCCCTCACCGACGCGAACCTCACCGAGATGCTCGCCTTCCACCGCGAGCACGGCGCGCTCGTGACCGTCGGGCTCAAGGCCGTGCCGGACCCGCTGGAGTACGGCATCGTCATCCGCGACGCCGACGGCCGGGTCAACCGGTTCCTGGAGAAGCCCACCTGGGGCCAGGTGTTCAGCGACACGGTCAACACCGGCATCTACGTGATGGAGCCGGAGGTGCTTGACGAGGTCGCCGAGGACGAGGAGGTCGACTGGTCGGCGGACGTCTTCCCGCGGCTGCTCGCCCGCGGCGCGCCCGTCTTCGGCTACGCCTTCGACGGCTACTGGGAGGACGTCGGCACGCTCGACAGCTATCGACAAGCACACCTCGACGTACTCAACCGTCAAGTTGAGGTCGAGATGGGCGCGTTCGAAATGTCGCCTGGCGTGTGGCTGGGCGAGGGCGCGGAGATCGACCCGGACGTCGAGGTGAGCGGGCCGCTGCTCGTCGGCGACTACAGCCGGGTCGAGGCGGGCGCCGCACTGCTGCCGTATGCGGTCCTCGGCAGCAACGTCGTCGTGAAGGCGGGCGCCGTCATCGAGCGCGCGATCGTCCACGACAACGTGTTCATCGGGCCGCGGGCCCGGCTGCGCGGCTGCGTGATCGGCCGCAACACCGACATCATGCGCGCGGCCCGCGCCGACGAGGGCGCGGTCGTCGGCGACGACTGCGTGGTCGAGCAGGAGGCGTTCCTCTCCGCCGGCGTCAAGGTCTACCCGTTCAAGACCGTCGAGGCCGGCGCGGTCGTCACCAGCAGCGTCATCTGGGAGTCGCGCGGGCACCGCAGCCTCTTCGGCCCACGCGGCGTCTCCGGCCTGGTCAACGTCGAGATCACCCCCGACCTCGCCGTCCGGCTGGCCAGCGCGTGGGCCACGACGCTGCACAAAGGCAGCGTCGTCGTCGTCAGCCGCGACGTCTCGCGGGCCGCGACCGCCCTCAAGCGCGCCGTCGTCAGCGCGCTGACCGCGAGCGCGATCGACG
>JAVEEI010000039.1 GCA_030840525.1 Frankiaceae bacterium
CGTCGTGGCGGGACGCCGCGGGCGACATGGTCGTCCCGTACGACGAACACCTGCGCGTCCACCCGCAGGCGGAAGGCTTCACCGACCACGCGCTCTGGGACTTCGACCACACGCCGCCCGACCACTACCCGCTGCTGCTGCACTACCCGTACTTCGACCTCTACCGCAAGCAGGTCGTGAAGCAGGCCGATCTCGTGCTTGCGATGCACCTGCGCGGCGACGCGTTCAGCGACGAGCAGAAGCGGCGCAACTTCGACTACTACGAAGCGATCACCGTCCGCGACTCGTCGTTGTCGGCGTGCACGCAGGCGGTGATGGCGGCCGAGGTCGGCCACCCGGACCTCGCCCTCGACTACACCGCCGAAGCCGCGCTCGTCGATTTGCGCGACCTCAACCACAACACCCGCGACGGGCTGCACATGGCGTCGCTCGCGGGGACCTGGCTCGCGCTGGTCGCCGGCTTCGGCGGCATGCGCGACCACGACGGCGTACTCGCGTTCGCGCCGCGGCTGCCCGGCGGCCTCACCAGGCTGCGGTTCAACCTGCTGCACCGGGACGCGCGGCTACGCGTCGACGTACGTCCGGACGAGGCGACGTACTCCGTGCATGACGGGAAGCGTGCGATGTCGTTCACGCACCACAGCAAGGCAGTCGAGCTGGCGGCCGGCCGCGAGCTCACGTTGCCGATCCCAACGCTGGCGGCGCAGCCGCGGCCACGACAGCCGCGCGGGCGCGAGCCGATCCGCCGGCACACCCGCTGACCGGCTAGAAGGCGCCTAGCGGGCGGACAGGCGCGAGCCGCGGACGGCGGTGACGTGCGCGAACGCGAGGGTCGCGGCGGACGCGGCGGCAAGCGCGATCAGCACACCGCGCATCACGCTGTTGCCCCGCTCGGCGACGTCGGCGCTGGACGGTGCGGACGCGCGCACCTGCGTCGCTGTCGACGCCGTACGGGATGCGGGCGCGACCACCGGCGTACGCGCGGACGGCACGCCGAAGCCGCTCGGCAGTCCGGGCAGCGCGGCGTCGCCGAGCATCGCGCCGGCGGGCAGCGACCACGACACGTGCGAGGTCGTCGCCGCGGTGCGCGCGGCCGGTGCGGGGACGCTCGGTGCTTGCGCGGCGTGCCGGACTACCGGATCGCGGTCGGGGCTGGAGGCCGGCGGCTTCTTCGACTGGCCCGCGGCGTTGGTCACGGTCGCGACCGCGGTGTCGACGACGGTGGTCGCCGTCTGCCGGACCGCCTTGACGATGTCACCGGGCGGCGGCACCGGCGCGGACGTCGACGTTGCCGGAGCCGCCGGGCTCGGCACCATCGCCGCGGTCGCGACGCCACCGCCGGTCAGGCAAAGGATCAGGGTTGCGGCCGACACGGCCGCGGATCGGCGTGCCATCGTCTGCCCCGTCGTGGGCTGCACTGTCGTCGTACGCACCGGAGAGCGCTCCTTTGGTCAGGCCCCACCGGACATAACGCGCCAACTGCCGCGACGTAACGGCCCTGACCACAATTGCGACAAGAGCCGCGATCAGCGCGACCGCCGCGACGAGCACGAGCGGGTGGTGGACCGCGAGCTGCGGCACCGCCCGGACCGGGAACGCGGACGCCGCGATGCCGGCGCCGACGAGGCCGAAGTACGAGCCGACGACGTTGCCGCGGTGCAGCGCGACGTTGTGGGTGCGAGCGCCGTACAGGGCCAGTGTGAGCGTCACGAACGTGAACAGCGACAGCCCGTGGATCCAGCTGAAGTGCCCGGGGGTCAGGCGCTTGATCCCGAACGAGCTGAGCACGACGAAGTACATCGCCGCGAACCAGACCCGGCCGAGCCGGCGGTGGGTGCGGTCGCCGCGCGGCCGGTGGGTGATGACGACGGCGCCGAGCATCAGCGCGAACGTGGCGGCGGCGGCGTGCACCGCGATCAGTGCGGTCATCGGCGGTCGGCTCCCTCACGTGCTCCACGTGGCATAACGTTGTTATATGCATGTTATGCTTACTCGCGTGCCGGCCGTCAAGACCCATACCGCGGACCTCGCGGCCCGGCTCGTCGACGAGGCCGGCCGGCTGCTCGCCCGCGAGGGCGCGGCCGCGCTCACCCTGCGCCGGCTCGCCACCGCGAGCGGCACCTCGACGATGGCCGTCTACACGCTGTTCGGCGACAAGCAGGGCCTGCTCCGGGCGATGTACCGGACCGGGTTCGACCGGCTCGGGGCCGCGCTCCGCACCGCCGCCGCGACCCAGGACGACCCGGTCGAGGCGTTGGTCGCGCTCGGCCAGGCCTACCGCGACACGGCGCTGGCGAACCCGCACCTCTACGGGCTGATGTTCGGTACCGCGGTGCCCGGGTTCGTGCCGGACGACGACGCGAAAGCCGTCGCGGACGCGGCGTACGAACCGCTCGTCGAAGGGGTACGGCGCTGCCTACACGCGGGCACGATGGCGGGGACGGCGGCCGAGCGGATCGCGCTACACCTGTGGTCGGTGTCGCACGGCATGGTCAGCCTCGAGCTCGCCGGGCACCTGCCCGCGCCGGACCCCGCGACCGCCTACGTCGAGGCGATGGTCTACGCCGGCATCCCCTTCGTCGCCGGCGGCGAACGGGGTTAGAGCGCCGACTCGGTCCGGACCGTCTCCTCGGTCGGGTACGGCGCGGCGGCGACGCCGAGCGCGGCTTCGATCGCGGCGACGAGCTGCGGGTCCTCGGGCGTGACCTTCGTCCGGAACCGGCCGACGACCTCGCCGTCGCGCGAGACGAGGAACTTCTCGAAGTTCCACTTCACCGCTCCGGCCTTGCCCGCAGCGTCCTTCGCGGTGACGAGCTCCTTGTAGAGCGGGTGCTGGCCGCGGCCGCGCACCTTCAGCTTCTCGAACAGCGGGAACGTCACGCCGTACGTCGTCGAGCAGAACGACTGGATCTGGTCGGCGTCGCCCGGCTCCTGGAACAGGAACTGGTTGCACGGGAAGCCGAGGATCGTGAGGCCCTGCTCGCGGTAGGTCTCGTAGAGCGTCTGCAGCCCCTCGTACTGCGGGGTGAACCCGCACTTCGACGCGACGTTGACGATGAGCAGCACCTCGCCCCGGTGTTCGGCGAGCGTGGTCGAGCGGCCGTCGAGCGTGGTCAGCGGTACGTCGTAGAGGGACATGGTCACCATCCTGCGGTGCCAGGTGGCGCGGGAGCAAGGCAGGTGTGCCGTCAGCGCGGGATAGAGGTCGCGCTGACGGCGATGATCTTGCGGCGGGGAGCGGGCGGCTTCGGTTGCTTCGGTACGGCGGACGGACCCCGCCACCATGGCGCGACGTCGGCGGCCGGCATCGGCCGGCTGTACCAGTAGCCCTGCGCGATGTCGCAGCCGATCTCGGCCAGCCGGTCGCGGGCCAGCTCGGTCTCGACGCCTTCGGCGACGATCGTCATGCCGAGCCGGTGGCCGAGCCCGATGACAGCGCACACGATCGCGTCGTCGGCCGGGTCGTCGACCATCGTCAGCACGAAGGACTTGTCGATCTTCACCTCGTGCACCGGCAGCCGCTTGAGGTACGCGAGCGACGACTGACCGACGCCGAGGTCGTCGATCGACAGCCGCACACCCGCCCGGCGCAACTGCCACAACAGGTCGACCGTGTGCTCGACGTCGTCCATGATCGCCGTCTCGGTGATCTCGAGCGTCAGCCGCGAGGCCGGCACCCGCGCGCGGCCGAGGGCGGCCGCGACCGCCTCCGGGAACGTCGCGTCCCGCAGCATGCGCGCGGAGACGTTGACGGAGACGTTGACGTCGAGCCCGTCGTCGAGCCAGCTCCGGCACTGGTCAAGCGCCGTCGCCAGCACCCACGACGTGAGCGGTGCGATCAGGCCGCTCTGCTCGGCGATGACGATGAACTCGTCAGGCGGGACGAAGCCGCGGGTCGGGTGCACCCACCGGGCGAGCGCCTCGACGCTGAGCCGCCGCGCCGGGTCGGCGAGCGCGACCTTCGGCTGGTAGTAGAGCATCAGGCCGCCGGTCGCGATCGCATCCCGAAGCTCGGCGACGAGACCGAGGCGGGACGGGTCGTTGTGGTCGATCGACTCGTCGTAGACGGTGACCATGCCGCGGCTCGCCTTCGACGCGTACATCGCGACGTCGGCGTGCCGGACGAGGTCGTCGCACGTCGTACCGTGCACCGGCGCGAGCGCGATGCCGACGCTCGCGTCCACACTGACGTGGATGCTGTGCACCTCGAGCGGGTGCAGCAGCGACTCGCGCGCCGCCTCGGCCGCACGGACCGCGGCGGCCGCGTCGGCGTCGGTGAGCAGGACGACGAACTCGTCGCCGCCGAGCCGGGCGATGCAGAGCGCGTGCGGGATCGCCGCGCGCAGCCGGGTACCGACGTCGGTGAGCAGCAGGTCGCCGGCCGCGTGTCCCAACGTGTCGTTGACGTCCTTGAACCGGTCGAGGTCGAGCAACAGGACGGCCAAGCTGCGGCCGTTGCGCAGCATCGCGTCGGTCACCCGCTCGAACATCAGCCGGTTGGGCAGCTGCGTGAGCGAGTCGTGCGTCGCCTGCCGTTCGTTGTCGGCGACCTGGCGGCGTAGCTCGTCGGCGAGCCGGCCGTTGGTGATGGCCGTGCTCGCGTGCTGCGCCAGCGCGTTGAGCAACTGCTGCTCGTCGTCGCCGAACGCCGGGACGAACGTGCTGCCGGTGACCCGAAGGTGGCCGAGCACACGGCCGTGCGCGGTCAACGCCGCGGTGATGTCGCTGCCCGGCTGCAGGTCGGTCGCGCCGTCCGCGTCGGTTCCGTCGTACCGGATGTGCCGCGGCTCGCCGTCGCCGTCGGGGAGGAGCTCGAGCTCGGCGGTCGCGCCGTTCAAGGCGTGTACGGCGCCGGTGACGATCTCGTTGGCGATGGTGGCCGGGTGTAGGTCGCGGCTGAGCCGGCCGGCGACGTCGTTGAGCCGTTGCAGGTTGCCGTGCCGCTTCTGCAGCAGTACGTGCGAGCGCTGCGCGAGGACGAGGTAGCCGGCGACGACGCCGATGGCCCAGACCGCCTGCCAGTTGAGGCGGATCGCGTTGTAGGCGACCAACGCGAACGACGTCTGCGTGACGGCGGTGAGTACGTCGACGCCGAAGGTGCGGGTGATCTCGCGGGCGGAGCCGCGGGCGCCGGACAGCCGGATCGCGGCGGTGACCGAGGCGGTCGAGACGGCGGCGACGATGAGTACGGCGAGGAGGGTCGCGGCCCACGTGCGCTGCGACGCGGGATTGCCGTCGGCGACGAAAGCCCACGCGGTCATGCCGAGAGTCATGCCGAGGGCGAGCTGCGCGAGGTTGAGCGCGAGCTTCATCGGCGGCTGCCGGCGGACGAGGACGAGCGCGAGCGCGCCACCGCCGAGGCGCGCGGCGAGCAACGGGCCGGGCGCGAGCAGCATCAGGCCGACGACGGCCGGGATTTCGGTGAACGAGAACGAGTGCGCGTGCCGGCCGACGTTGATGTGCACGACGTACGCCTCGGCGACGGCGAACGCGAGTGCGAGGCCCAGCCACAGCCCGAAGCCGCCGCGGGGATGCGACGGCCAGGACGGTGCGGGTCCGAGGAACCAGAGGGCGGCGGCGCTGCCGGCGAGGACGGCGACGACCGACCAGATTCGCAGCGCGCGGTTTACGACCACCACGCGCCGGACCAGGTGTGGCCGGACCATGTATGGCCGGACCACGTGTGCCCCGACCACGTGTCGGCGACCCAGCCGGAGCCGCTCCACGTGTGGCCGGTCCAGCTCTCGCCGGACCAGGTGTGACCGGTCCAGGCCGAGCCCGACCAGGTGTGCCCGGACCACGTGTGGCCGGACCAGGTGTGGCCGGACCACGGGTCGCCGGTCCACGAGTCGCCGCACCAGCAGGAGCCGGTCCAGTCGTTGCCGTTCCACGAGCCGCCGTTCCAGGCCGTGCCGGCCGCGCTGGCGGGGGCCCACGCCGCGCCGTCCCACGGGGAGCCGAAGATGTCCTGCTCGCCGACGAGGTCGACGCCGTTGTCGGAGATGTGCACGTCGCCGCGGGCGCCTTCGAGGGTGCCGAGGCCGCTCGACTTCGGCCAGGTCTGCGTGCTCGGCCCGACCAGCGCGAGGCTCGCGCCGAAGACGTTGAGCAGGCCGGCGCCACGCGCCTGCGCGCTCGCCTGCGGGAGTGCGGTCGCGGAGCTCGTCAACGCTGCCTTGACCTGGTCGGGGGTGAGGTTCGGGCGCTCCTGGAGGAGCAGCGCGACCGCGCCGGAGACGACCGCGGTGGCCTGCGACGTACCGCTGCCCTTGAAGAAGCGGCTGTTGACGACGGCCGACGGGTACTCGGTGTCGATGTAGCTGCCCGGGTCGCGCAGCGACACGATCGACTGGCCGGGGGCGACGATGTCGACGTGGCGCGAAGCCGAGCCGCGGGACGAGAACTGCGGGACCGAGTCGTCGTAGCTGCTCGCGGTGCCGTTCGGGTCGTCGGCGCCGACGGACAGGACGTACGGGTCGGTCGCGGGGTTGTCGAGCGACGGGATGTTGGTCCCGTTGTTGCCGCCGGCTACGACGACGACGATGCCGTTCTGCCAGGCGTGCTCGACCGCGGCGGCGAGCGGGTCGAGCTGGTAGCTCTGCGCGCCGTCGGTGCCGTAGGAGAGGTTGATGACGCGGATGTTCATGCCGTTGTCGTTGCGGTGCTGGACGACCCAGTCGATGCCGGCGATGACCTGCGAGACGTCGACCGCGCCGTCGGTCGCGCCGACCTTGACGTTGAGCAGTGTCGCGCCGGGGGCGACGCCCTTGTAGCCGGTCGCGGTGCCGTCGTTGCCGGCGATGATGCCGGCCATGTGCGTGCCGTGGCCGAAGCCGTCGATGTTGGCCAGCTGGCCCGACGGGTTGTCGAGCGACAGGTCGGGGCCGTTGACGACGTTGCCGGAGGTGAGGCCCTGGACGGGGACGACGCCGGTGTCGATCAGCGCGACGCCGACGCCCTTGCCGTCGTAGCCGAGGGTCGACATCTTGTCCGCGCCGATGCTCTGGTCGACCAGGCCCATCGAGGTCTGCGAGGAGCTGTAGCCCCAGTCGGCGCCGTTGAGCAGGCCGGAGGTGGTGTCGAGCGCGGTGCTGACGACGCCGACGACCCCGCCGAGCAGCCCGCCGACGAGGCCACCGCCACCGAGCAGCCCACCGCCGCCGAGGAGGCCGGCCTGGGCCGGAGAGCTCGCGGTGGTGGTGAAGACGCCGCAGACGAGGGCGAGCGATGCGACCCGGCGGAGTTTCTGGCCGGCGGTCCAACGTACTGACATGTGCGGGGTCCCCCTGGTCGCGTCGCGGCACGGTTCCCCCGTGCCCACCAACCATCGGCGGTCGACCCCGGTGAATCCAGGCGGTTGCCCCGATTTGCCTCGAAGGCACTACGCGTAGTGAGGACACGTGTCTCTGAGTAACTAGGTGACCATGCGGCGAGGCCACGCGGTCGCCTGCTCCGTTCGGAGCAATGGCCGTTTCCCGCCGTACGGCTCCCGCGCGGTGCCGATCCCCGCCAGGCAGGAGGTCGTTGCGATTTGCCCTGATTCGCTCTTCTGTCAGCGCGGCTGCCCGCCGTCGGGAATCCGTCGGCCGGAGTCGCGCCACTCGACCGCGGCGTGGAAGCCCTCGGACTCGGCGAGCGCCTTGAACCAGTGGCCCTCCGGCGTGTGCCGGGCGATCCCGTCGAACAACGTCGCGAGCAGCTGCGTACCTTGCAGGCCCATGTTGTCGTAGGCCTGGTTGATGAGCAGTTTCTGCATGACGAGCTGGTTGGTCGGCACGCCCGCGATGCGGTCGGCGAGGCGCTCGACCGCGGCGTCGAGCTCGCCGGCCGGCACCGACTCGACCGCGAGACCCCACGCCGCCGCCGTCGCGCCGTCGATGGTGTCGCCGGTGAGCAGCATGCGCTTGGCCCGCTCCGCGCCGAGGCGGTAGACCCACATCGCGGTGGTCGGGCAGCCCCATACCCGCGCCGGTGGGTAGCCGATGCACGCGTCGTCGGCGATGACGACAAGGTCGCACGACAACGCGATGTCGCTGCCTCCCGCGACCGCATGCCCGTGCACCTTCGCGAGAGTCGGCTTCAGCGACCGCCACAGCGTGAAGAAGTCGTCGGTGTTGCGCCGCATCTCGCGGTAGTCGCGCGCCGGGTCCCACGCCGCGGCGTCGTCCTGCCGCCACCGTTCGCCGGCGTCACCCTCGGCGAACTGCTTGAGGTCGTAACCGGCGCAGAACGACCGGCCGGCGCCCTGTACGACGATCACCCGTACGGCGTCGTCGTCGTTCGCGAGCTCGACCGCCGCGCGGATCTCGCCGGGCATCACGTCGTCGATGGCGTTGAGCCGGTCGGGTCGGTTGAGGGTCACGTACGCCTTGGCATCGCGGGTCTCGTACGTCAGCGTTGAGAAGTCCGTCATGGGCACATCGTCATACGTGCGCGGGATTGGCCGCGCGGGCACCGCGCGTCGCTCCGTCGCCGCGAGACCGGCCGCAGAAACCTCCATCAAAGCGCAAGCGTTATTGGAGGTTGCGCGGTAACCTCCAATAAGGAGGCCGCCTTGTCTCAGCTTGTCCAGCGCCGTTGGGTCAACGACCTAGCCGGCGTCGGCGTGCCGCGGCGAGACCGACAGTCGTGTGAGTACGAAGCGTACGTGCCAGACTCACTGCTCGCCCGCCGCTTCGTTTTCGACGGCGACGTCGCCGCCGACGTGGCCGATGCGGAAGCAGCGATCTCCCGCCTCAACGTCCAGGCCGTTGCGCTCGTGGACACGGAGGCTCTCGCCCGCATCCTGCTCCGCGCCGAGGCGGTCGCGTCGTCCCGGATCGAAGGTCTGGAGGTCGGGCCGCGACGCCTGCTCCATGCGGAGGCGGCGCGGCGCACGACCGATCCCTCGGCTGACGTCACCGCCGCAGAGGTGCTAGGCAACATCGACGCGATGGTCTACGCGCTCGAAGGGGTCGCTGAGAGCGACCCGATCACCGTCGACCTGCTCCTCGAAGTGCACCGACGACTACTTGCGGACACGGGCATTCGTGAGCATGGCGGGCGATTTCGTAGCGAGCAGAACTGGGTCGGGGGTAGCTCATACAACCCCTGTTCGGCGGCATTCGTGCCTCCCCCGCACGAGCTCGTAAGCGATCTCATGGAGGATCTGTGCGCGTTCTGCAACACCGACGACCTTCCAGCCGTCGCGCAAGCCGCTGTCGCACACGCCCAGTTCGAAACGATCCACCCCTTCGTGGACGGCAACGGACGCACCGGCCGTGCTCTCATCCACCTCGTGTTGCGTCGACGGGGCCTGACGCCACGTGTTTTGCCGCCGGTGTCATTGGTTCTCGCCACGCGTGCGCGCAGCTACATCGGCGGGCTGACGGCGTTCCGCTACGTGGGTCCCCCGACGGGAGATGCTGCGCACAAGGGCCTGAACGAATGGGTGGGTGAGTTCGCCGCTGCATGTACCAGAGCGGTTGACGACGCGTTCGCGTTCGAAGCGAAAACGAATGAGCTTGAGCAGCTGTGGCGCGCTCAGTTGTCCCCCGTTCGCGCCAAGTCGGCGCTTGACCTATTGCTGCGGGCACTGCCCGGTGCACCCGTTGTCACAGTCGAGAGTGCAGCCGCGCTGATCGGGCGCACGTACAAGCCTGCCAACGACGCGATCCAGCGCATGGTGCAAGCCGGCGTTCTACGTCAGGTGACGATCGGACGTCGCAACCGCGCGTTCGAAGCACCCGAAGTCATCGCGGCTTTCACGGACTTGGAGCGGCAACTCGCCAGTCCGGAAGGCAACACACGAACAAGTAAGCCCACTCGCCCCGTCCCGGCTAGCCGTCGAAGATGACGTCTCGACCCGACTCTCGCCGCCAGCGATCAGAGTCACCACGGACCTCTCCAGCTAGGCCTTCCAGTGGCGACCTGCAACTACTGGAGTCACTCCAGAATCGGCGCCTCAGCAGGCCTTCCGCCGGTCCCCAGGGCTGACCTGGGCAAACAAAGCGCGCCCGAAGGGACTCGAACCCCTAACCTTCTGATCCGTAGTCAGATGCTCTATCCGTTGAGCTACGGGCGCCTGGCCCGCCAAACCGCCGGACAGCCGCCGGAGAGCCGACGTCCAGACTAGCGGTTCGCAGCTCGAGGCGATGGCGGCGGCGCTCGAACGTGCGCTCGACCAGGCCGGTCAGCGGGCGAAGGCTGCCTCGGCGACACCCGCGCGGAAAGCACCGTCGGACGGCGCGAGGCGGGTGAACCACACCAGCCAGTAGCGCGCCGCGACACCCGGGCGCAACGTCCACGACGACGGCGCGGACGACGTCGAGCCCACCGTCTTCGCGGACAGCAGCGACGACACGTCGTCACCCGCGTGCACCTCGACCGCCGTACCGGGAACCGCCAGCCGCAGGATCAGCCGCTTCACGTCGGTCGCCGTACCGAGGTCGAGCACCAGCCCGCTCCCGGAACGCAAGCCGCCGAACGACGCCGACGCGTAGTGCTGCGTATACCAGGCCGTCGACGAGTCACCGTCGACCGCGAGCGACGCCTCCTCCGGGTGGTCGAGAGACGCGCCGTTGGCGCTGAACGGCTGCGCCGACGCGACGTGCACGGCGGTGAGCGCCGCACCCTTGCCCGCCGTCGCGCCATGCGCGGACGGCTTCGACGACCCGCTCCCCGACGTCACCGCGACGATCCCGGCCGCGGCGAAGCACACGGCCGCGGCCGCAGCGGCGACGGCCCACGTCGGCAGCTTCGGGAACGTGCGGCGGGTCGGGGCTCCCTCCCGCGGCGGTACGACGAGCACGGACGTCGACGGGGCCGCGGACGACGGCGGCGAGGACTCGGCCGGGGCGAGCGGCGCGGCTGCGGCTACCGGCTCGGTCGGGTACGCCGACGCGTCGGCGCCCGCAGCAACGGCAGCACCAGCCGCCCCAGCGGCCCGCATGCGTTCGGCCTGCGCGGCGATCGCCGTACCGTCGGTCGGCCGCCGCTCCGGGTCCTTGCCGAGCAGCGCACTCACCATGTCGCGCAGCGCCGGCGGGACGGTCTCGGGCAGGGCCGGCACCGGCTGGTCGCGGTGCGCGAGCAGCACGCTCATCGCCTCGCCCTCGAACGGGCGCTTGCCGGTGAGGCACTCGTAGGCGACGACGCCGAGCGCGTAGAAGTCGCTGGCCGGTGTCGCCGTCTGGCCGGCCACCTGCTCCGGCGACAGGTAGTGCGGCGTCCCGAGCATGACGCCCGTCGACGTCACCGACGAGGCGCCCGTCGCGCGCGCGATCCCGAAGTCGGTCACCTTCACGGTACCGTCGGAGCAGAGCAGCAGGTTCGCCGGCTTGATGTCGCGGTGCACGACACCCGCAGCGTGCGCGGCCGCGAGCGCCGACGCGGCCTGGCCGACGATGCTCCACACCCGGTCCGGCGGCAGCGGCGCCTCGCGCGCGATCAGCTCGGACAGCGGCTCGCCGCGGATGAGCTCCATGACCAGCCACGGCGGGCTGCCCGGCGTGTCCTCGCCCTCGTTGTAGTCGAACACCTGCGCGACGTTCGGGTGCACGAGGCACGCGGCGTTCTGCGCCTCGGCGCGGAACCGCTCGCGAAACGCCGGGTCGCCGGCGTACTCGTCACGCAGGATCTTGACCGCCACGGCGCGGCCCAGCACGGAGTCGTCGGCGCACCAGACCTCGCCCATCCCGCCGACTGCGAGCCGATCGACGAGGGCGTAACGGCCGCCGAGCACGGTCGAGGGAGCGAGCGTCACCCCGGGGGCCTACCCACCCTGTGCCGTGGGCTACACCGTCAGCGCCGGGATACCACCGGTCCCGCGTCGCGCGGCCGGCTCTGCCGCGGGATCACGACGTCCGACACCGGGCGGACCACCGTACGGCGGTCGCGCGCACGCAGGTCTTCGTACATCTGCGCGGCTCCCTCGGAGAGCACGCCCATCTCGGCCAGCGCGTGCAGCCGGCGCAGGACCGCGTCTTCCTCGGCAGTGAGTCGTTGCCTCATGCCGCTCAGCATCGAGCAGTCATGACGCCGCTGGTTACGCCGACCGTCCTAGTCACCGGGCCATCTTCGCCGTAGTCCCGCCGGCGTTACTCCATCCGGGGGAGACCAAGTTGCGGCGCACGGGCGTCGACCGGGTCAGGTAGACGGTCAATTCTTGAACTTGTGATCGACGTCATCCCCGTCGCCGCCGGCGTATGGCTCGCCCGGTGCGAGTGCGGCGCGACCGAGCGCTTCCCCGACGCCGAGCAGGGCTGGGAGTGGGTGCTCAGCCACCCGTGCCCCGACGAAACGACCGACGCGACGGACGTCATCGACCTGACCGAGCCGAAGGGCTGCGACTGCAAGCCCTAGCGGGAGGTCGGCGCTAGCGGAAGTCGCGCGACGGGGCGGCGTGCAGCAACGGCAGCGCCTCGATCCGGTCGGCCACGACGTTGACGACACCTTCGACGTTCTCGACCCGGCCGCGGATGAGCAGCCCGGCGCTCCCGCGCGCGACCCGCCGGTAGCGCTGCCATACGCCGCGCGAGCAGATCACGTTGATGTGACCGGTCTCGTCCTCGAGGTTGACGAACGTCGTACCGCCGGCCGTCGACGGCCGCTGCCGGTGGATCACCGCACCACCGACGAGGACCCGCTGACCATTGGGCACCGCCCGCAGCGCCGCAGCCGGTACGACGCCGCGCGCGGCCAGCTCGGATCGCGAGTACTCAAGGACGTGGCTGTCCGGTGACAGCCCGAGCGCCCACATGTCCGCGACGGTCTGCTCGGGTGCGCTCATCGCCGGCAGCTCCGGTGCGTCGACCCCGATGCCGGTCCCGTCGAGCTGCGACTCCGACACCGGCGCGACCGCGCCCGCGCTCCACAGCGCACCGCGTCGGCCGACGCCGAAGCAACCGAACGCGCCCGCCGTCGCGAGTGCCTCGGTCTGCGCGAGGCTCAGCCCGCCGCGGCGCGCGACGTCCGCCATCGAGGAGTACGGCGCGCCGGCGGCGAGCCGCTCGGCAAGCGCGTCGCCGATCAACCGGACCGACGACAGTCCCAGCCGGACGGCGCCAGTTACGGCGTCGACGTGACACGCCGCTCGGGAGGCGTTGACGTCGGGCCCGTGTACGACGACGCCGTGCCGCCGCGCGTCGGCGACGAGCGACGCCGGCGAGTAGAAGCCCATCGGCTGCGCGTTGAGCAAACCGGCCAGGAACGCCGCCGGGTAGTAGAGCTTGAGCCACGCACTCGCGTAGACGATGAACGCGAAGCTCACCGCGTGCGACTCGGGGAAGCCGTAGTTGGCGAAGGCCAGCAGCTTGGCGTAGATCTGCTCGGCGATGTCGGTGGAGATGCCTTTCGCGGCCATGCCGGAGCAGAGCCGGTCGTGCAGCTTCTCCATCCGCGCGCGGGATCGCTTCGACCCCATCGCGACCCGCAGCTCGTCGGCCTCGGCGGCGGAGAAGCCGGCGACGTCGATCGCGATCTGCATGAGCTGTTCCTGGAACAGCGGCACACCTTTGGTCTTTTCCAACGCCGGTCGCAGCAGCTCGTGCAGGTACGTCTCCTCCTCCTGCCCGTGCCGGCGGCGGATGTACGGGTGCACCGAGCCGCCCTGGATCGGGCCGGGCCGGATGATGGCGATCTCGATGACGAGGTCGGAGAACGTGCGCGGCCGCAGCCGCGGCAACGTCGCCATCTGCGCGCGCGACTCGACCTGGAACACGCCGACCGAGTCGGCCGCGCAGAGCATGTCGTAGACGGCCGGGTCTTCCTGCGGCAGCTCCCACAGCTCGAGCCGCTTGCCGGTGCTGTCCGCGATGAGATCCAAGGTGTCGTGCAGCGCGGTGAGCATGCCGAGACCCAGCAGGTCGAACTTCACCAGCCCGGCCATCGCGCAGTCGTCCTTGTCCCACTGCAAGACGCTGCGGTCGGCCATCCGCGCCCACTCGACCGGGCACACCTCGACCACCGGCCGGTCGCAGATCACCATGCCGCCCGAGTGGATGCCGAGATGCCTTGGAAAACCTTGCAGTTCGTCGGCCATCTCGACCAGTTGCGCCGGCACGTCCGAGTCGGTGGACGACGACACCGAGCCCCAGCCGTCGACCTGCCGCGACCACGCGTCGAGCTGGCCGACGGCGTACCCGAGCGCACGGCCGGTGTCGCGCATCGCCGACCGCGCGCGGTAGGTGATGACGTTCGCGACCTGCGCCGCGTGGTCGCGGTCGTACTTGTCGTAGACGTACTGGATCACCTCTTCGCGCCGGCCGCTCTCGATGTCGAGGTCGATGTCCGGCGGCCCGTCGCGGTACGGCGACAGGAAGCGTTCGAACAGCAGCTTCAACCCGACCGAGTCGACGTTGGTGATGCCGAGCGCGTAACAGACCGCGCTGTTGGCGGCCGAGCCGCGACCCTGGCAGAGGATGTCGGCGCGGACGCAGAACTGCACGATGTCGTGCACGATCAGGAAGTAGCCGGGAAACTCGAGCTGCTCGATCAACGCGAGTTCTTTCTCGATCTGCTGGTACGCCGCCTCGCTCTCCGGCCGCCGTACGCCGTAGCGCCGCCGCGCGCCGTCGTATGCGAGCTGCCGCAGCCAGCTCGCCTCGGTGTGCCCGTCGGGTACGGCGCAGTCCGGCAGCCGCGGTGCGATCAGGTCGAGGTCGAACGCGCACGACAGGCCGAGCTCGGCGGCGCGCGCGACCGCGCCGGGCCAGCGGGCGAACCGGGCCGCCTGCTCGGCGCCGCTGCGCAGGTAGGCGGTCGGTGCGGACGGCAGCCAGCCGTCGATGCCGTCGAGGTCGCGGCGCGCGCGCACGGCCGCGAGCACGGTCGCGAGCCGGTGCCGGTCGGGCGTCGCGTAGTGCACGTTGTTGGTCGCGACGGTGAGCACCCGGTGCCGGTCGGCGAGGACCGACAGCGCGTCGTTGCGTTCGGTGTCGTACGGCGTCGCGTGGTCCCACAGCTCGACCGCGACGTTGTCGCGACCGAACGCGTCGACGAGCACGCCGAGCCGGTCGGCCGGCAGCGACGCCGGCACCAGCCCCTTGCGGCAGCCGGTGAGCACCAGCCAGTGCCCGCCCGCGACACCGGCGAGGTCGGCGAGGTCGTAGACCGGCCGCCCCTTCTCGCCGCGGCGCTGGCCCATGCTGATCGTGCGGGCGAGCCGCGCGTAGCCGGCGGGGTCGCGGGCGAGCACGACGAGGTGCGTCCCGTCAGGATCCGCCGGGCCCTGCCGCGGCGACGGCAGCGCGAGGTTGAGCTCGGCGCCGAAAATCGTCGGCAGGCCAACGGCTTTCGCCGCCTCGGCGAACCGGACGACGCCGTAGAAGCCGTCGTGGTCGGTGAGCGCGAGCGCTTCCAGGCCGAGCCGCGCGGCCTGCTCGACGAGCTCGTCCGGATGCGAGGCGCCGTCGAGGAAGCTGAAGTTGGAGTGGCAGTGCAGCTCGGCGTACGGCACCGCGCCGGCCCGGCGGCTCACCGTCGAGACGTACGGCGGCCGCTTGTACGACCAGGCCGGGCTGTCGCCGCCGTCGCCACCCGGCGGAACAGCCCGGTCGGAGAGGAGCTGCTCGATCGTCGACCAGCTCAGGTTGGGCCCGTGCGAGAAGCTCATCAGTCGTACGTCCCTTCTACCCACCAGCGGCCCTCGCCGGTCGCGACCAGCCGGGCCACGCCATCGGCCGTGACGATCTGGAAGCGGGCGAGGGAGACGTGCGCGGCGGGGTCCCACCACCGCTCCTGCACGGGCCACGGCCCGGCCCACGCGGTGATCGCGACCGGACGCCCACCGCGTATCGAAAGTCGTTGCGGCGCAACGGAAATCGTGCCGTGCTCGTCGAGCAGGACGTCGGTGCCGGTGCCGTCGACGACCCGGGCCGGGAGCACCGGATCGTGGACGACGGTCGGGTGCGGCGCGGGCAACCGTCCCGGCCACGGCGGGGTCGCGTCGTACGGCGTGGGGCGCGGCTCACCCCACGGCACCAGCCGGGCCCACTCGGCCGGGCCGCGGCCACCGGACAGGACAGCGAGGTTCACCGCGTCGAAACCGAGCAGCCCTTGCAACCGGGCCATCACGGTGGCGGCCCGCTCGTCGGCCTCGACGCTGCCGGTCGCGTCGTCGAACAACCGCAGCTGCTGGCCGGCGCCGCGATGCACCTCGTCGGGCGTCAGCCGCAGCCGGGCGACACCCGACGACGGCCGTTCGGCGGCCGGCCCTTCGAGCCAGCCGGCGACCTGCCACCGGACCCGTTGCGCCATCGCGGTCGCGGTGAACGCGCCGTCGTACCGCCACAGCCGGCTGCGTTTCTCACCGGTTTCGGTCTCGGCCTCGATCAGCACGCGCGCGCAGCCGAGGACGTGCGCGGCGAGCTCGGCGGCCAGCGTGTCGGCGAGCCGTTTCGCCACGAACGCCAACTGCTCGACCGACTCGACCGGCGGGTCGAGGACTTCCTCGGCGACGATCTCGCGCGCGGTCGCGCGGGAGGCGACGAGATGCTCGTCGAGCCCGCGGGCCAGCCGGTGCGCGGCGATGCCCTCGGCGCCGAACCGCGACGCCACCTGCCGCGACGGCAGCGCCGCGACGCCGCCGAGCGTGCGCAAACCGAGCCGGGCGAACAGGTCGGCGAGCGCCGGCCGGTCGAGCAGGTCGACTGGGAGCGGCGCAAGGAATGCCGCCGATTTTCCTTGTGGCACAACGATTCCGCGGCGGGCTGCCTGGGCCGACGCGAACCGCCCGTCGGCGATGCCGATGCGGTAGGCGTCGTGGGTGGCCTCGGCGACGACGTGCACGAGCGCCTCGTCGCCGCCGAAGTAGCGCGCCGGGCCTTTGGTGGGCAGCGCGCACAAGCCGGGACGGCTGACCTCGACCGTCGGGCAGACGGCTTCCAGCGCGTTGACGACCGGCTCGAACGCACGCACCTCCGCCGCCTCGTCCCGCTCGACGATGCGGACGTCCGGGCAGCGCCGCTGCGCCTCGCGCCGGCGCAGCCCGCGCCGTACCCCTTCCGCCCGGGCCGCGCGCGAGCAGGCGAACACGTCCTCGCCGGCGAGTACGGCGGCCGGCACGTCGGGGTCGAGGTCGAGCGCGACGACCGGCCAGTCGGGGCACCACAGCGTCAGCAGCCGCGGGGTCCGGCTCATGCCGGCAGCCATGCGCTCACCCGCCGCTCGCGCGCCGCCGCGCCGCGCCCGCTCGCGACCAGGCGGGTCCGCCGGCGCAGCAGCCGGCCGTAGCCGTCGGACAGGCCGGTCCACTCGCTCGCCTCGACCCGGATCCGCAGGTCGGTGTTGTCCGGCCACGCGCCGGCGGTGTCACCAGCGAGCAGCAGCACGCCGCGGCGCTCGCGCAGCCGGGCCGCGAGCCGGCGCGCATCGCTCGCCTTCAGCCGGGCCGGCGGCCGGGCGAGCACCAGGCCGACCCCGTCGAGCAAAGTCGCGACCGTGACCGCCCACTGCTCGCCCGGCGCGGGTACGACGACGAAGCGCTGGAGGTCGATGCCGGCGTCGGCGGCCGCGGCGAGGCCGAGGTCGGGCAGGCCGGCCGCGGCGCACCATCCGCCGGCGGCGCTGGTGGCGGCGAGCAGGGCGAGCGCGACCGTCAGCGAGCCGACGCTGACGACGCCGCCGCGGGCCGGTCCGCCGTACGGAAACAGCGCGTCGAGCGGCGGCGCGACCGGCAGGACGTCCGGGGCCGCGAACGTGCCCGGCCGGACGAGAGCTTCCGCCAGCGCCATCCACCGAGATTAGAACATATGTTCGAACCCGTGAAGGCCCGGCCTGGGTGCAGGTGAAACGGCTGTTTACGCCGAAATTCTCACCTCATGTCGCGGAAGACCCTTGCTCTCGCCCTTGCCGGTTCCGTCACCCTCGGCTTCGCCGTCGCCGGCGCGAACGCCGCCACCTCGCCCAAGCCGGCGATGACCTTCTCGCACGAGGTCGTCGTGGACGAGCAGCGCGCCGGGTTCGAGCCCGACATCGCGATCGACAACGCGGGCCGGCTCTACTCGACCGTGCCCAACGGCTCGTCCGAGGCGCACAGCTTCATCTGGCAGTCGGTCGACCACGGCAACAGCTTCCAGATGATCCCCGGGCAGCTCGGGCTCGGCAAGCCGGCGACCTGCCCGCAGGGCGGCGGCGACACCGAGACGCAGATCGACAAGAAGGGCGACATCTTCTTCTCCGACCTGCAGAACCTCTCCAACCTCTCCAACTCGGTCAGCACCGACCACGGCGCGACCTGGAAGACCAACTGCCTGTCCGTGCCCAACTCCCCGGTCGACCGGATGTGGTACGCGATTCACGGCAACCTCGGCGACCCCGACTTCGCGATCTACGAGGAGTACGACGCCGCCGCGTCCGGCACCAACCCAAACGACCCGAACGCGCCGACGAACCAGCTCGTCGAGTCGGTCAGCCACGACGGCATCACGTTCACGCCGGTCTTCAACGGCAACCTGCTCGACGGCAAGGTCGACGACAACTGCATCGGCGGCGGCCAGCTCAACTGCGTCACCGACAACGAGGGCATCTCCGGCAACCAGGTGCTCGCGCCCAACGGCGACCTGCTGATCGCGCACACCACCGAAGACAGCAACCAGGTCGTCGTCAGCCGCGGCAAGCTCACGATGGAGCCGGGCGGCCAGGTCGTCGCGCACTGGACGCACACGGTCGTCAACGCCTCGCTCTGCCCGGACAAGCCGTCCGCGCCGGGCATCTGCGGCGCGTCCAACTTCGCGACCATCGCCGAGGACAGCGCCGGCCACTTCTACGTCGCCTTCTCGTCGCAGCAGAACAACGCGTCCGGCAACCCGATCGGGCCGTACCTGACCTACGTCGTCGCGTCGAAGGACGGCAGCCACTGGGGCAAGCCGATGCTCGTGAGCAAGGGCGGCTCCAACGCCTTCTCGTGGGTCAACGCCGGCAGCAGCGGCCGCGTCGCGGTCGCGTGGTACCACGCCGACGAGACCAGCGAGAACGGCCACTACCTGCTCGACGACCTGACCCACGCGGAGATCAGCGTGCAGGTCGGCGAGAGTCTCGACGCGCTCTCCGCGCACCCGCACTGGACCGTCACGACCGTGAGCGAGCACCCGATCAAGTACGGCCCCATCTGCACGCAGGGCCTCAACTGCACGATCTCGATGGGCGACCGCAGCCTGGGCGACTACCTCGAGGTGAACCACGACGCGCAGGGCGCGCTGCTGCTGTCCTACGTCGACGACACGTCCAACACCTACACCACGGGCCCGACCGGCGCGGTCGCCGAGAACGGCCCGACCGTCGTGGTCCGGCAGACGAGCGGGCCGAGCCTCATCGCCGGCACGATTCACGGCGCGGGCAGCGGCCCGGGCGCGCCGTACGACGGGGTCTCCGACCCGGCCGGCGACGCCTACTACAACGCCAACACGCAGCACACGTCGGCGGGCGCCAACCTCGACCTGACCAGCGCACGCATCCGGCAGGACAAGAACGGCCTGGTCGTGACGATGACGGCGAAGTCGCTGTCGAGCCTGCTGGTGTCGCCGACGGCCGGCGGCACGACCGGCGAGTGGATCGCCCGGTTCACGACGTACGACCCGCACACGCCGGGCAACGGCCACATCTACTACGCCGGCATGGAGTCGGTCGGCGGCGCTGCGCCGCGGTTCTTCGGCGGCGACGTCGCGCCGACCCCCGGCACCGGGACCGAGATCAGCATGCTGTTCGACTCGAACACGACGATTCCGGGCGCGGTGCAGGGCAACACGATCACGTTGCACGTGCCGTGGTCGATGATCGGCGGACACAAGGTCGGGCGGGTGCTCTACAGCGCCACGGCGTTCAGCGCGAGTGCGGCGGGGACGCTGGCGAAGAACCCCGTCGGCCTGTTCAACCTGACCGACGCGACGCCGCCGTTCGACTACGTCGTAAAGAAGTAAGGTCGTCGCGTACTCACCTCAGGGGAGGGCGCGATGTACGGGACCACGATGATCGGCACGCTGGCCGACGGCGTCACCGCCGACGACCTTCGCAACGAGATCGAGGCCTGGCAGTCCCGACGTCAGGTTCCCGGCTTCATGAGCAGCCACGTGCTGGTCGGCGACGACGGCAAGACGGTGGTGAACGTCGTGGTGTTCGAGAGCAAAGAGGCGTACGCCGCCCTCGCCGACGACCCCGAGCAGGGCGCCTGGTGGTCGGAGCACTACGCGCCGATGCTCGACGGCGAACCCCGGTGGATCGACGGCGCCTGGATCAAGTGACGCCGGTCAGCCGACGTCGAGGACCGGCAGGAACGCGCGCCACGGCCCGACCGCGACCGTGTACCGCTTCGCCATCGTCTTGACGATCTGATGCAGGTGGTTGAAGTCGTGCACCACCCAGGTCGCGAGCAGCTCGGCCAGCGTCACCGCGCCGAAGTCCGGATGTAGGCCGCGCAGGTCGAGGTCGTCCGGTGTGACCAGCTCGCGCAGCTCGTCGAGGTTGGCCCGCCGCGTCGCCGCGAACTCGTCGAGCAACCGGCCGACCGGCCAGCCGTCGAACGTCGCAAACCCCGCCTCGCGGTCGACCGGGTCGAACACCTGCGTCGTACCGTGCCGGAGGATCACCCGGGTCCGGTCCATCCAGTCGGACTGCTCGATGTGCAGCAGGTGACCGCAGACCTGGTACGGCGACCACGCGTCCGGTGCCTCGCGCCCGTGCAGCCACTCGTCCGGCAGGTCGGCGAGCAACGCACGCAACGTGTCCGGCGTCCGGCGCAAGACGTCGCCCGCACTGTCGAGGTCGTAGTCAGCGGTCACAGCGGGATCCGCTTCGCGTCCTCGCTGCCGAGCCACGCGTCGAAGCTCGGGCCGTCGATCGTCGTACCTTCGGTCGCCAGCAACGCGCCGGAGCGGAGCTGCCGGCCGGTCTTGCCGGGCAGCCGCAGGCCGACGACGCGGAAGGACAGCCCGCGCGCTTTCGCGAAACGCTTCGCGAGGTCGGCGATGTCGTGGACGTCGGGGCCGGCGAGCTCGTGCGTGCCGCCCGGCTGCTCGGCGGCGAGCCGGACGAGGTGCGCACCGACGGTGCGCGCCGCGACCGGCTGGGACCTGATGTGCGGCACGAAGGCGACCGGGCCCCGGTGCGACAGCTGCATGACCTGGGCCGGGAACTCGTGGAACTGCGTGGCCCGCAGGATGGTCGCCGGCAGCGGGCCGCGCTGCGTCGCCGCTTCCTGCGCCAGCTTCGCGGCGTAGTAGGGGTAGCGGGGAACGCCCTCCATCCCGACGATCGAGAGCGTCACGACGTGCCGGACGCCGGCCCGGTTGCCAGCTTCCTGGAGGTTGCGCGCGGTCGTGGCGAAGAACGCCTTCGAGACCGAGCCCTTGAGCGAGAACAGGTTCAGCGCGTCGACGATGACGTCGACACCGTCGAGCGCGGCCGTCAGCCCCTCGCCGGTCATCACGTCGACGCCGCTGTGCCTGGTGAGTACGACGACATCGTGGCCCGCGTCCTCGGCCGCGTCCGCCGCATAGCTGCCGACCACGCCGGTCCCGCCGGCGATCGCGATCCTCATGCGTCTGCCCCGTCCCGTGTACCGGTCACGGTCGCCAAGCTTGGCAGACGGAACCCGGTAGGCATCAGCAGGAGTTCCCGGGAGTACGGCGAAGGACTGCCGCGCCTCGACCCCTGACCGGAAGGTGCCGCTCATGCGCCCCCGCCTCGCCCTCGCCGCCGTGCTCGTCGCCGGCTCCGCCGCCGCGCTCCCCGCGCACGCCTCCAGCCTGCTCTCGCCGTACTGCGCCACCGCGCTGCACACTGCCGCGGCCGGCGTCTCGGCGTCCTGCGCGACGCAGGGCCCGCCGCCGGTCGAGTGCGCCGGCTGCGGCGTACGCCGTACCGTCGACATCGTCGTGACCAAGGGCGCCGTCGACGCGTCACTCCTGTGCGACGGCCTCACCTACACGACCCACGTCGACGGCCCGGGCAAGGGCGAGATCGGCGCGTGGGGCGGCATCAACTGCGTCGCCACGATCACCTCGACCGCCGACGGCACCACCGCCGTGGCGACCAGCACCGCGAGCTACGTCGTCAGCAGCACCTCGTCGTAGCTGTCCGGCTTCTCTTAGCGTCCGGGAGGACACGTGCCCAGAAGGATCATTGCGCTCGGGTTCGCTGCGCTGGCGACCGCGGGCAGCGGCGTCGGAGCCATCGTGACCGCGGCGGCACCGGCCGGCGCGAACGCGAGCTGTCTCAGCACGTTCGAGTCGTATACGTCGTACAACCGGCAGGCGAACGGGCCCTCGGTCGTCGCCAACCTGAACGAGATCGACGTGAAGCCGGGGACGCCGCTGCTGCTCGCCACGAACGAGTCCCAGTACACGTTCTTGTTCCTGGACTGCGTTGCCGGCGGCAGCCGGGTCGCGGGTCAGTAGGCGCTACGCCCCGCGGACGATGCGGGCGATGTCGTAGATCCAGACGGTCGTAGCGACGATCGCGAGCGCGCCGCCGTTACGGGCGGCGGTGTTGACGAGGCGCTCGCGCACCGCCGCCGGCGACGACGAGGTCAGGTCGATCGTGCCGGTCACGAGACCGGCGCGGTGGGCCCGCTCGGCCGAGCTGGACCGGCGGCGGGTGCTGGTTGCGGCGTGACGTGCCATGGCTGAGTCTCCTGTCGTGAGGACAGGTCGGTCTCGCCACTAGCTCCCCGCACCGGCAGGCGACCGATTTCTCCGTACGCCTGGAGCGGCGCCGGTGGGGCCGGTGCGGATCATCGCTTCCCCGTGTTAAGTCGTGTGCTGTTTCTATCGGTCCACGATGTCCGGCGATAGCGCCAAATGGGCTAACGCGCCGGGTCGGAGAGGCTCGGCGGGGCGGCTGACGGTCCCGTCGCCCAGCCGCCGGGCGTCGCACCGAGGGTGAGCGTCAAGGTCCGGCGGGTGTGCAGGTCGGCGTTGGCCAGCCAGGTCTTGTCGAGCGGGGCGGCCCCCCGCGCGCCGGGCTGGCTCAACGTGGCGCCGGCGACGTACTGGTTGATGCTGCTCGACCCGGGCGCGGCGATCGTGAACCTCGGGCCGGACTTGCCGTCGCCGTTGATGACGACGTTGCTGAAGATCGGCGACGACAACTCCCATGCGTCGACGCCGGGCTGGGCTTGGTACAGCCCGATCGCCGAGAGCACATAGGCGGCGCTCATCGTCCCCGCGTCGTCGTTGCCGGGCAGCCCGTACGGCGTCGCGTTGAACACCGCCGTCGCAGCGCGGACGACCTGCTGGGTCTTGGACGGCTCGCCCAACCAGTCGTACAGCCACGGCGCCTGCAGGTCGGTCTCGTTCGCGGGCGTGTATTGGTTGCCGGCGTAATAGACGCCGAACGCGCTCGCGTGCTGCTGCGCGAGCGGTACGGCGGGTGCTGCCTGCTGGTTGAGCAATGTCGAGAAGAACTCGTCCAGCCGCTGCTTCGTCGTCGCGTCGCCGAGGGTCTGGTCGAGACCGCGGACGTCCTGCGGCACCAACCATTCGTACTGCCAGCCGGTGCTTTCCTGGTAG
>JAVEEI010000042.1 GCA_030840525.1 Frankiaceae bacterium
AGACACCCTCACCTCGGGTGCCTGTTCAGCCGCAAGACGCCGGCCCCTCGTCGTGGTCGAGTCAGCGAGCGGGCGCAATCGTCCCCCCGAGCGGGCGCAAACGTCCGGCCGAGCGGGCGCAAACGTCCGGCCGAGCGGGCGCAAACGTCCGGCGAGCGGGCGCAAACGTCCGGCGAGCGGGCGCAAACGCTCGGGTTCATTCGGCGCAGCGAACCGCCGCACACTTCTGCGACCACTCGACGGTGCATATGCGCCCACTCGACGGTGCATATCTACCCGCTCGAGCATGCATTTCTACCCACTCGACGACATGGTGCTGCCGTTCACGCCAGGACAGCGGCGATCACGAGGATCGCGGGCACTGCGAGCAGGGTCGTGACGAAGATGGAGTCACGGGCAACCACCTCCGCGTGCCCGTAGCGCGTTGCGTGGACGAAGATGTTCTGCGCCGCCGGCAACGCCGCAAGCACCGTGATGGCGAGCAGCTGCGCGTCACCGACCCCGAGCGCGAACCGCGCGACGGCATACGCCGTGGCTGGCTGGACGACGAGCTTGAGCACGGCGATCCAGCCGATCTCGGCCAGCGAGGTGCCGTGGCCCGCTCGAGGCCCGAGCCGCAGAGAGACGCCGTAGGCAAGCAGCATCGAGGGCACTGCCATGTCGCCTACCAGTTGGAGCGGTTCACGCACCCCGCCCGGAAGGGTGAGACCGGTGACCGCGAGCAGCACGCCGACGATCGAGCCGACGGTCAGCGGATTCGTGACCGGCTGGAGAAGGGCGCGACCGATCGAGAAGGCGGAGGACGAGCTCGCGTGGTCGAGCGCAGCGAGCGCCAGTGGCTGTAAGACGAGCAGCTGCATGAGCAGTGTCGGCGCGACCAGCGCTGCGTCGCCCAGCACGTACGCCGCGATCGGCAGCCCCAAGTTGCCGGCGTTGACGTACGACGAGGACAGCATGCCGATCACCGTGTCGCCGAGATCGTGCCGCCAGACGAGCCGCGCGGCCACGAGATACAGCACCGACGCCGCAAGGAAGCCGGCGAAGGTGGCAACCAGATTGGCGGACAAGACCCCCGCCACATCGGCGTGATCGAGCACGGTGACGATCAGTGCCGGGCTGGCGACGAAGAACGACTGTCGCGACAGCAGCATCTGCGCGTCGAGGTCGAGGAAACCGAAGTGACCCAGAAGGGCGCCGAGCGCGATAACGACCCCAATGGTCGCGAAGCCCTCGAAGACCCCCTGCATGCGCCCCTCTCATCCGAATCTGACGGAGATCCCCGTTTGCCACAACCTCCGGGCGCCTGCGCGCGCTGCCTCCGCGCATCGACATCGAAGCGGCCCGCTTGGCCGACCAGCTCGGCACGCCCGGGAGCCGCTGGTACTCACGGTAGCCGCAGAACTGTGACTGCGAATGGCGCATCGTTGTGCCACGGGCGCAGGTCCCAGGTCGCAAAGCGGTGCTCGAGCACGAAGCCCGCCGCTGCAGCGTGCGCGTCGAACTGGCTCAGGGAGTAGCCGCGATCAAGCCCGAAACCCACGACGACAACTGCATCCGAGCGTAAGTGTTCAGCCAGACGACGCAGTACTGCCGGCTCGGTGCCCGGCGCCAGAAACGGCATCACGTTACCGGCGACGACTGCGGCGTCGAACGGTTCGGAATAGCCGAGTGCCTCTAGGTCCAACTCGCTGAGGTCGGCGACCAGCCACACGGACTCCGGGTGATCGGCACGTGCCGCCTCGATGAGGGCCTCATCGGCGTCCACGCCGACCACGAGGTGCCCCCGGGCGGCCAGCTCGGCACCCACCCGGCCGGGGCCACACCCTGCGTCGAGCACACGTGAACGTCGCGGGAGCATGGCGTCCAGCAAGCGTGCCTCTCCGGCAAGGTCGGCCCCCTCGGCGGCCATCCGTCGGAAACGCTCGATGTACCACGAGGAATGCCCAGCGTCGTGCTCCGTCACCCACCTCGTCGGCTCCGCCACACCGACACGATATCGACGCGACCAGCGGTCAACTCCGATGATGTGAGCTGTGCGTGTTCGGGCTTTACCGGCTCGCAATGAGACTACAAGCGGCGCGAGACGCTCCCTTCAGGTTGCGCGGGAGAACCGATCGAGCCCTGCATCAGCGGCCCTCGCGCGCGCCGCGCTGAGGCGCCGAGCGGCGCGCCGACGGCCTCCGCCCCACCGGCGGCCTCCGCCCCAACGCGTGCACCCCCGCAGCCGGAGCAACGGAGGTGCACGACGGGTGGAAACGTAGGTGTCAGCCCTTCAGCCCGGTGCCTGCGACTCCCTCGACGATCTGGCGCTGGAAGAACAGGAACAGCACGATGAGGGGCAACGCGCCGAGGAGCGACGCAGCCATGGTGTCCGCATACCGAATACCGAAGTTGCCCTGCACCGTGGCCAGCCCGACGGGGATGGTCATCAGCTTGGGGTTGCTCAGCACCAGCAAGGGCCACAGCAGGTTGTTCCACGACCAGATGAACGTGAAGATCGACACGGCGGCGATCGCCGGCCGGGTCAGAGGCATCGCGAGGCCCCAGTACATCCACCAGGTGCTGGCACCGTCGACCCGAGCGGCCTCCTCGAGCTCATGCGGCAGGCCGTCAAAGAACTGCTTGAACACGAACACCGCGATCGCGGTGGGCACCTGAGGCAGGATGACGGCCCAGTAGGTGTTGAGCAATCCGAGCGAACCGACTTCGCGGAACAGCGGCACGATCAGCACCTGGAGCGGGATGAGAAGGCCGGCCAGGATCAAGGCGAGCACGGCGCCACGGAAGCGGAAGTTGAGCCGGGACAGGGCGAACGCTGCCATGCTCGCCGTGATCACGGTGAGGATGACCGTCACCGCGGAGGTGATCAGGCTGGACGCGTACCAGT
>JAVEEI010000043.1 GCA_030840525.1 Frankiaceae bacterium
GCACGTCAACGACATCGGCGCGGCGATCGAGGCAGGTATCGCCGCCGGCCGCCCCTACCGGATCAGCGTCACGAGGTTCGCCGACTCGACCCCGCCGCCCGCGCCCGCGCCGGCCCCCGGGTCGGCGCTCGTGGCGGTCGTCCCCGCCGCCGGCCTCGCCGCGCTGTTCCGCGCCGCGGGCGCGGACGTCGTACCCGGAGGTGCCGGGCGGGACTGCTCGACGGCTGACCTCGTCGCCGCGATGCGGCGGTCCGGCGCCGGCCAGGTGGTGCTGCTGCCCAACGACCGCGAGCTCGTCTCCCGAGCCGAGGCGGCCGCCGACGTGCTCCGCGCCAGCGGCCTGACCGTCGCCGTCCTGCCGAGCCGGTCCGTCGTACAGGGCCTCGCCGCGGTCGCCGTCCACGACCCGGCGCGGCGGTTCGGCGACGACGTCGTGGCGATGAGCGCGGCCGCCGCCGCGACCCGCTACGGCGGCGTGACCCGGGCGACCAGCGACGCGCAGACGAGCGCCGGCCGGTGCCGGGCCGGCGACATCCTCGGCCTGCTCGACGACGACGTCGCGCTGATCGGCGACGACGTGGCCGACGTCTCCCGCGGGCTGCTCGACCGGCTGCTGATCGGCGGCGGCGAGCTGGTCACGCTGATCACCGGCGTCGACGCGGCCGCTGATCTTGCGGCCGGGCTGACCGGGTACCTCGCCGCCACCCGGCCGGTCGTCGAGGTCGTGACGTACGACGGCGGGCAGCCGCTGTTCCCGTTGCTGGTCGGCGTCGAGTGAGCCCGTCGCTGTCGTCGCCGCTGCGCGACGTCGTCGGCGGCAAGACGGCGAAGGCGTTCGAGACCGGGCTCGACCTGCGTACCGCCGGGGACCTGCTGCGGCACTACCCGCGCCGGTACGCCGAGCGCGGGGTGCTGACACCGCTGTCGGACCTGCGCGAGGACGAGTACGTCACCGTGCAGGCCGAGATCGCGAAGGTCGACGCGCGGTCGATGCGCAACCGCCGCGGCACTCTCGTCGAGGTCGTCGTCACCGACGGCAACGCGCAGCTTCGGCTGACGTTCTTCAACCAGTCGTGGCGAGCCTCGCAGCTGCGTCCGGGCCAGCGCGGGCTGTTCGCCGGCAAGGTCGGCAGCTTCAACGGCCGCCGCCAGCTCACCAACCCGCAGACGCAGTTGCTCGACGACGACGCGGACGCGGAGGAGTCGATGCTCACCGGGCTGATCCCGGTCTACCCGGCGACCGCTGCGCTGCCGTCGTGGAAGGTCGCGAAGGCGATCCGGGTCGCGCTCGACATGGTCGACATCGGCGCCGACCCGCTGCCCGACGACGTACGCGGTCGGCACGGCCTGCTGCCGTTGGCCGACGCGCTGCGGCTCGTCCACCAGCCCGACACGTTCGAGCAGGTGAAGCAGGCGCAGCTACGGCTCAAGTGGGACGAGGCGTTCGTGTTGCAGGTCGTGCTCGCGCAGCGTCGGGTCGCGATCGCCTCACAACCGGCGACGCCGCGCGAGCCGAAGCCGGACGGTCTGTTGGCGGAGTTCGACCGGCGGCTGCCGTTCGAGCTGACCGAGGGTCAGCAGCGGGTGAGCGCGGACGTCTTCGCGGACCTCGCGCGTTCGCACCCGATGCACCGGTTGCTGCAAGGCGAGGTGGGCTCCGGCAAGACCGACGTCGCGTTGCGCGCGATGCTCGCCGTCGTCGACAGCGGCGGGCAGGCGGCGTTGCTCGCACCGACAGAAGTCCTTGCGCAGCAACACTTTCGTACGCTGCAGAACCTGCTCGGGCCGTTGGCGCAGGCCGGCCAGCTCGGCGGCGCCGACGTCGCGACGAAGGTCGCGCTGCTCACCGGCTCGCAGGGCGCGAAGGCGCGCCGGGAGAACCTGCTCGACGCCGCGAGCGGTGCGGCCGGCATCGTCGTCGGCACGCACGCGCTGCTCGAACAGCACGTGCAGTTCGCCGACCTCGGCTTCGTCGTCGTCGACGAGCAGCACCGGTTCGGCGTGGAGCAGCGCGACGCGTTGCGGGCCAAGGGATCCGCGCCGCCGCACGTCCTCGTCATGACCGCGACACCGATCCCGCGCACCGTCGCGATGACGGTGTACGGCGACCTCGAGACGTCCGAGCTCAAGGAGCTGCCGAAGGGCCGGGCGGAGATCGAGACGCGCGTCGTCGCGCTGGTCGACCACCCGCACTGGATCGACCGCGTCTGGGAGCGCATCGGCGAGGAGGTCGCGGCGGGCCAGCAGGCGTACGTCGTCTGCCCGCGCATCGACGCGGACGCCGCCGAGGAAGAGACCGACGACGAGACGGACGGCGAGACGGTGAGTGCCGCGGCCGCGGTCAGCGAGGTCGCGCCGATGCTCGCGGCCGGGCGGCTGTCCGCCGTACGGGTCGAGCAACTGCACGGACGGCTGGCCGCGGACGCGAAGGACGACGTGATGCGCCGCTTCGCCGCCGGCGACGTCGACGTGCTCGTCGCCACGACGGTCATCGAGGTCGGCGTCGACGTACCCAACGCGTCGGTGATGGTCGTCCTCGACGCCGACCGGTTCGGTGTCTCGCAGCTGCACCAGCTGCGCGGACGGATCGGCCGCGGCGGGCACGCCGGGCTGTGCCTGCTGGTAACGACCGCCGCCGCGGACACCCCGGCCCGGCAGCGCGTTGACGGCGTCGCGGCGACGCTCGACGGGTTCGCGCTGGCCCGGCTCGACCTCGAGCAGCGGCGCGAGGGTGACGTGCTCGGCGCCTCGCAGTCGGGCGCGCGGTCGAGCCTGCGGCTGCTGCGGCTGCTCCGCGACGAGGACCTGATCGGCGACGCCCGCGCGGAGGCGACGGGTCTCGTCGAGGCCGACCCGTCGCTGGCGGACCATCCCGCGCTGGCCGCGGCGGTGCGCGAGCTGGCCGACACCGAGCAGGCCGACTACCTCGAAAAGGCTTGAGTTGACAAGGATTATCGGCGGTGTCGCGGGCGGCCGGCGGCTGTCCACGCCGCCGGGCCGGAGCACCCGCCCGACGTCCGACCGGGTCCGCGAGGGGCTGTTCTCCACCCTCGGCGGCGACCTGTCCGGCCGCTCGTTCCTCGACCTGTACGCCGGGTCCGGCGCGGTCGGGCTGGAGGCCGCGAGCCGCGGCGCGAATCCGGTGCTGCTGGTCGAGCGCGACGCGCATGCGCTGCGCGCGGCCCGCGACAACGTCGCGGCGCTCGCCCTCGACGGTGTCGCCGTACGCGCCGACGACGTCACCCGCTTCCTGCGCGAGCCGGGCACGCCGTACGACGTCGTGTACGTCGACCCGCCGTACGCCGACGCGGTCGAGGACGTGCTCGCGCTGCTCGTCGGGGGCGGCTGGCTCGCGCCGGGCGGCGACGTCGTCGTCGAGCGCGACACCCGCGGCGCGCCGCCGGTGTGGCCGGCCGGCATCGACGCGGACCGGTCGCGGAGGTACGGCGACAGCACGCTTTGGTACGGTCGCCGACCGTGAGGCGCGCCGTCTGCCCTGGCTCGTTCGACCCCGTCACCAACGGGCATCTCGACGTCATCGAACGGATGACCCGGGTGTTCGACGAGGTCGTCGTCGCCGTGCTCATCAACAAGAGCAAGCAGGGCCTGTTCACGACCGAGGAGCGGATGGACCTGCTCCGGCAGTCGACGGCGGAGTGGCCGAGCGTGACGGTCGGCAGCTTCCACGGCCTGCTCGTCGACTTCTGCAAGGACAACGGGATCCAGGTCATCGTCAAGGGCCTGCGCGCGGTCAGCGACTTCGACTACGAGCTGCAGATGGGGCAGATGAACCACTCGCTCGCCGAGGTGGAGACGCTGTTCATGCCGACGAACCCGCTCTACAGCTTCCTGTCGTCGAGCCTGGTCAAGGAAGTCGCGACGTACGGCGGCGACGTGTCCCGGCTGGTGCCGCCGCCGGTTCTCGCCGCGCTGAAAGGCAAGCTGCGCTGACATCGAAGGCGGCGGGCTAGCCTCGGTCGGGTGGACGTGCACGCCAAGCTCGACGAGTTGACCGCGCTGATCGAGGGCGCGCGGGCGATGCCGATGTCGGCGTCCTGCGTCGTCAACCGCGCGGAGGTGCTCGCCCAGCTCGACGAGCTTCGCGCGATGCTGCCGACCGAGCTCACCCACGCCCGGCAGGTGCTCGACGACAAGGCGTCGGTCGTCGCCGAGGGCCGCGCGGAGGCCGACCAGATCATCGAGGCGGCCAAGGCCGAACGGGCCCGGATGATCTCCCGCACCGAGGTCATGCGCGAGGCGACTCGCGAGGCTGAAGGGCTGCTCGGCGCGGCCCGCAGCGACGCCGAGCGAATGCGGCTGGAGATCGACGACTACGTCGACGGCAAGCTGGCCAACTTCGAGGTCGTGCTGCACAAGACGCTGCAGGCCGTGGAGAAGGGCCGGGCGAAGATCAGCGGCCAGCACGAGCTCGACTCGCTCGGCGACCACGACCTCGACGACCTCGTCCTGCCGGAGTAGCCCCGCCAGTACGCCGCGGCGACGAGCTTGGGCGGGGGCGGATGGTCGGCTAAGCTGGACGACCGCTATGTCCGCCCGCCGTCCCGTGCACCTCGACCCGCGATCGCCGCTCGTGCTCGACACCCGCGAGCTCGGCCGCCGTCCCGGGTCGATGCGCCATGTCCGCCGTACGGTCGACGCGCCCGCCGACTGGGCGCTCGGGCTCGTCCGGGTGCCGGCCGGCGCCGACGTCGAGCTGGACTTCCGGCTGGAAGCGGTGATGGAGGGCGTGCTCGTCACCGGCACGGCCGACGCGCCGCTGGCGGCCGAGTGCGGTCGCTGCCTCGAGCCGACGACCGACCGGCTGACGGTCGACGTCCAGGACCTGTTCGGCTACGAGCGGTCGCCGGACGACCCCGAGGCGCCGATCCTCGACGGCGACCTGCTCGACCTGACCGGCCTGCTGCGCGACGCGGTGCTGCTCGCGCTGCCGCTCAACCCGGTGTGCTCCGACGACTGCCCCGGGCTGTGCCCCGGCTGCGGCGGCAAGCTCGCCGACCTGGGCCCGGACCACTCCCATGACACCCTGGACCCGCGGTGGGCCGCTCTCGGCACCCTCGCACCCGACCGTTCACCGTCGACCCCTTCGATGCAGGAGAGCTGAACCGTGGCCGTTCCGAAGCGCCGGATGTCGCGCAGCAACACCCGCTCGCGCCGTAGCCAGTGGAAGGCCACCGCGCCTGCCCTGGTCCCTTGCGGCCGTTGCCGGCAGCCGAAGCTGGCGCACATCGCCTGCTCGGTCTGCGGCACCTACAACGGCCGCCAGGTCATCTCCGTCTGACCTTCCGGCCGCAATCTTTTCGGCGTATGCGCGTGACGCGACCGTCGCGAAACCGTGCATGCGGATAGAGCGACGGACAGGAAGAGGCACGGCGTGAGTACGACGCACGGTTCGCTTTCGGCCGAGGTCGACCGGCCGGACGTGTTCGCGCTCGTCCGCGACGCGCTCGCGACAGTGCTCGAGCGCGACCCGGCGACGATCGCGCCGGAGACGACGCTGGCCGAGCTCGACGCCGACTCGCTCGCGCTGGTCGAGGTCGCCGAGCTCGTCGAGGAGCAGGTGGCCGAGCGCACCGGCCGCCGGCTGCACATCCCGGACGCCGACCTCGAACGGTTCCGAACCGTCGGCGAGGCCGCGGAGTTCGTCACGGTGTGGACCGGGTGACCGAGCTCGCGGACCTGATCGCCGCCCTGGGCGGCGGCATCCCGGCCGACCTCGCCGAGCGGGCCGTCACCCACCGCTCGTTCGCGTACGAGAACGGCGGCCTGCCCACCAACGAGCGGCTGGAGTTCCTCGGCGACGCCGTGCTCGGGCTGGTCGTCACCGAGGAGCTCTACCTGCGCTACCCCGAGCTGCCGGAAGGCCAGCTGGCGAAGCTGCGGGCCGCCGTCGTCAACTCGCGCGCGCTCGCCGGCGTCGCCCGCGGCCTCGGCGTCGGCGACTACCTGCGGCTCGGCCGCGGCGAGCAGGGCAGCGGCGGCCGGGACAAGTCGTCGATCCTCGCTGACGCCCTCGAGGCCTTGATCGGCGCGCTCTACCTCGCCCGCGGCGCCGAGGCCGCGCGCGCCTGGGTGCTCGACGCGTTCAGCGACCTGCTCGACGAAGCGGCGAAGCTCGGCGCCGGGCTCGACTGGAAGACCTCGCTGCAGGAGCTCGCCGCCGGCCGCGCGCTCGGCGTACCGGAGTACGAGGTCGACGAGGCCGGGCCGGACCACGCGAAGACGTTCACCGCGACCGCCGTCGTCGGCGGCCGCGAGGTCGGGGCCGGCGAGGGCCGGAGCAAGAAGGAGGCCGAGCAGCGGGCCGCCGAGGTCGCCTGGACCGCGCTGTCCTCCGACCTCGACGACGACCACGCCGGGCACGGCTGACCGGTCCGCGCGACGCCGTGCCCGAGCTTCCCGAGGTCGAGACGGTCCGCCGCGGCCTCGACGCCGTGGCGACCGGCCGCACGATCGCGTCGGTCGAGGTGTTCGGCCCCCGGACCGTACGGCGGCACGCGGCCGGCGCCGCCGACTTCGCCGCGCGGCTGCGCGGCCGGCGGGTCGAGGCCGCCGAGCGGCGGGGCAAGTACCTCTGGCTGCGGCTCGACGACGGCGCCGCGCTGCTGGCCCACCTCGGCATGAGCGGGCAGTTCCTCGCCGTACCTGCCGGGACGCCGGACCCGCCGCACCTGCGGGCCCGGTTCCGGTTCAAAGACGCTGGGCCGGAGTTGCGGTTCGTCGACCAGCGGACGTTCGGCGGGCTCGCGCTGGACGACCTGGGCGAGGGCGTCCCCGTCGCGGTGGCGCACATCGCGCTCGACCCGCTCGACCCCGCCTTCGACCGGGGCGCCGTGTACGAGCGGCTGCACCGGCGCCGTACGGGGGTCAAGCGGGCGCTGCTCGACCAGTCGCTCGTCTCCGGGGTGGGCAACATCTACGCCGACGAGGCGCTGTGGCGGGCCAAGCTGCACTACGCGCGCGGCACCGACACGCTGCGCCGGGCCGAGGCGGAGCGGCTGTTCGACGGGGTCGACGAGGTGTTCGCGGCGGCGCTGCGCGCGGGCGGGACGTCGTTCGACAGCCTGTACGTCGCGGTCAACGGCGAGAGCGGGTACTTCGACCGGTCGCTGGAGGTCTACGGCCGCGAGGGCGAGCCGTGCTCGCGCTGCGGCGCGGCGATCCGGCGCGAGCCGTTCATGAACCGGTCGTCGTACCGGTGCCCGCGCTGCCAGCGCACGCCGCGGGAGCCCAGATGGTGAGGCAGAGTTGGTGAGCGAGGCCCGGCTGACGGTGTGGGTCAGCGGCCGGGTGCAGGGCGTCGGGATGCGGTGGTGGATCCGCTCGCGGGCGCTGGAGCTCGGCCTCGCGGGGTGGGCCCGCAACACCGAGGACGGCCGGGTCGAGGTCGTCGCGGAGGGGGAGCGGGTGGCGGCCGAGGCGCTGCTCGGCCTGCTGCGCGATGTGTCCGGCGGGTTAGGCCGACCGGGTCGAATCGATAGCGTCGTCGAGCGCTGGTCGGCGCCGGTGGCTGCCCCTTTGTCCGGGTTCGTGGAGCGGTGACCCGGTTCCAGCTTGCGTTCGGGCGACTCAAGGTTGTAACACGATCGTGACCTGGGGCTTGACCAAGCCTGTGGACGGTGGGAACCTGGCTGTACCGCAACGCCCCGCCGCCGCCGGATCCGGCTGTAGTGGCTGGCGTGCCCGGTAGGTAGGTCGCGGCGGCGGATCCCGCCCTCATCGTGGAGGCATCAGAGTATGGCGAAGGCCCTCTTCGGTCATGTGGGCGTCAGCCCCGAGATGCGGATCCTGTCGGAGGTACGGCGGCTGCGGGAGCGCTGCCGGAGCCTGGAGCACGAGGTAGCCAGGCTCGAGGCCGCGAACGCGGCGCTCCGCCAGGGCCTCGCGGTCGACGACGACATGCTGACCCTCTCGGTGCCGGACGGCGTGACCGAGCAGCAGCCCGAACCCGCAATGGCCTAGACCCCCGCAGCAACCAAGGGCGCCTCACCCGAGGCGCCCTTTTCGCTGCCCTGTATCAACTTGTCCGCACGACACCAGGCCGGAGCCTGGCGTGGTGCGGACAACTCGCGACCGGTCCGGCCGTGAGCGAGCAGCGGCGGGTTGACCGGACGCGACCGGCGGCGTCCGCTAGCGTGGAGCGCGGCCTTCCCCGCCACGCAACGAGCCCGTCGCGGAGACCTTCCGGTGCACCTGAAGAGCCTGACCCTGCGCGGCTTCAAGTCCTTCGCCTCTTCGACGACGCTGCGCTTCGAGCCCGGCATCACCTGCGTGGTCGGCCCCAACGGCTCGGGCAAGTCCAACGTCGTCGACGCGATCGCCTGGGTACTCGGCGAGCAGGGCGCGAAGTCGTTGCGCGGCGGGAAGATGGAAGACGTCATCTTCGCCGGTACGGCGGGCCGCGCGCCGCTCGGTCGGGCCGAGGTCGTCCTCACGATCGACAACACCGACGGCGCACTGCCGATCGACTACAGCGAGGTCACGATCTCGCGGATCATGTTCCGCAACGGCGGCTCGGAGTACGCGATCAACGGCAACCCGTGCCGGCTGCTCGACGTACAGGAGTTGCTCTCCGACTCCGGCATCGGCCGGGAGATGCACGTCATCGTCGGGCAGGGGCAGCTCGACGCCGTACTGCACGCCTCGCCGGAGGAGCGGCGCGGGTTCGTCGAGGAAGCCGCGGGGGTGCTGAAACACCGCAAGCGCAAGGAAAAGGCGCTGCGCAAGCTCGACGCGATGCAGGCCAACCTCAACCGGCTCCAGGACCTCACCGCCGAGCTGCGCCGCCAGCTCAAGCCGCTCGGCCAGCAGGCCGAGGTCGCCCGCCGCGCCGCGGTCGTGCAGGCCGACCTCCGCGACGCGCGGCTGCGGCTGCTCGCCGACGACCTCGTCGCGCTGCGGACCGCGCTGTCGGCCGAGGTCGCGGACGAGACCGCGCTGCTGGAACGCCGCGCGCAGGTCGAGGCCGACCTCGCGCAGGCGCAGGCGCGCGAGACCGAGCTGGAGGCGGCGCTCGCCGCCGAGACGCCGCGGCTCGCCCGGGCCCAGGAGACGTGGTACCGGCTGGCCGGTTTGCGCGAGCGCTTCCGCGGTACGGCGTCGGTCGCCGCCGAGCGGCACCGGCACGGCACCGAGCCGCTGCTCGACGAGACCGCCGGCCGCGACCCCGAGGCCCTCGAAGCCGAGGCGGAGGAGGTACGCCGCGAGCACGACGAGGTCGTGCGCCGTACGACGGCCGACCGCGAGACCCTGACCGCCGCCGAGGCCCACCGGGCCGAGTCCGAGCGGCTGCTCGCGGGCGAGGAGCAGCGCCTCGCCGCTGCGGCCCGCGCGCTCGCCGACCGCCGCGAGGGCCTGGCCCGGCTGCGCGGCGAGGTCGCAGCCCTGCGCAGCCGCTGCGCCGCGGCCGAGGAGGAGATCGGCCGGCTGACCGCCGCGCACGAGGCGGCGCGGGAGCGGGCCGCGCAGGCGCACGGCGAGTACACCGCGGTCGAGAGCGAGGTCGCCGGCCTCGACGCCGGAGAGGTCGACCTCGACGCCCGCTACGAGACCATTGCGGCCGCGCTGGTCGAGGCCGAGGAGCGGCTGTCGGCGTTGCAGGACGAGGAGCGTGAGGTCGAGCGCCGCCGCAGCGCCGCCGCCGCCCGCCGCGACGCGCTCGCGCTTGGGCTGGCCCGCAAGGACGGCCACGGCGCGGTCCTCGGCGCGGGCGACCGGCTGCCCGGCGTTCTCGGGACCGTCGCGGAGGTCGTCCGCGTCGACGCCGGCTTCGAGACGGCGGTCGCCGCGGCCCTCGGTGCCGCCGCCGACGCGGTCGCGGTCGGCTCGCTCGCCGACGCCGCCGCCGCGCTGGCGCTGCTCAAGACCGACGACGCCGGCCGGGCCGGTCTCGTGGTCGGCGGCGCGACCTACGCGGACGAGGGCGAGCCCTGGCCGGGGCTGCCGGATGGAGCGCGGTACGCCGTAGACGTGCTGACCGCGCCCGAGCTGTTGCGCCCGGCGCTGACCCGGCTGCTCGACCGGGTCGCCGTCGTACCTGACCTCGACGCGGCGACCGCGCTGGTCGCCGCGCTGCCTAGGGTGCGCGCGGTGACGCCGGATGGCGACCTGCTCGGTACCGCGTGGGTCATCGGCGGGTCGGCCAGCACGCCGAGCGCGCTGGAGGTGCAGGCGGCGTTCGCGGAGGCCGAGAAGGAGTGCGCCGAGCTCGGGCACCGGGCCGACCGGCTGCGGTTCGCGCTGTCGGCCGCGGCCGAGGAGACCCGGCGGGCGCAAGACGACGCCGACGACGCGCTGGCCGCGCTGCACGAGTCCGACGCTCGGCTGGCCGCGGTCGCCGAGCGGCTCGGGCAGCTCGGTGCCGCCGCGCGCGCGGCGATCGAGGAGGCCGAGCGGCTGGCGGCGTCGATCGAGGCCGCGACCGAGGCCCGCGCTGCCGACCTCGCCGGGCTGGCCGAGCTGGAGCAGCGGCTCGCCGCCGCGGAGACCGCGCCGGTCGAGGACGAGACACCGGGCCCGGACGAGCGCGACCGGCTCGTGGCCCTCGTCGCCACGGCCCGGGCCGCGGAGGTCGACGCGCGGCTCGCCGTACGGACCGGGGAGGAGCGCGGGCGGGCGCTGGCCGAGCGCGCCGCCACGCTGGAGCGCAGCGCGCAGGCCGAGCGGGCGGCCCGGGAGCGGGCCGCGCAGGCGCGCGAGCGCCGGGCCCGCGAGACCGTCGTGGCCGCCGCGGTCCTCGTCGTCGCGCAGTCCGCGCTGGCCCGCCTGGAGCAGTCGCTGGCCCTGGCCGCGGCCGAGCGCACCGCCGCCGACGAGGCGCGCACGGTGCTGGAAGGCGAGCTGCTGGCGGTTCGCGGCAAGGCGCGCGAGCTCGCCGCCGAGGTCGAGTCGCTGACCGGCGCCGTGCACCGCGACGAGGTGGCCCGGGCCGAGCAGCGGCTCCGGATCGGCGCGCTGGAGGAGCGGGCGGCGGAGGAGTTCGGGCTGGAGCCGGAGACGCTGCTCGCCGAGTACGGCCCCGAGACGCTGGTGCCGTCGACCGAGGACGAGTCCGCGGACGGGACTGCCGCCAAGGGATCCCGGTACGTCCGGGAGGAGCAGGAGAAGCGGCTGCGTGCCGCCGAGCGCGCGCTCGCACTGCTCGGCCGGATCAACCCGCTGGCGCTGGAGGAGTTCGCCGCGCTGGAGGAGCGGCACGCGTTCCTGTCGGCGCAGCTCGAAGACCTCAAGGCGTCGCGGCGCGACCTGCTCACCGTCGTCAAGGACGTCGACGAGCGGGTCGAGCAGATCTTCACCGCGGCGTACGTCGACGTGGCCCGCGAGTTCGAGCAGGTGTTCTCGACGCTGTTTCCCGGCGGCTCCGGCCGGCTGGTGCTCACCGACCCGGACGACTGGCTGGCGACCGGCATCGAGGTCGAGGCGCGGCCGCCGGGCAAGAAAGTCAAGCGGCTGTCGCTGCTGTCCGGCGGCGAGCGGTCGCTGACGGCGGTCGCGTTCCTGGTCGCGATCTTCCGGGCCCGGCCGTCGCCGTTCTACGTGCTCGACGAGGTCGAGGCGGCGCTCGACGACCGCAACCTCGGCCGGCTGGTCGACCTGCTCGCCGAGCTGAAGGCGACGTCGCAGCTGCTCATCATCACGCACCAGAAGCGGACGATGGAGGTCGCCGACTCCCTCTACGGCGTCTCGATGCGCGGTGACGGCATCACCGAGGTCATCTCGCAGCGCCTCCGCGAGGTGCAGCCCGAGCCGGTGTAGCGCTCCGCCCGAGTTGTCAGCAGGTGGCGGGGCTATAGCCACGTGAGGTGCTGACAAGTCGCGGCTGGTTGGATGGCGCCTCGTGGAGTTCGTCGTACTCGGCATCGTCCTCGCCGTCGTCTTTGTCGCCGCTCTCGTCACGCTGCTGCGGACACCGACCCGGCGCGAGCTGCCGCCGCCGGTCGAGGCCGCGCCGCCGGCCGTCGCCGAGACCCCGGCCGTCGCGGTCGAAGCGCCGCCGGTTGTCGAGGCGCCGGCGGTTCTGGATGCCCCGGCCGTCGCGGCGCCGGCGACGGAGCGACCGCCTCCCTCAGCCGGCCGGCTGGTCCGGCTGCGCTCCCGCCTCGCCCGCTCGCAGGGCACGTTCGGTCGCGGCCTGCTCGCGCTGCTCTCGCGCGACACGATCGACGAGGACACCTGGGAGGAGGTCGAGGACACGCTGCTGACCGCCGACGTCGGCGTCGCGGCGACCCGCCAGCTCGTCGACAACCTGCGGACGCAGGTGAAGGTGCTCGGCGCGCGGACGCCGGACCAGGTGCGGACGATGCTGCGCGACCAGCTGTTGGTCGCGGTCGGCCCGGACCTCGACCGGACGTTGCACACGATGCCCGGCCCGGACCGGCCGGCCGTCGTGCTGATGGTCGGCGTCAACGGCACCGGCAAGACGACGACCTGCGGCAAGCTCGCCCGTGCTCTCGTCGGCGACGGCCGGACCGTGCTGCTCGGCGCGGCCGACACGTTCCGGGCCGCGGCCGCCGACCAGTTGCAGACCTGGGGCGAGCGGGTCGGCGCGGAGGTCGTCCGCGGGCCCGAGGAGTCCGACCCGGCGAGCGTCGCGTTCGACGCCGTACGGCGCGGAACCGAGGCCGACGTCGACACGGTGCTGATCGACACCGCGGGCCGGCTGCACACCAAGCAGGGCCTCATGGACGAGCTCGGCAAGGTCAAGCGCGTGGTCGAGCGGCAGGGGCCGGTCGACGAGGTACTGCTCGTCCTCGACGCGACCACCGGACAGAACGGCGTGGTGCAGGCCCGCGTGTTCGCCGAGGTGGTCGACGTCACGGGCATCGTGCTGACCAAGCTCGACGGTACGGCGAAGGGCGGCATCGTCATCGCCGTCCAGCGCGAGCTCGGCGTACCGGTGAAGCTGGTCGGCCTCGGCGAGGGCCCGGACGACCTCGCGCCGTTCGAGCCGGAGGCGTTCGTGGACGCGATCCTGGGCGACTAGTCCAGTGTCGAGTCTGTTCCGCGACCCGGTCCCGGTGACGTACGTCGATCCGGACAACAACGAGATTGCCACGAGCTGGGACCGCGGTGTCATTCCGCGGGCCGGCGAGAACGTCCGGATCGCCGGTGTTCCCTACGTCGTGGAACGGGTGGGATATGACCTCCCGAGCGACAAGATCGAACGGGTCTGGATCGTCCTGCGCCGCGCCTGAGTGAGCGGCGACCTTGTAACCGGGCCGAAATACATCTGCGCGTGTTCGGAAACGTGGCCCCTCCAGAGTTCACCTCGACGAGCGGTCGGCGGCCCGGGGTGAACCTGGCGCTGCCCTCCGCGCCTGCCTGTGACCACACGATGGAGGGTTGATGGAAGACGGCTACTACGCCTGGATGATCGTTGCCACAGCGCTCGTGCTGATGATGACGACTCCGGCGCTCGCGTTCTTCTACGGAGGAATGACCCGCACCAAGTCGACTCTCAACATGATGATGATGTCGTTCACGGCCATGGGCGCGGTCGGCATCGCCTTCGTGCTCTGGGGCTGGTCGATCGGTTGGGGCGGCGACGGCATCGGCAACGGCAACGGGAAGCTGATCGCGAGCCCGTTGGACACCTTCGGGCTGATGCACGTGTCGAGTTCGAACTTCGTGTTCGTGCTGTTCCAGCTGACGTTCGCCGTGATCACGGTGGCGCTCATCTCCGGTTCCATCGCCGACCGCGTCAAGATTTCTTCATGGATCGTCTTCTCGGTCCTGTGGGTGACGCTCGTCTACGTGGTCATCGCCCACAACGTGTGGGGCGGCGGCTGGTTCTACTCGCACTTCCCGAACCTGGACTACGCCGGTGGCACGGTCGTGCACATCAACGCCGGTGTCGCCGGTGGCGTCCTCGCGCTGGTGATGGGACGGCGGGTCGGGTGGCCGAAGAACCCGGGCAAGCCGCACAACGTCACGCTGACGATGCTCGGCGCGGGCCTGCTGTGGTTCGGCTGGTACGGCTTCAACGTCGGGTCCATCGTCTTCAGCCCTGCCGGCAAGAACAACCCTTGGGACTCCGTCGGGAGTTGCAAGGGTGACGCGACCTGTCAGTTCATCACGCAGTTCACGCACGAGACCGGCGTGACGTTCATGAACACCACAATCGCGACGATGGCCGCCATGCTGGCGTGGCTCGCGGTCGAGCGGCTGTTGCGTGGAAAGGCCACGTCGCTCGGCGCGGCTTCCGGCGTCGTAGCCGGTCTGGTCGCGATCACGCCGTCGTGTGGCTCGGTCAACACGCTTGGCGCGCTGTTGGTCGGCGCAATCGCCGGTGCCGTCTGCGCAGTGGCAATCGGTCTGAAGTACAAGTTCGGTCTCGACGACTCACTCGACGTCGTCGGCGTGCACCTCACCGGAGGCATCATCGGCGCGCTGCTGATCGGGTTCTTCGGCACCGTGAAGTCGCCGCAGGGCATCGACGTGAACGAGCACGGCGAGTCGGCGTACGACTGGGGCTCGGGTGTCTCCACCGGCGGCACTTTGGTCGGCGCCCACTCCGGATCCATCTCGCTCGGAGCGAGGCCCGCGGAGGTGCA
>JAVEEI010000076.1 GCA_030840525.1 Frankiaceae bacterium
CCCGAGTAACGCCTCGAACGTCACAGTCGACGCAGAGGGGGGAGGAGAGTTAGGGGCGGGTGTAGTCGGGGATTAGCTCGTGGGCCAACTGCTCCAGGAAGAGACCTATGTCGGTGACGATGCCGACGGCTTGCGCGCTGCCGCGGTCGGCGAGCTTCGTCACGGTCGCCGGGTTGATGTCGACGGCCACCAACGGGATCGACGCGGGCAGGATGTTGCCGGTCGCGATCGAGTGCAGCATCGTCGCGACCATGATGGCGAAGCCGACGCCGGGTAGCTGCGCGCGCATCGCCCGCTGGCCCTCGACGACGTCGGTGTAGACGTCCGGCAGCGGGCCGTCGTCGCGCACCGAGCCGACGAGCACGAACGGCTTGGCCGCCTTGACCATCGCGTGCATCACGCCGGAGGTCAGCACACCCTGCTCGACCGCGGCCGCGATCGAGCCGGCGGCGCGGACCCGGTTGATCGCGCGGATGTGGTGCTCGTGCCCGTGCTCGACACCCTGGCCGTGCGCGAGGTCGACGCCGAGCGACGTGCCGTAGAACGCCGACTCGATGTCGTGCGTCGCGAGCGCGTTGCCGCTGAAGAGCACGTCGACCCAACCGTGCTCGACCAGCGCCGCCATCGGCATCGACGCGCCGGTGTGCACGACGGCCGGTCCGGCGACCCAGAGCACCCGGCCGCCTTCGCCCTTGACCTCCCGCATGCGCTGAGCGATCTGGCGGACCAGCAACGCCTGCGGCTTCTCGCTCGACACCGACGACGACATGAACTCGAACTCGTCGCCGATCGCCTTGTGCTCGCGCGGCGGCAGCACGACCTTGATGCCGCCGGCGCCGCAGACCACATCGTCGCCGGCCTTCACGTCGCTGACCGGCACCGTGCGCACCCGGTTGCCCTCGACGAGCAGCCCGCAGTCCATCTCGGGGTGCTCGACCGGGACCCAGTCGGTGCCGAGCCGTACGACGGTCTCGAGGTTGGTGGTCGAGTAGAAGTCCTCCGGGAACACGCCGTCGGCGGGGGCCGGCCGGGTGACGGCGGCGCCGGGGTCGACCTGGTTGACCCCGTGCGTCTGCAGGCGCATGAGCAGCCGCTGGAGGTCCTCGTTGCTCTCGCTGAGTACGACGATGCGCGCGTACGACTCGTCCTCGTGCGTCTTGCCGACGTCGAGCCGCTCGATCGTGTAGTCGCCGCCGTAGTCGAGGACGTCGTCGAGCACCTTGGCGAGCACGCCGGTGTCCATGAGGTGCCCGGTGATCTCGACCGTCTCGCTGACCTGCACGGGCGACAGGCTACCGACCTGGCCGGCTCAGACGACGGCGCCGTCGTCCCATCCGCTGTCCGGGGGCGGGCCTTGGCGCATGTTCCAGACCAGGCTGACCGCACCGCCGACTATCGCGATGAACGCGGGGATCCGCAGGCCGCCGTTGTCGAGGTCGAACGCGATGGCGAGCAGGCCGCAGCCGATCGCGAGCACCGCCCCGACGGTGACCGAGCGCAGCCGCGGCAGCGGCGGTGGCGGCGGCGGTACGTAGTGCTCCTGGTCGGCCGGGTCGATGCCGACGTAGCCGTCGTCGTCGTCGATGTCCGCGTCGTCGTCGGCGCCCAGCGGCAGGTTCTCGGCGGCCGGCCACTGCGGGTCGGGCTCGCGCAGCGACGGGGTGCGCAGCGACGTGAGGACCTGCTGCCAGGCCGCGTCGAAGTCGACCGCCGGGCCGGGCTGGTCGGCCTCCGGCATCGGCGCCGGCGGTGCGTCAGTGTCGACGAGCTCGGCCGGCTCGGTCGTCTGCTCGGCGAGCAGCTCGCGGGCGCGGTCGATCTGCTCGCCGTCGGCCCACAGCCGGTCGGTCGGCAGCGACGGCAGCCGGAGCTCGCCGTACCCGCCGGCCGCTGCCGGAGTGGGTGCCGCGTACGCCGCGATGCCGGCGGCGCGCAGCGTCACGAGCATGGCGTCGGCGATGCGAGGGTCTAGGTCGGCCACCGGTTGGTAGCCCGCACAGCGCAGGCCGTTGTCGCGGGTACCGCGGCTGAAACTCTCAGCGCTCATCGGCCGAGGATCGGTCGTGCGCGGTGATGAAGGCGAGGGTCTCGTCGATGATGCGCGGCAGGTCGTTGTCCATCGTCGCGACGTGGTAGCTGTCGTCGAGCATGACCTGCCGCTTGTCCGTCGTACCGGCGCGTTCCATCAGCCGGGTCGAGCTGGCCGGCTCGACGACGTGGTCGTCGCGGCTGGTGAACACGAGCAGCGGCTGGGTCACCCGCGCGAGGTCTGCGTTGGTGACCTTCCAGAGCAGCGACAGCTGGTACGCCGCCTTCAGCGGCAGCCGGTCGTACGCCGGCTCGACCACGCCGGGCTTCTTCACGTCGTTGCGCACCGGCGGGAACGACGGCACGAACAGCCGGAGCAACGGCAGCAGCTTCGCGTCCTTGCGTAGCGTCAGCAGCGACGGGTTGACGACGACGACCCCGGCGACGTCGTCGCCGCGCTCCTCGGCGAGCCGAAGCGCGACGGTGCCGCCCATCGACAGACCCAGGACGAACGTGCGCTCGCAGCGCCGCCGTACGTCGTCGAACGCGCGCTCGAGCTCGTCGTACCAGTCGCGCCAGCCGACCGCGTTGGCGTCCTGCCAGCGGGTGCCGTGGCCGGGCAGCCGGGGGATGCGGACGGTCAGGCCGGCGTCGGCGAGCGCGCGGCCCCAGTCGTGCAGGCTGCCGGGCATGCCGGTGAGGCCGTGGCAGAGGACCGCGCCGACCGGCCCGCCGTCGGCGGCGTACGGCTCCGCTTCGGGACGCAGGGTCACCGGGTCATCGTCGCATGAGCCGGGCCGGGGCGGCTGACGTGATCCCCGGGGGGACGAATCGCTAAACTAGGTGGCAAATCGGCCAGGTAGGTGTGGCCGGGACGAACCATTGCGGTCGGGCGACACGCTCTTTAGGGTTGGCTGCACCCGGGAGGAGGTCGAGTGCTCTATCCGTTCCTGAAGTACGTCGTGCTGGGGCCGCCGCTCAAGCTGCTGTTCCGCCCGTGGGTCGAAGGGATGGACAACATCCCGGCCGACGGCCCGGCGATACTCGCGAGCAACCACCTGAGCTTCTCCGACTCGATCTTCCTGCCGCTGATGGCGCGTCGCCGGATCACGTTCCTCGCCAAGGCGGAATACTTCACCGAGCGCGGCTTCAAGGGCCGGCTGAAGAAGGGGTTCTTCGCCGGCGTCGGCCAGGTCCCGATCGACCGCAGCGGCGGCCGAGCCAGCGAGGACGCCATCCGCAAGGGTGTCGAGATCCTGCGCCGGGGCGAGCTGCTCGGCATCTACCCCGAGGGCACCCGCTCGCCCGACGGCCGGCTCTACCGCGGCAAGACCGGCATCGCCCGGATGGCGCTGGAGGCCGGCGTGCCGGTGATCCCGGTCGCGATGATCAACACGTTCGACATCCAGCCGCCCGGCCAGGTCATGCCGAAGATCATGCGCGTGGGCATCAAGGTCGGCGAGCCGCTCGACTTCTCCCGCTACGAGGGCATGTCCGGCGACCGCTTCGTGCTCCGCTCGATCACCGACGAGATCATGTACGAGCTGATGCAGTTGTCGGGCCAGGAGTACGTCGACACCTACGCGACGAAGGCGAAGGCCGACCTGGCCGCGGCGAAGCAGGGCAAGCTCGACGCACTCGACGCCGACCGCGTACTGGTCGGCAGCGGCAGCAAAGCCAGCTAGAGCGCGGCCCAGCCGCGGCTGCGGCGTACGGCTTCCTGCCATCTTTCGTACGCCGCCTCGTCGCGCTGGCCCGGCTCGAACCGGCGGTCCAGCCGCCAGGTGTCGCGCAGCTCGTCGGTCGACGACCACACCCCGGTGGCCAGCCCGGCGAGGAACGCCGCGCCGAGGGCCGTCGTCTCCGCCACCTGCGGTCGCCGTACCGGCACGCCCAGCGCCGCGGCCTGCAGCTCGCACAGCAGGTCGTTCGCGGCCGCGCCGCCGTCGACGGACAGTTCCGGTACGGCGATCCCCGCCTCGCCGGTCATGACGTCGACGACGTCGCGGACCTCGAACGCGATCGCCTCGAGGGTCGCGCGGGCGAGGTGCGCGCGGGTGGTGCCGCGAGTGATGCCGAGGATCGTGCCGCGCGCGTCCGGGTCCCAGTGCGGCGCGCCGAGGCCGGTGAGCGCGGGCACGAACACCACGCCCCCGCTGTCGGCGACGGTACGGGCGAGCGGCTCGGTCTCCGCCGCGCTGCCGATGATGCCGAGCCCGTCGCGCAGCCACTGCACCGCCGCGCCGGTCACGAAGATCGCGCCTTCGAGCGCGTAGACGAGCCCGTCGCCGAGGTCCCACGCGACCGTCGTCAGCAGCCCCGCGCCGGAGCGCACCGGCGCCGACCCGGTGTTGACGAGGACGAACGAGCCGGTGCCGTACGTGCACTTGCTCTGCCCGGCGTCGAAGCAGGCCTGGCCGAACAGCGCCGCCTGCTGGTCGCCGGCGATGCCCGCGATCGGCAGGTCGAGGCCGAGGAACGCCGCGGGGTCGGTCCGGCCGAAGTCGCCCGACGACGGGCGGATCTCCGGCAGGGCGTCGAGCGGTACGTCGAACAGGTCGCACAGCTCCTCGCTCCACGTGCCCGTCGAGATGTCGCAGAGCAGCGTGCGGCTCGCGTTGCTCGGGTCGGTTGCGTGCACCCGGCCGCCGGTGAGCCGCGCGACGAGGTACGCGTCGACCGTGCCGACGACGACGTCGGGCTGCCACAGTTGCGGCTCGTGCTCGCGCATCCACGTCAGCTTCGTGCCGGTGAAGTACGGGTCGAGGCGCAGCCCGGTCAGCTCGGCCACGCGGTCTTCGTGACCGGCGTCGCGCAGCCGAGTGCAGATCTCCGTCGTACGGCGGTCCTGCCAGACGAGAGCGCGACGTGGCGCGGCCAACGTGTCGCGATGCCAGAGCACCGCGGTCTCGCGCTGGTTGGTGATGCCGACCGCTCGCGGCATGGGCTGCTCGGCGAGCGCGTCGCGGCACGCGCGCAGCGTCGCCTGCCAGATCTCCTCCGGCTCGTGCTCGACCCAGCCCGGCCGGGGGAAGTGCTGCGCGAACTCCTGGTAGCCGCGGGCCGCGACCCGGCCGTCGTCGGTGACGACGAGCGCGGTGACACCGGTCGTCCCGGCGTCGATGGCGAGCACGGTCACGCGTCGCGAAGTTTCTCGAGGACGACGGGGTCGATCTTGCCCGGGACCAGACGCTCCTCGTAGTTCTCGATCCCGGCCCAGTCGGCGAGGGCCTTGTCGAGATCCGGGTCGTCGTGGCCGAGCGCGGCGAGCTTCCGCCGTACCTCGTCCGCAATGTCGCCGTCGAGAGCGACCAGTGTCGCGGGGTCCGGCTTGCCGAAGTAGACGTCGTGCAGGTCGAGCAGCCGGGTCAGCTCGGTCACCGGCTGCGGGTGGTCGTCGACGCGCAGGTCGGCGAACACGTCGCTGCCGCCGCCGTACCCGCCTTCGGGAGTGACGACGAGCAGCGCCGCGCTCTGCCGCCCGCGCCGGTCGCCGCCGGCGTCGTCGCCGGCCCGCAGCGCGGCGAGCAGCCGCCGGGTCAGCGGGGCGTCCGCCGGCGACGACAGCCAGGCTTGCTCCATCGCGTCGACGACCTCGGCGCCGACGAGGATGTTGCCCTGGATCGCATAGCTGTCGCCCGTGACGCCACCGGCCCATGGGTTGCAGCCGGAGCCGGTGTAGGTCGCGGCCCGGCCGTGCGCGTCGACGATGCCGGCCTGCCGCTCCGCCCGCAGCTCGTCGGCGCTCGTCAGCGCGTCGAGCGTCTCCTGCGCGGACTTGCCGTCGCGCAGCATCGCGAGCCCGTCGGGCCGGTACGCGAGGTTGGCCCACGACTGCGTCGCGATCGCGCCGACCCCGGCCGCCGCGGCGGGGACCGCCGTACCTACGCCGAGGAACTTGCTCGCGACCGCGACGCCCCACGCGGTGCCGTCGGTCGCGACGATGGAGAAGGTCACGAGTCCGGATGTTAGTTAGGGTCTCCGCCATGCGTATCGGCGTCCTCACGGGTGGCGGCGACTGCCCCGGTCTCAACGCGGTGATCCGGGCTGCGGTCCGCAAGGGCAGCGAGGTCTACGGGCACGAGTTCCTCGGCTTCCGCGATGGCTGGAAGGGGCCGCTGGAGAACGTCACGATGCCGCTCGACGTCGGTACGACGCGCGGCATCCTGCCGCGGGGTGGCACCATCCTCGGCTCGTCGCGGACCAACCCGCTGAAGGTCGACGGCGGCGTCGACCGGATTCAGGCGAACCTCGACTCGCTCGGCGTCGACGCGCTGATCGCGATCGGCGGCGAGGACACGTTGGGTGTCGCGACCGCGTTGGCATCGGCGGGCGTCACCGTCGTCGGCGTGCCGAAGACCATCGACAACGACCTCGGCGCGACCGACTACACGTTCGGGTTCGACACCGCGGTGCAGATCGCGGTCGACGCGATCGACCGGCTGCACACGACGGCCGAGTCGCACCATCGCGTCCTGATCGTCGAGGTGATGGGCCGGCATGCGGGGTGGATCGCGTTGCACTCCGGGCTGGCCGGCGGCGCGAACGTGATCCTGATCCCGGAGCGGCCGTTCGACATCGACCAGGTGTGCGCGTACATCGAGCACCGGTTCGCGTCGCACTACTCGCCGATCGTCGTCGTCGCCGAAGGCGCGCAGCCGAAGGAAGGAACCATGGAGCTGCAGGCCGGCGAGCTCGACGCGTTCGGGCACGTCCGGCTCGGCGGCATCGGCCAGGTGTTGGAGCGCGAGATCCAGGCGCGCACCGGCTACGAGTCGCGGCAGACGGTCCTCGGGCACGTGCAGCGCGGCGGTACGCCGACGGCGTACGACCGGGTGCTGGCGACCCGGTTCGGCCTGCACGCGATCGACGCCGTGCACGAGGGCGAGTCGGGGGTGATGGTCGCGCTGCGCGGCACCGAGATCGTGCGGGTGCCGCTGTCGGCCGCGACGAGCGAGCTCAAGACGGTGCCGCTGGAGCGGTACGAGGAGGTCGAGGTCTTCTTCGGCTAGCGCTTGAGCGGGCCGGCGCTTTCCCGGCTTCGCCCGGCTTCCGCTAGTGGGAGGGCAGTGCTGAGCGTGCCGGTACGCGCAGCGCTGGCGGAAGCCGAGCAAAGCCGGAAGCCTTCGACAGAACGGACCGTGCCCCGGCCCGCGGGCGGGCAACCTTACGCTGGAGACATGGTCACCGACGCCGCGTGGCGCGCGCTGCCCGCGGCCCAGCAGCCGGCGTGGCCCGACCAAGCCGCTCTCGACCGCGTCGTCGCGGAGCTGGCCGGCTCGCCCGGCCTCGTCGTGCCGGACGAGTGCGACACGCTGCGCGACCGGCTGGCCGCGGTCAGCCGTGGCGAGGCGTTCCTGTTGCAGGGCGGCGACTGCGCCGAGACGTTCGCCGGCGTCTCCGCCGTACAGGTGCGCGACAAGCTGCGGACGATCCTGCAGATGGCCGTCGTACTGACGTACGCGGCGAGCGTTCCGGTCGTCAAGGTCGGCCGGATGGCCGGCCAGTACGCGAAGCCGCGCAGCGCCGACGTCGAGGCGATCACGGGGCTGCCGTCGTACCGCGGTGACGCCGTCAACGAGCTGGCCGCGACCGCGGCCGCGCGGGTGCCCGACCCGGCGCGGATGCTGCGCGCCTATGCCGCGAGTGCGATGACGCTCAACCTCGTGCGCGCGTACACCCGCGGTGGTCTCGCCGACCTGCGCGCCGTGCACGACTGGAACCAGGACTTCGTCCGCCGCTCGCCCGCGGGCCAGCGCTACGAGCGGGTCGCGCGCGAGATCGACAAGGCGCTCGCGTTCATGCGCGCGTGCGGCATCGACCTCGACCGCGAGCAGTCGATGCACGGCGTCGAGTTCTTCGCCAGCCACGAGGCGCTGCTGCTCGACTACGAGACGCCGCTGACCCGGTACGACGGCGAGCGGGACGCGAGCTACGACCTGTCCGCGCACATGGTGTGGGTCGGCGAGCGCACCCGCGCGCTCGACGGGGCGCACGTCGCGTTCGCGAGCAGCATCGCCAACCCGATCGGCGTCAAGCTCGGACCGAACGTCACTCCCGACGACGCGGTCGCGCTGGCCGAACGCCTTGACCCGCAACGAATTCCGGGCCGGCTCACCTTCATCACGCGCACCGGTGCGCGGCGGGTCCGCGAGTCGCTGCCCGCGCTGGTCGAGAAGGCGCGGGCCGAGGGGCTGGTCGTGACGTGGGTGTGCGACCCGATGCACGGCAACACGATCACGACGCCGAGCGGTTACAAGACCAGGCACTTCGACGACGTCATCGACGAGGTACGCGGGTTCTTCGAGGTGCACCACGCACTGGGCACCTATCCCGGTGGAGTCCACGTCGAGCTGACCGGCGACGACGTCACCGAATGTCTCGGCGGCGCGTACGACCTCGTCGACGACGACCTCGCCGGCCGCTACGAGACCGCGTGCGACCCGCGGCTCAACACCGGGCAGGCTATCGAGCTGGCCTTCCTCGTCGCGGAGATGCTCCGGGAGCGCTGAGCCGCCCCGGGTTGCGCCGTCAGCGCGACCTCTATGTCGCGCTGACGGCGATGATCTTCGGGGGCGCGGTCAGCTGGTCTGCCGGAACGGCGCGGACGCGGTGGCGTTGCTGCTTGTCGCCTGCACCGTGTAGTCGCCGGGCACCAGCCCGTTCGCGGTCACCGTCGCGGTGAACGACCCGTCGGCCGCGACCGTCGCTGTGTTGCGGCTCTGCGAGATCGGTCCGGAGTAGACGACCGTGACCGCGTCGCCGGCCGTCCAGCCGGTGCCGTCGACGGTGATGGCCGTCCCGCGGGGACCTTGCGTCGGCGTCAGCACGATGGACGCGACGGTCTGGCCGCGCGTCGGCGTCGTACGACCGGCGGTCGGGGTCCGGCTCGCGGACGGCCGGGTCGACGGCCGGGTCGTCCGGCTCGCGGTCGGCGTCGGCGTCAGGCTGGCCGTCGGCGAGACCGAGAACGACGGCTGCTCGGTCGCCGGGGTCGCGACCGGCGGCAGGTCGTTCGTCGCGGCGCTGCCGGGGCCGGACCGGGTCAGCGCGGCGACACCGACGCCGAGGATGAGGGCGAGCACGATGACGAGTACGACGGCGAGCGGCGCGATCGCGGGCCGGGTGTCGTCGTCCTCCTCGACGACGGCGAGCACCTCGTCGACCGAGGGCAACGTCGCGGCCGCCCGCGCGGCGACCCGTTCGAGCATCGCCTCGCGAGCCTCGTCCGGCATCGCGATGATCGGCAGCGCCGCGGACAGCCGGCGCGCCTTGGCCAGCCCGTCGACCACGTCTTCGCACGCAGGGCATGTCGTCAGGTGCCGGCGCAGCGGGACCGCCCGCGCGGCCGGCAGCGTGCCGTCGGCGAGCGCGGTCAGCGTCGCGAGGTCGGCGGGGTTGCGGCCGGTGTGGCCGCCGAGGTCCGGCGGCGGGCGGTCGTCGTACCGGCTGAGCAGGTGCAGCCGGCCGGTGCCGACGAGCATCGCGGCGGTCGCCTCGTCGCGGCGCAGGGCGACGGCGACGGCCTGGATCGGCAAGTCGTACGCGTCGCGGAGCATGACCGCGGCCCGCTCGTTCTCCGGCAGCGCGGCGACCGCGGCCCGGACCTGCGCCTCGCCGCTGGTGCCGGCGAGGACGCTGGCGGACGCCTCGTCGGCCGGCTCGGCCGCGGTGTCGCCCAGCCGGCGGCCGAGCTGGAGCGCGCGGCCGAACCACCAGCCGGCCATGTCGCCGACGGTCTCCGGCGCGTTGACGAGCGCGTCGAGCAGCCCGAACGCGTAGGACTCCGTGACCTCGACGGACTCTTCAGCGCCGCAACCGCTGCGCCGCAACAGGTCGTGGACGCGGTCGGCGTGCACCCGGACCGCGGCGACGGCGTCATCCGCGGAGACGAGGGCGACGACCTCGCGGGGCACTTGGTTACCTTAGGGCCGTGAGCGTCGTGGACCTGCGTAGCGACACCGTGACCCGCCCGTCCGAGGGCATGCGCCGGGCGATGGCCGAGGCGGAGGTCGGCGACGACGTCTACGGCGAGGACCCGACGATCACCGCTCTCGAGGAGCGGGTCGCGGCGCTGTTCGGTCACCCAGCGGCGCTGTTCGTGCCGAGCGGGACGATGGGCAACCAGATCGCGATGCGGCTGATCTGCCCGCCTGCCGACGAGATCCTTTGCGACGCCGACGCGCACGTCGTGTCGTACGAAGGCGGCGGCGCCGCGCAGCACGGCGGCCTGCAGACCCGCACGCTGGTCGCGGACCGCGGCCTGCTCACCGTCGAGGCGCTCGAGCCGCAGCTGCGACCCGAGGGCTACCACACCGTGCCGACCCGCGCGGTCGCCGTCGAGCAGACGCACAACCGCGGCGGTGGCGCGGTGTACCCGTTGGCGCTGCTGAAAGACATCCGCGCGCTGACGTCGTCGTACGGGCTGTTGCTGCACTGCGACGGCGCGCGAATCTGGAACGCGCACGTCGCTTCGGGTGTGCCGCTGGGGGAGTACGGCGCGCTCTTCGACACCCTGTCGGTGTGCCTGTCCAAGGGCCTCGGCGCGCCGGTCGGGTCCGTCGTCGTGATGGCGGACGAGGGCATGGCCGACTCGGCGCGCGACATCCGGCACAAGCTCGGCGGCGCAATGCGTCAGGCGGGGATCCTCGCGGCCGCCGGTCTCCATGCGC
>JAVEEI010000087.1 GCA_030840525.1 Frankiaceae bacterium
AGCGCGAACGCGAGGAACAGCGCCTCCGAGTACCCCGCCGCGAGGAAGACGGCGTACGGCGACAGCACCAGCGCGACGACGGCGAGCCGCCCGGTGCCGGCGGCGTCGAGGTCGGCGAGCCGGGCCAGTGCGACGCACGCGAACGCGCCCGCGACGAGCGAGACCAGCAGCCCGGCGGCGACCCACGACGGGACGACGGCGTGCACCGCTCGCAGCATCGCGGGCTCGCCGGGGAAGAACGCTTCGAGGTGCGTGTCGACGGTATGCGTGCGGTAGCCGCGGTAGCCGAACTGCGCGACCTCGCGCAGCAGCCGCGCGTCCCACCGGTCCCACGCGTCGAGGAAGCCGGTCACGCTCCGGTGCGCCTGCACCATCCAGAGGCCGGCGAGCGAGGCGACCGCGACGGCGACGCGCGACAGCCACCAGGGCGCCAACCGGTCTGTGCTCACGCGGGCGCGTACACGGAGGCGAGCGACAGCCGGTCCTCCGCACCGTCGAGCGGCCCGCCGGCCGGGTCGTCGGCACCACCGGCCCGTACGACGTCGTGCTCGGGCGCGAGGACGTCGCGCACGACGAGACCGACGATCCAGAGCAACGCGACGTCGCGGATCAGGAACGCGCCCTGGTAGACGCCGTCGGGGATGCCGGTCGAGCCGTGGTCGAGGTGCACGAGCGCGTAGAAGTTCGCGACGGTCAGCAGCAGCTCGGTCGCCTGCCAGACGAGGATCGGCCCCCACCGTGGCCGCGACAGCACGGCAAGCGGCAGCAGCCACAGGCAGTACTGCGGCGAGTCGACCTTGTTCACGAGGATGAACCCGGCGACGAGCAGGAAGAGGATCTGCGGCACCCGCGGCCGTCGTCGGGCGAACATCACCATCGCGTAGACGAGCGCGACGATGCCGAGGAAGAGCGTGGCGGTCAGCAGGTTCAGCAGCAGCGGCGACGTACCGCACGGGACGTTCGAGTCGAGCGGTTGGCCGCGCAGGTAGCGCAGCGCGAGCCACGGGCTGCCCCAGTCCTCGCCGCGGGTCTGGCTCAGCGAGAAGAAGAACCGCCAGGCCGGCAGCTGGCGCGCGTGGTCACACGTCGCGTTCGGGAACGTGAACGTTCGCGAGACCAGCAGCGCCACCGGCAGGTAGACCGCGAAGATCGCGCCAAGGGCACCGGCGGCGCTGAGCGCGAACGGCTTCAACCGGCCGGCCCGCGCGCACAGCGGCAGCAGCGCGACGAGGACGAGCAGCGGGTAGAGCTTCGTCGCCGCCCCGAGACCGACCAGCACACCGGCGAGCAGCGGCCGGTTCTTCGCCCAGGCAAGCAGCGCGAGACAGGTGAGCGCGACCGCGGCGAGGTCCCAGTTGATGAAGCCGTCGAGGACGACGACCGGCGCGAGCGCAACCATCGCGGCGTCCCACACGCGCTGCGCGCCGGCCAGCCGCGCGACCGACCACGTCACGAGCAGCGCGCACAGCGCGAGCATCAGCGCGGTGACGTCGAAGAACGTCTTGCCGCGGTTGTCGCTGACGACCTGGCCGTTGGCGACCTTCGGGTCGTCGGGAAGTACGGCGTTGGCGATCCCCGCCGCGGCCCACATCAGCCCGCCGATGACGGCGGGATACTCGACCGGGTGGTCGCGGTAGGGCACGCCGAGGCGGCTGCCGGTCGCCGGGTCGCCACCGAGGCCCTCGGCGAAGTAGAGCGCGTAGACGTCGGTGTAACAGACCCGCGTGTACTGGTACTCGCCCGTCCACGGGTGGGTGCGGCACGGCGCCTTCTGCAGGAACCCGGCGAGCGACGTCAGCACGGTGAGGACCAGCAGCACCCGCACCGGCGTCCACCAGCGCGACGAGCCGGCCCGCGCATAGCGGCCGCGCAGCCCGCCGACGTAGCGCGACAGCCCGGCGACGAACGGGTCGTCCCCCGGCCGGGTTTGCGTCGCCGTACTCACGAACGGAATCGTGCCGTACCCCAGCCCGATCCCGGCGCCTACCCCAAGGTCCGTGCATCCGGTAGGGGCCCGTTGTACGACGCGATCGAAAGGAGCAGGTCCACCAACGAGGCACTCAACTTGAACTGTTCGTGGCCGTCGTTGACGCCCAGGGCGGAGCAACCCCCGACCCGCACGGTGAGCGTCCGCTTTTCGGCGTGCTGGTAGAGGAAAGTCAGCACGTAGCCGCGCCGGGCATCTTGCTGACACGCCTCGTTGCTTTCGGCGGACGGGCCGGACGAGGTGATGCCTGCCGGAAGCTCGTCGAGCCGTTGGGTAAGTACGGCGAGCTTCTGGCCGCTGACGGACGCGCCTTGGAAGAGCCAGCCTGCGTCGTAGCTGCACACCGCGGCGCGGGTCGCGCCGGGCGGGACGAGTGGCCTGGAGGGAGCGGCGTTCGGGTCCCCGCGGGTGCTGGCACCAGCGAACGAGACTCGGGTCGCGCAGCCGTCGTCGGCCGTACTCACCACGTGCGCCGAGCTGAGAATGCGCTCACCTGCGACCTCGCTCGGCGCTGTCACGGCGATAACCGCGTCCGCATCCGGTACGACGAGGACTGACGCGCGCTTGCCGAGCACTGGCAGCACGCCGTACCCCCACCGGGCCTCATGCCCATCGAGGGTTCGAGAGCTCGTCGCGACGGTTGTCCAGCGAAGCCCGAGCCCGTCGTCGATGGACCCGAGATACACCACGGTCATCGGTTTCTTGGGCGGTTGAATCAGGCAGAGGGGGACGGGGACGTCCAGGAGCACGACGGTGCTCGTCGTGGGCGTGCCGCAGGTCGTCGCGTTGTCGGGCCACTGCGCCGGGACCCTCAGCTCCAGGCTGTGGAAGCTGACGATGCGCTCGTCGGAAGCGTGGATCGCGGCGGGGTGTCCGGTCGCGGGCTTCGCGCCGCCACGAGCCGAGATTCGGCCGGACGCGAGGACCGCGGCACCCACCACGAGGAGCAGGACGCCGAGCGCGGCAGCCACGACGACCAGCGATCGCGCAGCCGCCCGACGCACCGGGACGGCAGCCGGCAAACCCAGCAGCGGTCGGACATCGGGGTCCCACTCCCCTGCCCGGCGATGGAGTTCCGCTGCTACGGCGCGTTCAAGGTCTGGTGCCGGCATGGCGTCCTACTTCCGCTTCAGGCTCGGTCTGTGCGTGCACCTCTCGCAGGCGCGAAAGCCCACGCCTGGCCCAGGTCCGCACGGTCGATTCGGAACAACCCAAGATTTGTGCGATGTCGGAGTCACTTAGGTCTTCGTAATAGCGCAGCACCAGCACCGAACGATGCTGGGGCCGAAGTCGGCGTATCGCCGCCCAGAGGGCGTCGGACTCCGTGACAATCTCGGCCGGATCAGCCGAGGTCGACGGGGGTTGAAGCCGTTCCCACCGCCGATGCAGTCCGAGCCGACGAAACCGGGACCGAACCCCGTTGGTGATTGCCCGACGCAGGTATGCCTCGGGATCCGCCAACGTCGGCCACCGCCAGTACGCCGAAGTCAGGCAGTCTTGAGTGAGGTCCTCGGCAACGGAGTAGTCGCCCGTCAACAGGTACGCGAATCTGAGCAGAGCTGGCCCGCGGGCACGCACGAATTGCTCATATGCGAGCGTGACCGGATCGGACGGCATAACTTCCTAGACTCGCAACTCAGCCGAATCGTTGCAGCCATTGTCCACGAGAATGCGCGGCGCTTAACTCGGCGACCTGTTCGACCGTGAGTTAGTTGGTATTGATGACCTGCCCGTATCTCGTCAGGATCGCGCCGATCTCGGTGTAATAAAGGACGTGGTAACACACCCGGCCGGGCGGGTTCAGGTTGCTCGACGGACATGGGACGGCGGTGGTATCGCCGCCGAAGCTGACCATTCCCTGCATATAGACGGACGAGCCGGAGTAGCTGTATACGGGTCCACCGCTATCGCCTTCCCCCGCCGCCGACGTGTTCGCGCTCGTGTCCCAAACCTCGCCAGTCGGAAACAGGCACCCGCCGTTTGTTAAGCAGCGCGTCTTTCCGGCGTACTGGATGGTCAAACCGCATGTCTCGCCGCTGTAGGCACCTCCGTTGCAGACCTGTGCGCCGACGACGTCCTCGCGCGTCCCGAGGATCGTTGTCTTGCTGGTTCCATTCCACGCGCCGTTGAAGACGAGATTGCTACTACCGTTGGTCTGTGCATCGACGATGGCGGAATCTGTCGTCGGGTTGGTGAGGGTGGCGCCAGGGTTGGTGATACTGACGTCCTTGAGGCTCAGAACTCCCATCACCCCCGCCGCTCCGCTGTGACTATTGCCGTTGGCATCGATATAGCCGTTGTAGACGTTGTTCGCGTTGGTGGTGGGCTCATCCCAGCAGTGCGCGGCGGTGATGAAGTACCGATGACCCGACGATGCTGTGTGCGTCGGTACGCCGGATGTGCAGTAGGCCGTCGTGGGCCCCGTTCCGATGTGAATGAAGTCGCCAGCATTCCACGGCGCGACATCAATCGCACGAGACGAAAGAGGCGTCCCGTCGCCCGAGTCGATGGACGCGGTGGCCATGCCATCGCTGATGGAGTCAAGTGCGGACCTCAGTGGCGAAGGGTCGCCGCTGAATCCAACTTGCAGCGTGCCGTCGAGATTGGGAGTGATCGACGTGAGATGCACCTGTGAGGTTTCCAAGGACGACCGCGCCGCGGTGATCTTTGCTTGCAGCGACAGCATCGTCGATCGGTTCTGCTTCGCCGGATAGAACTGGAAGACGCCAGGATCGACGTCATCGATGGTTGCTCTCAGCGACGTGTCGTCCGGGCCTGGCACTAGGTAGACGTTCACGACGTTGGTCGGCAGGTCAATGCTGACGCCGCCGAGCGAAGAGCCAGCCAGCGTTTCAGCACGATCCACGTCCGACAACAGCCTGTCCTGGTTCGGCGGGGCTTTCTCCTCGGTCACGGCCTGCGCGAGCGCAGGCGGTTGCTCGCCGTCCGCCGACGCCGCTGCGAGCGAACCCGTAGCCCCCACGACAACGGGCAGTGCAAGCATCACGTAACGTCGGCGATTCATCACGCCTCCCGGTCGGACTGTTGCCGCTATGCAACCGGCGACCGGGGCGTCCGTCACGGTCTTTCCGTGGAATGACTCGAAGTCACTACGACGACCGCACGGCCGTCAGGTCGTGCGGAAGGTGGCAGGCGCGAGCGCCGCTACCCGTCGCCTTACGGCGGGCTCGGGCTGCTCTGGGCTCCACCGCCACCGCCGCCGCTCGGGCTGCTCGACGGGGTCGCCGACGGCGTCGGCGAGACGACCGGCGGCAAGGTCTGCGTCGGCTGGACGGTCGGCGTCACCGGCACCTGCGTCGGGGTGCTGCTCGGCGTCGCCGACGGGCTCGCCGTGGTCGCGGTCGCCGTCGGCGACGGGTTGATCGAGTGACCGACGTGGGCCGGCGGCGGGAAGTTCTCGACCGGCTTGCCAGCGAGCGCGCCGGTCATCATCTGCTGCCAGGTGTTGGCCGGCAGGCCGCCGCCGTACACCGGGGTGCCGCCCGAGGTGACCTGCTTGTTGCGGTCGGTGTTGCCGTACCAGACCGCGGTCGACAGCTGCGGGGTGAAGCCGATGAACCACGCGTCGAAGTTGCCGACCGCGCCACCGTTGGTGCCGGTCTTGCCGGCGGCGGGCCGGCCGGGCAGGCCGTGGCCCGCGGCAGTCCCGCTCGGCCCGAGCACCTGCGTCATCGCGTACGTCGTGTCGGCCATGACGTCGGCCGGGAACGCGCGGTGCGTCTCCTTCTTCGCCTGGTAGACGACGTGCCCGTCGGCGTTGACGACCTTCGCGACGAGGTACGGCCGCGCCTCGATGCCCTGCGCGGCGATCGTCGCGTAGCCCACGGCCTGGTCGAGCGGCGAGACGTCGGACGTACCGAGGGTGATCGTCGGCACCTCGGTCAGCTTGTGCTTCTTGTCGACGCCCGCGTCGTGGGCGACCGCCGCGACCTTGTCCGGCCCGACCTTGTCGGCGAGCGGCACGAAGATCGTGTTGATCGACTTGGCCAGCGCCTGGGTCAGGGTGCACTCGGGCAGGCAGGTCTCGTTCTGCGAGTTGCTGATGCCCTTGCCGCCGGTGCCCGGGAAGTCGATGTGCGCCGGGCCAGGGAACCGGCTGTCGAGGCTGATCCCCTGTTGCAGCGCGGCGATCAGCGTGTACGGCTTGAACGACGACCCGGGCGAGCGGGCGAAGTTGTTGGACACGCCGGTGAGGTCGGTGCACGAGTCCGGCCGCTGCTTCGCGGGACAGAACTGCGCCCCGCCGTACAGCGCGCGGATCGCGCCGTCACCCGGCTGCACCGAGACCAGAGCGCTCTCGCGCCCCTTGTCCGGCCCGGTTACGCGGAAGCCGCCGTCGTTGGCCTTCTCCGCGTCGACGGCCGCCTTCTGCGCGTTCTGGTCGATCGTGGTGAAGACGCGGTAGCCGCCGGCGGCGAGGCGGTCCTCGCTGAAGCCGTGCTTGAGCAGGTCGAGCTTCACCGCCTGGCAGATGAAGCCGGTCGGACCGACACAGTCGCCGTTGCTGCTCGACCCGTTCTGGCCGGGCTTGAGCACCGTCGGGAACTGCGCGTTGGCTGCCTGGTCGGCAGGCAGCCAGCCCTGCTTCACCATCCCGTTGATGACGTAGTGCCAGCGCGCGACCGCGGCCGCACGGTTGGTCGAGGGGTCGTAGTAGCTCGGCGCCCGGATGACCGCGGCGAGCACCGCGCCCTCGGCGGCGTTGAGCCGCGACACCCGCTTGCCGAAGTAGGCCTCGGACGCGGCGGCGATGCCGTAGGCGTTGCGGCCGAAGTAGATGGTGTTGAGGTAGTCCTGCAGGATCTCGTTCTTGGATTTCGTGTTGGACAGCTTGAGCGAGATGAAGATTTCTTTGATTTTCCTGGTAAAAGTGCGCTGCTGCGACAGGTAGGCGTTCTTCACGTACTGCTGGGTGATCGTCGACCCGCCCTGCTGGATGTCGCCACCGCGCAGGTCGGTGAGGAACGCGCGCAGGATGCCGGTCGGCGAGATGCCGGGCTCCGACTCGAAGCTGCGGTCCTCCGCTGAGAGCACGGCCTGCTGCACCGGCTTCGGCACCTGGTCGAGGCTGACGCTGACCCGGTTGACCTGGCCGCCGTGCGCCATGATCTTGCCGTCGCTGTAGAGGAAGAAGTTCTGCTGGTTGGTCGCGGTCTGGTTCGGGTTCGGGATCGTCGTCAGCGCGTACGCGACCGAGACCAGCACGACCATCAGGACGAACGCGCCGAGGATCCCCCACAACATCTGCCGGGGCGTCGGCGCGTAACGAAGGAACGTCGACGTCACGAGACCACTGTCCCCTGCGGAGTGCCCGCGGCAAACGCCCGGGTCGTCAGGAGCGCGCGCGGCGGCGGGCCGGTTCGCCGGTGCCGAGCACGTACGACGCGACGAGATGGTTCCAGCGACACTCCGCGCACACCTCGACGACGTACACCGAGAACTCGGCGTACTCGCGGGCGAGCGGGCCCAGCTCGACGGTACGGCGGGCCCGGCCGTTGACGTCGGCCCGGAAGCAGTCGCCGTAGGTGTAGGTGACCGACGTCATTCCGTCATGGCGGCAGACCGGGCAGGGCCGGTCGAGCGGCTCGCCGTGGTAGCGCGCGGCCCGCAGCAAGTAAGTCTGCGCGTCGCACACGTCGGCCCGGCGGGTGCGGCCGGCCGCGAGGTCGAACAACGCCGCGCGCTTGGCGAGCGCGTAGTCCACGACGCCGCGCGCGGAGGGGTCGAGGGCGGCCCCCGCTGTCAACCGGCGGGCCGAGCCCGCTGCCGATCGGCGCGACATGGCGGACACCCTACGCCGACGATCCGGCCGCTGACACGCCTATGTCGGCTCGAGTTTGCCTGCCGTCCATCTACCGGGTAGGGTCGCGTGCGATGTATCAATCCGATACATCGCA
>JAVEEI010000220.1 GCA_030840525.1 Frankiaceae bacterium
CCACGGTGCCGAACGGGTCGAAGAACTGGTTCGCACCAACGGAGCCATCCGCCGCTGCGAGATAGGTGAGGTCATGGTGCTGGTTGCTTACTGCAAGCGAGGTCGTGGATCCGTCGCTGAGCGCAAGCAGTCCGTCGTCGCTGCCGCGCGCATAAAGTTGGCTGCCGTTGCTCACGGGCTTGATCGAGAACCCGGCGTAGGTCAAGGCCGCGTTGTTGCTGCGGACCAGTCGGTCAAGGCTGTCGTAGGCGTAGGTAGCGGACTGCCCGCTTTGCGTTGCGCTCGAGACTCGGTTGAAGCCGTCGTACGTGTAGCTCGTCGCGACGCCGCTACCGGACGTGATGCTCGTCAGGTTGCCCTCGGCGTCCCACGCGTACGCGCCTTGTGGCCCGCTGGCGAGTTCGTTGCGCTGGTCGTACGTGTATGTGGCACTACCCGCCTGGGTGCGGTTGCCGGCGTTGTCCCAACCGTAGGTCGTGGCGGTTCCGCCGGGTGTTGTCCAACTCGTCAGGCGGTCTGCGTTGTCGTAGCTGTACGAGTGTGTTCCATCCGCCGGGTTGTTCGGCAGGTTGACGGTTTGCGAGATGACGTTGCCATCCGCGTCGTAGGCGTACCCATAACTCGCTGTTACGGTGCCGCTTTGGTTGGTGAGTTGGTCGCTCGTTACGTGGCCAAGATCGTCGTAGCCCAGGGTGCGCGTTGATGTCGCGCCGCCGGAGCCGCTGATCGCAATGATCGTCGGCTGGCCGTCGCCGTTGTAGCCGTAGGTGCGTGTGGTCTGGCTGAGTGTGTCGTGAATCGTCGCAGGCAGGTTGCGGTTGTTGTAGGTCACCGCGACCGTCCCGGCGCTGTCGGTGCGTTGCGTAGGCAGCCCGTCGGCGTTGTAGGCGAACGTCGCCGTGCCCGACGGCCCGTTCGCTGTCAACGGGAGCCCGCGGTCGTCGTAGGTGTAGGTGTCGGTGCCGGTCGGTGTGGACAGGCTGGTCCGCTGTCCGGCGAGGTCGTAGCCGAACGCGCGCGCCGCGGATGTCGTGTCTCCGCCTGAGGCCGTCTCGCTGGTAAGCCGACCGAGGTTGTCGTAGGTCCGAGTGACAGCGACGCCACCCGGTTCGGCCGCCCCGACGGCCAAGCCGCCGGCGTCATACGTGGTGGTCCAGGTGCGGTCCGCGCCGTTCGGCTGGGCGGTCGTCGCCGGTTCGATCGTCGAGGCGAGGGTGTTCCACGAGGTATAGGTGTCGATTGTCGTGTTGCCGTTGCCGTCGGTTATCCGGGTCATGTTGCCGGCGGGGTCGTAGCCCGCGGTTGTCGTCATCGTCACGCCCACTGCCACCGGCCGCGTAACCGAGGTGAGGTGGTTCGCCGCGTCGTACGTTTCGGTCGTCGTATCGCCGTTCGCGGACGTGATGCTCGTCCCATTGCCGGCCGCGTCATAGCCGTAGCTGACGGTCGTCAGCATCGTGCCGGTGCGGTCGAAATGCTTGAACGTCACCAGCCGGCCGGCGAGGTCGTAGGCCTTGGTCCACGAGCGGCCAACGGGGTCGGTGCTTCCAATCTGCCGGCCGGCGACGTCGAAGATGTTCGTCGTCGCGTCATTCGCGGCATCGGTGCTCGTGAGTTGGTCGCCGGCCGCATCGAACGTCGCGGTCGATACATTTCCACTCGGGTCTTGCACATACGTCTGGTCGGCCTGGTCGTCATAGTCGTACGTCGTAGTCTCGTGCACGACGCTCGAGTCGGGCTGCCGGACGTCCTGGGTCTGCGTGCGCACGCGGTTGAGATCGTCATACGTGGACTCGGTGACCGCGCCGTTCTGGTTCGTCACCGTCAATTTGTTGCCGACGTCGTCATAGGTCGTCCGCGTCACCCCAGCGCTGCTCTGACCAGCGAGCAGCGGATCGTACGCAGCGACGACTCGGTTCAGGCTGTCGTACACGTACGTTGACGTCTGGCCGCGCCGGTCAGTGTGGCTGAGCTGGTTGCCGACGTCGTCATACGTCCACGACTCGGTCGGGTGCAGGGTCGTCCCACCCGGCGTTGTGTAATCCGGGTAGTACACCTGGGTGCGCCGGTTGATCTTGTCGTAGTCGGTCGTCGTGACGTTGCCGTTCGCGTCCTCGCTCTGGGTCGCGTTTCCGAACGTGTCGTAACCCGTCCGGGTCACCGGCCGCACCATCGCCGGCTGGTTGCCGTTTGACTCGACCGGCACCGGCGGACCCGTAACCGTGACGGTTCGGCCGAGCTCATCGCTCGCCGTCGTCGTCGTGTACGCCGCCGGGTCGGCACCAGGCAGGTTGCCACGCGGGTCCGTCTGGCTGACGACGATGCCGCGCTCGTCGTAGCCGTAGCTCGTCGTCAACGTCTGCGAGCCCGTGTTGACGCTTTCCGACAGCTTGTCGCCGTTGGCGTCGTAGGTAAAGTTGGTCGTCTCGCTGCGGGTCCCGTCGGTGAGCGTATGCGCGAGCACGTGGTCGTCGGCGTCGTAGGTGTAGTTCGTCGTGCGGTTCAGACCGCCAGGGTCGAGGACGCTTGAGGCGAGCCGGCCAGCCGCGTCGTAGACGTTGTGGACGTGCCGTAACCCGTTGCCGGTGTATTCGTCCACTACGTTGCCGGCCGCGTCGTAGAACTTGCTGTCTGTGACGATCGATCGCGTGCTGCCGTCCCGGTTGTGATAACCGGTCAGCGTGGTGGTGAGCGGGCGACCGCTGTTGTCGTAGGTGTAGGTCGTCGTGCGGCCGAGGGCGTCGGTCTCCGACGTCAGCTGGCCCGCTGCGTCGTAGACCATCGTCTTCGTGACAATGTCCCGCGGCGTCGACCCCCCCACGGGATCGGTGACGACGGCTAGCTCCGTGACCTTCGTCGGCCGGTTCGCATTGTCGTACGTCGTCACGGTCTCCCGACCGAGCTGGTCCGTTACGGCCGCCACGTTGCCGTTGGCGTCGAAGGTGCGATGGAGCGCTTGGCCCGTTTGCGCGTCGATCGACGAGACTTGACGGTCGAGGCTGTCGTAGACGTAGCTCGTCGTCCGCGACGGGTCGCCGCCGGTCAGATCCGCGACGGTGACCGATGTCAGATTCTCGTCGCCGTCGTAAGCGTTGGTCGTCTGCTGCTGATGTGTGACGCCAGTGATGGTGTTCGTGACGGCGGGGTCCGTCTCGGTCAACACCGAGTCGAGCCCGTCGTACGTCCAGGTCGTCGTCACACCGTTCGGGAAGGTGTCGCTGTACACCGTCTCGCTGGTCTTGCGCCCGAGCGTGTCGTACGAGTCGACGGTGCGCAGGCCGAGCGGCGTGTCGGTCTCGACGAGGTCGCCGGCCGAGTCGTACTTGTACGTCGTCACGTTGCCGCGGAAGTCGCTCGAGGTGAGCATCATCCCTGCGGGGACAGTGCCGCCGCCGACCGCGGCCTCAGCCCCCGTCGCATAGGTCCACGTGCGGGTCGCGCCGCTCGGGAAGCCAGATGTCGGCGGCTTGGTCTCGCTGAGCTTGTTCCGATGGCTGTCGTACGTGTATCGCGTGCAGTACGTCGTGTCCGTGAGCGAGGCCGACCGCTCGTCACAACTCGACAGCACATCGTTGTTCGAGTCGAACGTCTGGTGCGCGGTATGGCCGTTCGCGTCCGTGCTCGAAGTCTCGTTGCCCATCGCGTCGAACACGGCGCTGGTCGTGTGGCTGTTCGCATCGGTCGTCGCGTTGCGGAAGCCGTTGCCGTCATACCCGTAGCTGGTCGTCCCGCCGGCTGCATCGGTCTCGCTGGTGACCCGATCGCTGCTGTCGACCACCTGCGATGTCTGGTGGCCGCTCGGGTCGGTGATGATCGGCTGCTGCACGGTCGGGTCGGTGAAGAAGGTGAAGTCGCCAAGACCGTCCTCGCGGAACTGCACGGTGCCGTCCGGGTTGTAGCCAACGGTTGCCGACGTCGTGCCGCGCGGCTTCGTGACCTTCGTGATCAGGCCGCTCGTGTACGTGTAGGTCGTGCAGTGGTCGGCCCCTGTTCCCCGCGGGTCGCACACCTTGGTGAGCAAGTTGCTGGTGTAGCTGTAGGTCCACGTGAGCGGCGCGCCGTTGACAGGGTCCGTCGCGACCGAGGTGACGTGGCCGCCGGACCACGTGAAGGTCAGGTGCCGCCCGCTGGCCGACGTGGTCTGGGCGAGGGTCCCATCGCCGTTGTAGCTGTAGCTCTCGGTGAGTCCGGCATTGTCGGTGACGGACGTCAGGGTGCCGTTCGCCGCCAAGCGGTAGACCGTGCCGTCGGTTTCGGTCAGCACCCAGCCGCCGTTGTTGTCGGTGACCAGCGTGGCTGCGTAGCCCGGCGGCGGGACGTAGATCGTGTTGCCGTTCACCACGGTCTTCGTCTCGGTCTCGCGCCGTCCGTCCGGGTACTGGATCGTGATGTCGCCGTCGACGTCGGTGGCCCAGCGCATCTGCAGGTTGTTGCTCCAGCCGACGCCCATGCCGACGTCGTTTGGGTCGGCCGAGTTGTAGGTCCGGCTGACACCGAGTGAGGGCCCGACACTCGCCACCGAGGCATCGGTCGCCGAAGTCACGAAAGAGCCGAGACCGGGGTTGACGTCCTGCTGGAAGTCGGCGTTCGGGTCGTCGCCGAACGCCGCGCCGCCAGCCGCATAGAACGTCGATTGCGAGATGACGCGGAGCTTGTTGCCGTCGATGACGTACAGGTTCGTGCCATTCGACGCGAGGTCGTACAGGGTGCTAAACGTCGCCGAGCCGACGAGACCGTCGGTGGTGCCCGTGGCGTTGCCCCCCGCGATGCGCGTCACCGCCCCGTTCGCCTTGGAGTACGCGACCAGGACGTGACCGCCGCCGGAGTTGAACTGGTCCCGCGTGTAGAGGTAGCTGCCGGCGGACTCGATCGGACCGAGGCCCATGTTCGGGTCGGTCGCGCGCACGGAGATGCTGCTCATGTCATAGCTAAGGCGGTAGATGTTGTTGGTCCGGACCACGCAACACTGCTGTGCCGTCGTGTAGTCGACCCGCTGAACCTCGACGTAGATCCAGTTGGCATCGGACGTGATCCCGTACGCGTCCCCGGAGTTGTTGGAGAACGCGCCGATCGGGAACGTGTGAAGGTTCGTCAGAACACCCGTCGAGAGGACGTAGCGCCACACCGAGTTCTTGTAGGTGAAGTACAGGTTGTCGTCGGCACCGACGGTTATCCCGTTCAGGAAGTTGCAGCACTGGACGTTGAGGCTCTGCGCGGTGACGAGTGTTTGCGTCGCCCCGGTGGTCAACGAGATGCGGCGGAGCCCGCACACGTTGTCGAGGGTGTAGGCGTAGTAGCCGTCGGTGGCCATGTCGGCGACACCCTGGAACCGCGCCGTGGTGCCGGTTGGCGCGTCGGTGCAGCCACGCGTCCCGGGCAGGCCGGCCAGAATGGTCGTGACGCCGGTGGAGAGCTGGACCTTGCTGATCGCGTCCTCGTCGGCGATGTACGCGAACCCACCGACGACGGTGACGCCGCGGGCGTTCGCGAACGATGCGCCGGTTCCGGTTCCCGCGGCGCTCGTCGACGTGCCTGACCCGGCGATGGTGGACACGACGCCGGCCGAGATTGGGGTCGCCGTGTTGGCAGAAGCCGGCTGGCTGCTCGGCAGCGGGTTCGCCGTGGTCATCTTGCGCAGCCGGAAGCCGCCGTCGACGACGTAGAGGTTGGTTCCGTCGCTCGCGATGTCGTGGACACCGTTGGCGAACCAGGCGTCCGTTCCGACGCCATCGGCGGAACCCTGGGTACCGGCGCCGGCGATGTCACGCCAGGTCCCGTCGGCCTTGGCGTAGCGCCGGACCGCGCCGTTGGTAGACGACGCATACAGGTAGCTGCCGGCGGAGGTGACGAACGTCGCGTTGAGGACCGGGTCGTTCGCCAGCACGGTGGCGGTCGAACCGTCGTAGGACACGCGGTAGATGCTGTGCGT
>JAVEEI010000099.1 GCA_030840525.1 Frankiaceae bacterium
AGCCGGTGCCAACTCGAGGGCAACCGTGCCGGCTCAGTCTGTCCCGGCTGGATGATGTCGATCGGCTGTTCCAAGACCAGCTCTCGATCGTCATGCCGGAGTTCGGAGCCGAAGTAGAGCTTCTTCCCTACATATCCGCGCCCGTCTGCAGTCGTTACCGCTACCTGTGCGTACGTGCCCGTGGGCGCGAATCGCGATAGGACGAGGAACCACGCGCCGTCAGGGACGATCTCCAGCTCGCGCGAGCCCGGTCCAGGCGCTTCGGCGGCGGCAGCAGCAATGGTCACGGCGATTACCAGATAAGCGACGACACTCGACAGGACATGGCCGGGGTGTGTTGCCGCATAGCGGTTGGCGTTATCAAGTAGCTGCTTTGCCGGCGTAATGAGATCTGACTGAGCGGCACGACCGGCGGCCATAATGACAAGGGTCACTGTCGCGACAAGCACGCCACCGAGAAGCACTCGACTGGCCTCAACGAACGCCGATTCCTGGCGTGGCGGTCGGCGACGCAGGCGGCAGAGTTCGTACGCGACGCCCGGCGCGACGATCAGTAGGAATGCAACGACCGCTGCAACCGAACTAGGAGGCACGCCGCTGTCACTCGTCCGCTGGCTCGCTCACCTGGTCGGTGATAGGGGTTGGCTGAATCTGGGGAACACCGGATGGCGGGACGTCGACCGGCTCGATCGAGGATGCACCGTCGAGCACCATGCCCTTTTCGATAGCGCCGGAGCCTAGGAAAGCCTCGGGGTCGTCGCTTCGAGAAGGGCCTGCGGGATTCTTAGACATGTTGGCCTCCCTTACATACGTAGCATACGGCTTGCTGAGCGCCGACCGTTCGATGGAACCCGTACGACCAGCAGAGCGCGGTCACAACTGGCCCCGGAAGCATCCGGACGGGACTGGACGCGACCACAGCCGATTTCGTAAAACCGCAGGTCAGGCGGTGTGTCACCAACTGCCCGGGACCTACTCGGATGTTGATCTTTCAACTTGAAAACCGCTATGGCGCGGAAGCGTCATCGTGGGTTCGAATCCCACGCCCTCCGCCGACCTGCATCTTGCGCGTCCGCTTGCGAGGAGAGCGCGGATCGACTGGTCCGCGGTCCGCGTTGTGATCACGCGGTGGTCACGAAGTGGTCAGGTCCCGCTACGTCACGACGAGCGTGCCGGTCATGTAGGGGTGGTAGTCGCAGTCGAAGCTGTAGGTGCCGGATTTGGTTACGTGCACGATCAGCGTCTTGCTCGCGTGCCCGGCGACGTATCCAGTGCCCAGGCGCAGGTCGTCGAAGGTCAGGGTGTGCGGTGTTGTGCCGGTGACTTTCATGGTGATCGCGATGGTGCCGACGTGTGCGTCGATGACGTTGGGGGTGAAGGTGAGCGCGTCGGTGCCGTCGATCGTGACGTGCTGGACGCCGTCCGTGCCGGGCTGAGCGGTCGCGGGCGGTGTTGACGAGGAATTTGGCGCCGGCGGGTCGGTCGCGCACCCAGACATGGCGCAGGCGACGGCGACACATGACAGTGCGGCACGCACGTGCATCAGACGGGTTCCTCGACTCTCGCGGTGGTGGGTTGGCGGGATGGCAGTGGTTCGAGGCGGCGCAGTTGCAGCGCGCCGCCGATCGAGACGGCGAGCGAGCTGGCGAGTGCGGTTGCGGTGAGCGCCCGGAACGCCGGCGGGGAAACGCTGGTGAGCATCTGTGAGCGCCACAGCACGCTGAGTCCGGGAAGGTCGAGCGACAACAGCGTGATCACGCCGAAGAAGGCAGCGAGTCCTGCGGCCCATAGCCGTCGACGGAGCGCGCCCCGAATTAGCACGCCGAAGGTCACGGTCAGTGCGAGGAGAAGCGCGCCGTGGCCGGCTAAGGCGCCAAGGCGGGTGGTGACCGGTCCCGAGCGACCGCCGACGAGCGCGGCAGCGCGGGTGAGCTCGACCGCCCACGATGTGGTCGCGACCATCGTGAGTGCCAGCCACCACCGGCGTCGCGTCGCCGCGATGCCTGCGGTGATGGCGGCGGCGCCGAGGATGGCTGCGGTCAGCGGCAGTGCCGGTGACGGTCCGGGAATCCAGGTGAGCGTTCCGTTAGCGATGACCGGGTGGCCGTCGACGACGAGGTGTAAGGCCCAGTTGGCGACGGGGTGTGCGTGATCGGGTGCTGCGGCGACGGCGGGTGGGGGCGTGTATCCCATGAAGTGGGTGCGGTGGTCGTGCCAGATGACCTGTGGCGCGGACCCGAGCGTGTGCCAGTGCGGCGCGGCGTTTGACGCGAGCGATGAGGGCACGCTGCCGAGGTTGGCGTTTCGGTTGAGGTAGTAGTCCGGGGCGTTGGTGTTCACGGCCGCGCCGCTGCCGTCCACCTGAAGGTAGGGCTCGCCGCTGTACCCGAGCACGGTCACGACGTGGCGGGCGGTGACGGTGACCTGCACGTGCAGTCCGTTGTCGAGCAACTGGATTCGTATGCCGTCGGTCACCGGCGTGACGGAGGTGAGGACACTGCGGTAGTTGCTGGGCTGCGGACCGCTGTTGACCGAGTGCGCGCTCGCGGCGGGCGCGAACCCGCCGACCAATACGACGGTGAGTACGACCACCGTCAACGAGCGCGTGAGTGCCGACATCGAGTGGCGCTCAGCGGACTGGAATCGTCACGGCGACGGTGGTGGCATCGATCGGCGAGGTCTGCACGGTCATGACCAGGCGCCATTGACCGGGTGCGGCGAGGGTGACCGACGCGAGCGCGTGTCCGGGGCCGGCGATGGTGAACGGGACCGGAAGCGGGCCGACCTGGCGCGCGGGGAGCGTGAGTGCTCCCGTCACCTTTTGGAGGTTCTGGATTTGCCCGACCGGGGTGTATGCGTACAGATGGATGATCGCGGGACCGGTCTTTGCGGGGTCGACTTCGACGTCGAGGCGTAGCGACGACGTGACGACGGTCCGGGAGACGGGAGCCGCGTACGCAACGGAACCCTGGACGGTGTCGACGAGGATGGCGGTGAGTGCCAGGACGACGACGCCTATGCCGAGTTCGGCGAGCAGTCCCCGGCGCAGAACGGCGACGTCACCACGGCTCGCCGTACGCGGCGCCGCGTAGGTCGCCAACGTGCCCGGTCCGTCCGAGACCGCCGCCGGTGCCCGCCAGGTGCGGCGCGGGTAATACGTCGTGACGAAGCGACGGGCGAGGTAACCGAGGCCGACGAGCACCGTCAACGCGGCGATCTTCGCGAGCACGAGTTTGCCGTAGGTGGTCGAGGTGAATGCGGGCCAGTAGCCGACGTTGCGCCAGGCTTGGTAGCTGCCGGTTCCGATCAGCAGGACGACGCTGGTGAGCGCGACCGCGGAGAACCGCGGCACGACGATCGGCAGGTCCTCGTGCCTTTCGCGCAGCATCACGGCGAGCAGCATCGTCAGGCCTCCGAGCCAGGCCGTCGCCGCCAGGACATGGGTGAGATCGCTGGCCACGGTGAGGCCGTGGTTGGTGTGCACGGCCGAGTGGCCGGCGTGCGGGAAGCTGTACGCGATCGACAGCGCGATGGCGGCGACGGCGAGCGCGTAGGAGCGGTTGCGGAGCCGCAGTACGGCGGGAAGCAGCGCGAGGACGACGACGAGGTCGACGAAGCGCAGAATGAGCGCGACGCCGTAGTGCGAGTTGGCGATGGTGCTCATCGTCGTGCTGTCGAACATCGCGCTGACGCCCTCGCCAGCGGCGTAGGGAACGTCGAGGAAGAACGCGGCGACGGTGCCGACCGTGAAGACGACGAGGCCGGTACGAGCCAGCCGGCGCGCGGCGCGATCGCGGCGTCCGGCGGGCCAGATGATGAAGAACAGCAACGATCCGACGCCGACCGCCATGCCGGCGTAGCTGACGAACCGCGCCGTCCCGAGTGCGATGCCGATCGGTTTGCTGCCACCGCCTAGCCCGCTTGGAGTGCCGTTCACTTTGCTCGGCGCACCGATCGAGAAGGTGAACCCGCCTGCGACCGGATGGGAGTCCGCCGAGATCACCCGGTAGGTGACGGTGTACGTGCCGTTCGCGAGGCCCGAGTGCAGATGGACGCCGACGGTGTCGCCGCGGCCGGTGAGGTGACCGGCGTCGGCGGAGTCGACACGCCGCAGGTGGTCGTCGTACACGCGGATGTCGGACGGGGTGATCTCGACCGGCTCGCCGAAGTGCAGCGTGACTTGGGTCGGCGCAGTCGCCACTACGGCGCCGGCCGCTGGTGTCGTGTCCTCGAGAACGGCGTGCGCCGACGCAGGGAGCGCAACCGCGACGACCACGACCATTGCGATCCCGGCGGCCGCGATTATCCGGCGCGGGGACAGGCGCGGGGACAGGCGCGGGGACAGCAGTGACGACAGCACCGGAGCTAGCTGGCTTCGGTGCCAGACGAGGCGCGGTCGCGGGATGTGCCAGGTCGCCGATCGCAACCGACGCCACGGCACGCTGATGTCCGGCGGCGGTGCAGCCGCGAGATGCCGCAGCAGCAGAAAGCCCGCCACGTCGAGCAGATGCGGTGCCTCGTCGAGCACGTCGGTCTGGCCGGTCGACAGGTCCAGGCCGGCGGTCGCCGCGAGCAGGATGGCGGCGCAGCCGGCGATCGGAAGCATGCCGAGCGCACGGGACGGCCGCAGGGCCGCGACCAGGAAGCCGACGGCGAGCGCGAGGTCGAGTGAGCCGAGTTCGTGCGCGACGTGCAGTGGCGCGGAATGGTCGTGGCCGAACAGCAGCACCGGCCCGGCGAGCGCGACTTGGGCAACCGCGACAAGGGTGAGGGCGAGCCGGACGCCGGGCCGCGCCGGCGCGGACGGGCGGGCGGCCCACGCGGCGGCGACGCGTTCGGGCAACCCTTGCGGTGGCAACGGCTGACCGACCCGCACCGCGCGGGTCACCTCGTGCGCGACGGCCAGCCAACGTTGGCAATCGACGCATTCGTCTAGGTGCGCGCGGACGGCATCGAGGTCGACCGGCGGCGGCTCTCCGTCGATCTGGGCCGACAGCGCCTCGCGGGCGAGGACACACTCCATACCTAGATAGTCGTTGCGTTTCGCGGGCAAGTTCCCGGCGCCGACCACCCGAACTGGTGGGCTCATTACTCCGTATCGTCGTGACGTGACCTTCGCGGAGGCCGAGCGGTTGATCGAACCGGTCCGCCGCGGCGACCCCGCTGCGATCGAGGCGTTCGTCACCGCAACCCAGCCAGACTTGTGGCGGTTCCTCGCGCACCTCGTCGATCCGGCGACCGCCGAGGACTTGGCACAGGAGACCTACCTGCGCGCTCTGCGCGCGGTCGGCGCGTTCCGCGGCGACGCCTCGGTGCGGACCTGGCTGCTCGCCATCGCTCGTCGGGTTGCCGCGGACGAGCTGCGCCGCCGGTCGCGCCGGCTCCCGACGTTGCCACTGCCCGACGAACACCCGGGCAGCGCCGGCCACAGCGGCGCGGCAGAGATCCGTGACCTGATCCGCCGGCTCCCGCTGGAGCGCCGCGAACCGTTCGTGCTGACGCAGGTGCTCGGGCTGTCCTACGCCGAGACCGCGCACCTACTCGGCTGCCCGCTCGGCACCGTCCGGTCGCGGGTCGCGCGAGCTCGCGACGACCTGCACGCCGCACTGGCGGTCGCGACCGACCGGCGGAAGGAGACCCGATGAGCAACCTCGCCCGGCGGCTGGCGACGGTCCTCGGACTGTCGGCGACGCTGCTCACCGTGTCCACGACGCCGGCATTCGCGCACACCGTCGGCGGTGCCGGCGCCACCAACTACGAAAGCCACGTGACCGGAATCTCGCCAAAAGTTGCGGGCCTTAGCGCCAAAGTCGTGGAGAACGGCAACAAGCTTGAAGTCGCGAACGACGCCGGCAAGGAGCTCATCGTCCTCGGCTACTCCGGCGAACCGTACCTACGGATCAGCTCGTCCGGTGGCGTTGAGGAGAACCTGCGTTCGACGGCGACGTACCTCAACCAGACCCGGTTCGGGACGTCGACCGTGCCGTCGACGGCCGACAACAAAGGCGTCGAGTGGAAACACATCGCCAACGGCACGATCGCGGTCTGGCACGACCATCGCATCCACTGGAACAGCACCACGCTTCCACCGCCGGTAGCCGCGCAGCCCGGACAGCGCCATCACATCGTTACCTGGCACGTCGACATGCTGCTCGCCGGGCAACCGGTCACCGTGACCGGAACGCTCGACTGGATTCCGGGACCGAGCGGGCTGCCGTACGACGCGGTGATGCTCGTCCTGCTCGTCGCCGCCGGCGCGTTGGTCTGGCGCTATCGGCGTGTTGCCGCTGCGTTGTTGGTGGTGCTGACCGCGGCCGACGTGGTCAACACGTTGGGTGTCGCCGCCGATCGCGCACGAACATCGGTGCTCGGCGCCTTCGGCGTGTTCCCGATCGTCGACGTGGTGTGGATCCTCGCGCTGGTCACGGTGGGATTTGTCGCGCGCGGCACGCGGCTGGGCTGGCAACTGCTCATCGCGGTCGCCGGCTGGATGCTCATCGTCGGCGGCCTCGCCGAGCTAGGCGTTCTCACTCACTCGACCGCGCCGTACGCCTGGTCGCTGTCGGTGCAGCGGGCCTGTACGGCGGTCGAGGTACCGCTGGGACTCGTCCTCGTCGTCGCCGGCATCGCGGCGCTCATCCCGCACCGCCGCAGCGAGGCGCCTGAACCGGGCTCGCCCGACGCCGCCGAAGCAATCCCGGCCTGACCGGGGCTCGGCCACGGCGGGGGCTCAGCGGCGCCGGGGTGTCAGCGACGCCGGGGGCGCAACGCCGCGAGCAACGCGAGCACCGCCGCAGCCAGCGCGGCGATGGCGAGGCCGCGACCGAGGCCGTCCGAACTCGACGTCGACGTCGTCGCCACCGGCTGCGCGCTTGCCGTCGGCGTCGGCGTCGAGGTCGCTGCTGCGGACGGCGACGCGGACGGCGACGCGGACGCGGCCGGCGCGAGGTCCAGGACCGGAGCCGGGTGATCCGGCGCGGGCGCGCCCGGGGCGGCGACCTCGATCCATCGCACGACATTGCCGTTGCTGTAGGTCTGCAACGCTTTGAACGTCAGCGACGGCGCGTCGGGCAACTGGCCGGCGGTGACGACGAAGTCGCCGGATTGGCCGGGATGCAGCCCGTCGGCGGTCGAGTCGGCAGTCCACGTGACCTTCGACACGGCTTCGGTGATCGTGCCGTCGTCGGTCTTCACCGGCGTCGCCAGCTTGGCGTTCGTGGCGACGGCAGTCCAGCCGGGATGCGGCTGGACGAGGACACCGAGCAGCGGCGTCGCCGGCGGGAAGAACACCTCCAACTTCACCGTCGAGGCCTTGTCCTGCTCGTTCGGTGTACGGAACGTCACCGCGACATCGATCGCGCCCCGGGTGGCGTCGTCGGAGTGCACCGTCACGTGCGCCCATGCGGGTGCGGACGCGGCGAACAGCACCCCGACAGTCGCCGCGATGACCGCACGTCGAGTGACCCGCTGCCTTCGACTCACGTCGCCCTCCTCGTCGCGGGGTCGGCCTCCGTCTGAGGTAGTCGGCCAAGTCAGCGGGAAAGTTCCGACCCCCTCGGTTTTCGACGAGCAAGCCGTGGCGTGTCCCCAAGTACGGGGCTGCTGTCCGCGGCTATGGACGGTGAAGCGGCGCGGTGCGCTCGGCCGACCAGGGACGGGCCGACGTCTTGACGGAGTTCTCGCCGCTGCCGGATGCATGCAAGGAGGCGATGAGAGCTGAACTTGCCGGCGGCTAGGTGCCGTTACTGTGCATTTCCGGGGGCCGTTCTCGGACCGCTGACGCGGGAGCCACGTGCGCAACTTGCCTCGTCTCACAAGGACGTTGCCGACACCCGGATGATGGGTGCATGAGCCGGACGCGGGCAGCGAAGCTGGATCCGCGACGGTTCGGGTCGGTCGACCGCAACGTCATCCAGGCCCTTCCCCGCGAGCTCGGAATCCACCGCGTCATCGACCAGGCGGCGAAGTGGGTCGAGTCTCCGGACGCCGTGACCAAGCGGGCAGGCTTGAACCTCCTCGGCGTACTGGCACTGGACCACCCAGCGGCGTTCGCACCGCTGTTGGTAGCTATCCCGATCGCCGTTGCCGACCCGCGCGTGACCGTTCGCCGCGCACTCGCCAGGGCACTCAGCGGCCATGCGGACCAGCGCGTCCGACCTGGGCTCGCGCAGCTCACGTCCGACGACGACGCCTCCGTCCGCGTCCTCGCGGCCGCCGGGCTCCCACTCACATGCGTCGACGACGAAGCCGGCCAGCGCGAGGTCGCAGCGCTGCTTCAGCAGATGTTGGACGACCCGGACGACGAGGTACGCGACTGGGCGACCTTCGCCTTAGGCGTGCAGGTGGACATCGACACGCCTGAGGTACGCGAGGCCCTGGCGCGAAAGTTGACTGACGGCCGACAGAACACAGCCGGCGAAGCGACTGTGGCACTTGCTCGTCGTCGCGACCCGAGAACTGCCGCCGTCCTGTTGAACGCACTCAAGGACCCGAACGTCGGGAACCTGTACGTCGAGGCCGCTGCCTACCTCGCCGACAAGCGATTGCTTCCGCTGCTCGTCGAGTTGAAGGCGCAAGACTGGCAATCGACGAACGAACCACGGCCACATCTGCTGGACGAAGCCATCGCGGCCTGCCGCACCGGCGTCCCACGCCGAAACTGACAGCGCGAACGTCGCGAGAAGAACACCGCCAGGTCACGGCCGATCACGCGCACGTCACGATTCGGTATTCGCGGTCACGATTCGACCGTCAATGTGGGCCACCCCCCTTTCGCCGCCGTCGTACTGCTGCCTACGGTTCACGCCGATCGCCCGAGCCGGCGCGCACCTCGCACCAAGGCTCGGCTGTGGCAACGATCACGTGAGAAGGCACCGGCGAGACATCGCCGGCGCAACCGCGCTGCGCGCGTTTCTTGCGACGTTGCGCACGACGAGAGGGCCCAACCCGATGAATGGGGCGATCATGAAACGAGTCATCACCGCGGCCGCGGCGGTCGGCCTGCTCGCGGCCGGCTGCGGCGGCAGCACCAGCGGCGGCCCGCCGCCGACACCCAAGGCCGACAACGTGTTCAACGCCGGCACGACCGGCGTACGCAACCCGTCGACGAAAGCCGGCGGCACGCTCAACCTGATCGCGGACGGCGACTGCGACTACTGGGATCCCGGCCGCACCTACTACGGCCACTGCTGGGACATGCAGCGGCTCATCTCCCGCGGCCTCATGGCGTACAAGGCGTCACCGGGCAGCGGCAGCCTCGACGTCGTACCCGACCTCGCGTCCACCGTCGGCACCAGCCCGGACGGCAAGGTCTGGACCTACAAGCTGCGCCCCGGCCTGAAGTTCGAGGACGGCTCGCCGATCACGTCGAAGAACGTGAAGTACGCGATCGAGCGCGTCTTCGCGCAGAGCGTCATCAACGGCGGACCGACGTACGACATCACGTTCCTCTGCCCCGGTGGCGCGAACGCGAGCGGCGGCTGCGACACCTACAAGGGCCCGTACGCCGACACGGACCCGAACCACCTCGGCCTGTCGACGATCGACACGCCGGACGACAACACGATCGTGTTCCACCTGAACACCGTCGTCGGCGACTGGAACTACATTATGGCGCTGCCGGACACGACGCCGGTGCCGATCGCGTACGACCAAAGCTCCAAGGGCGGCGCGCACTACAACTTCCACCCGATCTCCGACGGCCCGTACAAGTTCGGCACCTACACGCCGGGTAAGAGCCTGACCCTCGTACGCAACACGTACTGGCAGGCGTCGAGCGACCCGTTCCGCAAAGCGCTGCCGGACAAGATCGTGTTCACCGTTGACGCGAACGACGTCGACGTCGACAACCGGCTGATCACCAACATCGCCGACGTCGACATCAACGGAGTCGGCGTACAGACCTCGACGCAGGCGAAGATCCTCACCAACCCGGCGCTCAAGGCCCGTGCGGACAACCCGATCACGGGCGCGACCCGCTACCTCGCGATGGAGACGCACGTCGCGCCGTTCGACAACGTGCACTGCCGGCGCGCCGTGCAGTACGCGGTCAGCAAGGTCGACTGGCAGACCGCGCGCGGTGGCCCGATCGGCGGCGGCGACATCGCGACGTCGATGCTCAACCCCGCGGTCAAGGGCTTCACCCGCTTCGACCTCTACCCGGACAACAACGGGCAGGGCGACGTCACGAAGGCCAAGCAGGAGCTCGCGTTGTGCGGCCACCCCATCGGCTTCAGCACGCACCTAGCGTCTGCGAACACCACCAAGGGCAAGAACATGGCGACCGCGGTGCAGTCGTCGCTGCGCCGGGTCGGCATCAACGTGACCATCGACCTCGGCGACAACGCGACGTACTACAGCCAGTTCATCGGCTCGCCGTCGGTCAACCGGCACCGCGACTTCGGCCTGATGATCGCGGGCTGGGGGGCCGACTGGCCGACCGGTTACGGGTTCTTCTCGTCGCTCATCGACGGCCGGAAGATCCTCGCCCAGGGCAACTCCAACTACTCGGAGATCAACGACGCCGAGATCAACCGGATGATCGACAAGGCGGTCGGCACCACCGACGCCGACAAGGCCGCGCAGATCTGGGGCCAGGTCGACCACCGGCTGATGGAGGTCGACGCGACCCTCGTCCCGATGACGTGGGACAAGGCCCTCGTGATCAACAGCCAGAACGTCACGAACGCCTACATCCTCACCAGCCTCCTGGGGGTCTACGACTTCCAGGCGATGGGTCACGTCTGACCCGAAGCCGCGGGAGAGAAGTCCGTGGCCGGTGGAGTTGCCCCCATCGGTCACGGACCTCTCTCCTTAGGCTGTCGTTGTGGCCGACGCCGACCTGCTGACGATCGAGCAGCTGGCCGCGCGTACCGGCATGACGG
>JAVEEI010000131.1 GCA_030840525.1 Frankiaceae bacterium
GATCTGGCGGGCGAAGTGCACGTTGAACCGCCAGAAGTCGGCCAGCTCGCAGGCCGCGTCGATCTCGGCCTGGTAGCAGGTCTTCGACTGGCCGAGCATCGTCGAGGCGTTGATCGTGTCCCGCCACGGGCCGGCCAGCAGGTCGGCCGCGCGCAGGAAGACCGCCGCGCGCTCGTCGAACGGCAGCGCCCGCCAGGCCGGGCCGGCCGCGAGCGCCGCGTCCACCGCGGCCTGGACGTCGGTGGCCGAGGCGTTCCAGGTGTAGCCGAGCACGCTCGCGTGCCGGTGCGGCTGCACGACGGCGACCTGCTCGCCGCCGCCGGCCCGCCGCTCGCCGCCGATGGTCAGCGGCAGGTCGATCGCCTCGGCGGCGAGCTCCTTCAGCCGCTGCTCGAGGCTGGCCCGCTCCTTGCTTCCGGGAGCGTAGGAGCGCACCGGCTCGTTGACCGGCGGGGGTACGGCGGTGACGGCGTCAAGCACGCCCCCATCGTGCCACTGCCCGGCGGGTGCGGCCGACTAGCGGGCCGAAGTCCGAGCGGGAAGCAGCGCGACGCTCTCGTCGGTCAGGCGGTAGACGACCGCCGCCGGGTCCGATGCCCGCTCGCCCCAGCCCGGCGTCGCCCCGTGAGCGTCGTGGATCGCCGACCGCACACTGGCGCTCGCCAGCTCGTACGCCGCCGTCTCGTCGTCGGCGTCGACGGTCAGGTCGATGTCGACGGTGGCGTGCCCGCCGTGGTCGCTGTAGCCCCACGAGCAGTCGAGCAGGTGGGCGTCGGCCGCCTCCAGCGTGGCGTACCTGTCGGTCACCCGCTCGAAGTGGCTTCGTCGTACGTCGTCCGGGCCCTTGACGATCAAACCGAGCGTCACGGCGAAGGTCGTCACTCGCGTTCTCCCTTCTCGCGACACTCGCGTTCCATCATTCTGATGCGGTTCTTGAGTTGCTGGAAGTACAGCGGGTTCGACGGCGTCCGGTGGATCGTCTTCTGGTGGCGGCCGCACGGGCACCGCGCCCGCGGATAACCCGTCCGATCCTCGTCGACCGTCCACGAGCGTGCCCGCAGCCAGGCTACGACCTCGCGGTACTGCTGCTTCCCGCTTCCCATGTCGAACACGTTGTCGAAAACTCGCCATGGTGAGCGCCGCCGATGGCGGGTTGTGGACAGGGCAGCTAGCCGACGAGGCTGTGGATTTCTTGGACGGCGTACCAGGCCAGCTCGTACGCGTCCGCCTCGTCGACCGCGAACTTCGCGTCCTCGTCGCCGTGGTCGGCCCGGGCCAGCGCGGACGCCGCGACCGACACGACGCCGTCGGCGTCTTCGTCGTCGACCAGCGCCGAAGCCCACCGCGACGTCTCGACCGGTACGCCGACCGCGACCGCCGCCCGCGGCGACCCGAGCACCGCGACGTCGGCGTCGGGCACGTCGACCGCGAGTACGACGCGCCGCCGCGGCACCATCGGCTCGGCGGCGAGCAACGCGAGCGACCCGCGCCCGGCGGCCTGCTGGGCGACGTACTCCATCTCCTCCTCGTCGCCCTCGCGGTACCACTCGCGCAGCGCGGGCGTGACGGCGTACGCGGTGCCGCCCGGCGCCCGCCCGGCGTCGAGCCAGGCGCGCAGCAGCGGCAGCGTCGCCGGGAGGTAGACGCGCACCGGGCTACGCGGCGGGCAGGGTGGCGTCGCCGGCCCGCAGCGCCGCCGCGGACGTGCGCAGCGAGGTGTCGAGCACGCGCAGCCGCCGGCGCGGGTCCATCAGGTTGACCCCGATCGCCTCGAGGTCCTCGCGGCCGGGGCCGAGGATCGTGACCGCGGTGCCGTGCCGCCGTACCTTCGCCGCCTCGCGCAGCACCCGCTTGGTCATCGCCCGGCGGAACCGCCGCTCCACCCGGCCGACCAGCGACGGCGGCTCGTCGAACTCGAACGAGACCATCGGCGCGAGTACGACGACCTCGTCTAGTCCGCGGCCGGCCAGCAGGTCGAGCGACGTCGGCGAGCAGGTGCCGCCGTCGACGTAGCGGCGGCCGTCGATCGTGACCGGCGCGTACCAGCCGGGGATGGCGCACGAGGCCATGACCGCGTCGCGCAGCCGCGCGGGCGGCGCGCCGACCCGGCCGAACGGCACCCGCCGGCCGGTGTCGTAGTCCATCGTCACGATCCAAGTCGCCGGGTGCGGCGCCCAGCCGTCCGCGCTCTCCGCCGCCTCCACCCCGGCCTCGATCAGGGCGCCGACCGCGTCGAGCTGGCCGCGGCCCTGCGGCGCCAGGCCGGAGAGGATCGCGAGCGGCGGGAGCCGGCGCGGGTGGCGGACCGCGTGGGCGAGCAGCGCGGTCGACCCGATGCCCAGCTTCGGCCGCGGCGGCAGCGGGCCGCCGCTGGCGTTGTCGGGGTCGAAGTCGACGGCCGGGTCGCCGGGCGCCGGGATGCCGCGCTGGTGGTTGACCAGCGTGTCGACCGCGACGCCGCAGCCGAGCAGCCCGGACAGGACCGACCCGGCCGACGTGCCGACGAGCACCTCGGCCTCGCGCGGGTCCCAGCCGCAGGTGTCCTCGAGTGCGGCGAGCGCGCCGATCATCCAGCTCGCCCCGAGCACGCCGCCGCCGCCGAGGACGAGGCCGCGCCGCAGACTTTCGGGCCGTACCGCCTTGCTCATCGGACCGTCTCCACGAGCTCGCCGAGCGACTCCTCTATGCACAACGCGATCACGTCGACGTCCGGCATGGCGTCACGGTCGGCGTTCAGCCCGTAGTACACCCCGCCGTTGTACGACGTCAGCCCTACGGTCACAGCTTGCTCCTTCGCGAGCGGTACGACGGGGTAGCACTCCAGCATCTGTGCCCCGGCCGCGTACAGCGCGAACTGCGGGCCGGGCACGTTCGTGACGACGACATTGAACAGCCGCCGGGTCATCCGCGCGCCCAGCCTCGCCGCGGCGGCGTGGATCGTCGGCGGGGCAAACCCGGACAACGAGATCAAAGCGTCCGCGCCGACGGACTGGCCGGAGTCCTTGTGCGCCTTCATCGCGTACGAGACCCGGTGCAGGCGGACCAGCGGGCTGGCCTCGCCGACCGGCAGGTCGACGAAGATCGCGGAGACCCGGTTGCCCAGCGTCCCGGTCTGCTCGCCGGTGCGGACGCTGACGGGGACCATCGCGCGGACCGTGGTGGCCGGGGTGACCGACTCGCCGCGGGTCAGCAGCCAGGTGCGCAGCGCGCCGGCGACGGTGGCGAGGACGACGTCGTTGACCGTCCCGCCGTGCGCCTTGCGCACCCGCTTGTAGTCGTCGAGCGCGGTGGCCGCCATGCCGTAGCGCCGCTGCTCGCCGACCGTCGCGTTCAGCGCCGAGGCCGGGGCGGGGCGCAGCGAGGTACGGACGGTCGCGAGCACGCCGGCCGCCGTACCGAGCGCTCGCTCGGCGGTCGCCCGGGCGTCGGTGACGCCGGTACGCAGTGTCTCGACGACCTGGCTCGGCCGGCGCAGGTTGTCGACGATGGCGTCGGCGACGAGCGACAGGCCGCTCGGCGCGGGGCCGGGCAGCCAGCTGTCGCTCGGCAGGTCGTCGGGCGGAGCCGGCGAGTCGTCGAGGATCAGCGCGCCGACGTCGACGGCACTGACACCGTCGACCATCGCGTGGTGGGTCTTCGTGATGATGGCGAACCTGCCGTCGGCGAGGCCCTCCACGAGGTAGATCTCCCAGAGCGGGCGGTTGCGGTCGAGCTGGCGGGACTGCACCCGGCCGACCAGCTCGCGCAGCTGGTCCGCGCTCCCCGGCCGCGGCAGCGCGCTGCGCCGTACGTGGTAGGAGATGTCGAAGTCCTCGTCGTCGACCCATACCGGGTTGGCGAGGTGGCCGGGCACCCAGCGGACGACCTGCCGGTAGCGGGGTACGGCGGCGATCCGGTGGGCGACGAGGTCGCATAGCGCGTCGTAGTCGAACGGCTCGCTGCTCTGCGGCGGGGCGAAGATCGCGACCCCGCCGACGTGCATCGGCGTCGTCGGCGTCTCGAGGTAGAGGAACGAGACGTCGAGCGCGGAGAGCCGGTCGCTCACACGGCCGCCAGGTCGAGCCGGAAGTGGGCCGCGAGCTCGGCGACGGTCTGAGCGGGGTCGACGTGCCGGATGCCGGTCATGCCGACCTGCTCGGCGGCGCGGACGTTCGGGCCGAGATCGTCGACGAACACGCAGTCGGCCGGCGCGACGCCGAGCCGCTCGGCGGTGAGCAGGTAGATCTCCCGCTCCGGCTTGCGCAGGCCGACCTCCCCGGAGATGACTGTGACGTCGAACAACGCGTCCCAGTCGGTGCGGTCGTAGTCGAGGCCCCACGAGTTGGACAGCAGGGCGGTCGGGTGACCCGCGGCGCGGATGCGCCGTACGACGTCAACCATGGCGGGCGCGGCCTGGAAGCCGGCGAACATCCGCCGGAGCATCCCGTCGGCGGTCAGCGGCCGGCCGTCGACGCTGCGCAGCTCGGCGGCCAGCAGCCGCTCGAACTCCGCTGCGGTGAGCTCGCCGCGCTCGAGCCGGTAGGCCGGGTTCGCGCCCGGGTCGGTGTCGCGCAGCCAGGTCGTCATCAGCGTGCGGAAGTGCTCGTTGTCGATGCCGTCGCCGTCGCACCAGGCGCGCATCGCCTCGTCGAGCGGGCTGGTGAGCACGCCGCCGTAGTCGACGACGAGCGCGCTCACGCCCGCCGCGCCGTGTTCCGAGCGGGATTCGGTCATCGCTGCCGATGTTATCCGCGCGCTGCCAGCGGGCTATCCGCGCGGCGTCGTGCACACCGCCGGCGACGGCGCCGCGAGCCCGAGGTCGCGAGCTTTCGCGGCGGCGGCCTCGGCCGGGGTGGCGAGCCGCCGGAACCCGCTGCTGATGTCGAGCTGGACCGTGCCCGGGGTCTGCGTGGACAGCTCTTCGATCTGGGCGCCGGCCACCTGCTCGGCGAGGGTCAGCGCGAGACCGGTCTCGCCCGGGGCGTAGACCACCCGCGGCGGGCCGGTGGTCGAGGGGCCGTTGCCGACCTTGACGACGGCGAACCCGCGCAGCGTGAGCTGGCCCGCGACCGTGTGCGCGAGCCCGACCCGCGCGGTGCCGTTGAGTACGGCGACCTTGACGGTCTTCGCCGCGGCCGGCGAGGGCGACGACGACGGGGTCGCGCACACGGCGAGCGGCCGGGCCGGCGCGCCGCTCTTGCCGCCGTGCCAGGCCCGCCAGCCGAACCAGCCGCCGGCGGCGGCTGCGGCGAGCACCAAGACGGCGACGACGTACGGCGTCTTTGTCCTGCGGCGGCGGCCGCGGCGTCGGGGGGCGAGGTCGCCGCTGCCGAGGATCGTCACGGGCGGCGACGATACTGTCCGGGGACGCGCCACCACAGGAGGGCTTCCGTGGATTTTGCTCTGTCCCCCGCCGCGCAGGACTATGCCAAGCGGCTCGAAGACTTCATGGACAGCCATGTGTATCCGGCGGAGAAGGTCTACGAGGAGCAGCGCCGCGCGCTGTTCGTTGACGGCCAACCGCACCGGGTGCCGGCGGTCGTCGAGGACCTGAAGGTCGAGGCGAAGAGCCGCGGGCTGTGGAACCTCTTCCTGCCGGACGTCTCCGGGCTGTCGAACGTCGACTACGCCCACCTGGCCGAGATCATGGGCCGCTCCGCGCACCTGGCTCCGGAGGCGACCAACTGCGCCGCGCCGGACACCGGGAACATGGAAGTGCTGCACATGTTCGGCACGCCGGAACAGAAGGAGCGCTGGCTCCGGCCGCTCATGGACGGCGAGATCCGCTCCGCATTCGCGATGACCGAGCCGGCCGTGGCCTCCTCGGACGCGACGAACATCTCCACCGAGATCACCCGCGACGGCGACCACTACGTGATCAACGGCCGCAAGTGGTGGATCAGCGGCGCGGCGGACGAGCGGTGCGCGTTCTTCATCCTCATGGGCAAGACCGACGCGGCCGCCCCGGCACACCGCCAGCAGTCGCAGATCCTCGTCCCGGTCGACACGCCCGGCGTCACCATCCTGCGCAACCTGCCGGTCTTCGGGTACGTCGACCAGCACGGTCACTGCGAGATCACGTTCGACGACGTGCGGGTGCCGGTGACCAACCTCATTGGCGAGGAGGGCGGCGGCTTCGCGATCGCGCAGGCGCGGCTCGGCCCCGGCCGGATCCACCACTGCATGCGGGCGATCGGCGTGGCCGAGCGCGCGCTCGAGCTGATGTGCCGCCGGGCGCTGTCGCGGACCGCGTTCGGCCGCACCCTCGCCGAGCAAGGCGTCGTCCGCCAGCAGATCGCCGAGTCGCGGATGGCGATCGACCAGGCGCGCCTCTACACGCTCTACACCGCTTGGCTGATCGACAGTGTCGGCGCGAAGGGCGCCCGCTCCGAGATCGCCGCGATCAAGGTGATCGCGCCGCGGGTGTGCCTCGACGTACTGGACCGGGCCATCCAGGTGCACGGTGCCGGCGGGGTGTCGGACGACTTCCCGCTCGCCAGCATGTGGGCGCACGCGCGCACCCTGCGCATCGCCGACGGCCCCGACGAGGTGCACGTCCGGTCGGTGGCCCGCCAGGAGCTGGGCAAGTACGTCGACCGCTGAGCGGGTCCGTGTCCGTGTCCGCGGCGGCGTCGGCGTCAGGCACGGCGCCACCGGCCTCGCTGCCGGGCCGCCGCCAGTCGCCGACCGGCGCCTCGTAACGCACCGGCGCCTCGTAGCTCACCGGCGCCTCGTAGCTGAGCGGCTAGCGCGGCCAGCGCGTGCCGCGCGGGGCTGGACGGCGCGGCCTCGACCAGCGTGCGGGCTCGCATGACGGCCCGGTCCACCGCGGGTTGGTCGAGCGGCACGAACGCATCCGGGGTGACCGACGCGAACCGCCGGAGCGCCTCGCCGACCTGCGCGCACGGGTCGCCGGGCCCCACCGCGCGGGCGCGGACCCGGTTGACCACGACGACCGGCTCGGCGCCCGGCGCCGCCTCCCGAAGCTCGGCGAGCCCGCGGACCAGCCGCTGGAGCCCGACCGGGTCGGCCGTCCCGACGGCGACGACCGTGTCGGCAGCGCGCAGCGCGGTGAGGGTCGCGCCGTTGCGCTGCGGCGCGACAGTGTCGTAGGCCAGCTCCTCGTCCTCCTCCAGGCAGAAGCCGCAGTCGACGACGACGTACGCGCTTACCGTCCGCGCCAGCGCGAGGACGGCCGCCGCGGCGCTCGGCCGTACCTCGTCCCACCGGTCGGCCCGCGCGATGCCCGTGAGCACGCGCAGCCGGTCGCCGACCCCGCGCGCCAGCCCGGCGAGCGCGGCCCCGTCGAGCCGCCCGGCGTTGGCGAGCCGGCAGGCGGACGCGAACCCGGCGATGTCGTCGAGCACGCCGAGAGCCGGCGCGATGGTCCCGCCGTACACGTCCGCATCGACGAGGACGACCTCGTCTCCGGCGGCGGCGAGCTCGGCGGCGAGACCGATCGCGACGGTGGTCCGGCCCGGCGCGCCGGCGGGGCCCCAGACGGCGATCAGCCGGCCGACACCCTCCGCGGGCTCGCCATCGTCGGGCTCACCCGGCGGCGCTTCGGACGGTGCGGTGGTGGCCGGCGCGTGCGCGGGACTCATCGCGTCGACGGCCGCGCGCATCCGTACGACGACTTCCTCGGTGGGCGCGTCGGCCCCGATCAGGTGCGTGACACCGAGGCGGCGCAGCGTCTGCTCCGCCTCCGCGTCGTCGGGTCGCACGAGCGCGAGGACGGCGACTCCCATGAGGTCGAGCCGCGTGACGACGTCGCGATCGAGCCGGCGCAGGTCGGCCGACGCGACGACGGCGCTCGCGATCCCGGCACTCGCGGTCGCGAGCAGGTCGGCGACGTCGACGCAGCGGCGCACGACCGCGACGCCGTCGGCGCGGGACAGCCCGGCGACCAGGTCGGCCTCCCACCGCGGGTCGGCGATCGCGGTGATGACGGACAGCGTCACGTGCCCCCTCCGGCACCGGCCGGAACAGCGACGAGGTCGACCGCACCGGACTCCGCGGCCCGCACGACGTCGGCGACGCGGTCGGCCGGTACGACGAGAACGACCGACAGCGCGGCGTCCGCGCCGAACGTCCGGCCACCGCTGGGGCGGGCCTGCACGACCGCGGCGGCGAGGACGAGCGACGGCGGAGCCGGGCCGCTGGTGCTTGACCCACCGGCGGATCGCGGGCTCAGGTAGACGTCGACGCGGTCGCCCGGCGCGAGATCGGGCGGCAGGTGCCCGGCCTGCACAGGCACGGTGACCAGCCGCGACGAGTCGGTCCGCGGCGACGCCGCGAGTGCGGCCGCGGGCAGCAACTCGCGCGCTGCGACGAACCGCACGACGACGTATCCGGCCGGCGCGGCGCCGGTGAGATAGCCCGCGGCGGCCTCGTTGAGGCGGACCCGCACCGGTGTCAGGTCGCCGGCCGCCACCCGCTCGCCCGGCGCGAGGTCGTGGGCGGCGGCCCACACCGTCGTCTCCCGGCTCGCGGCGGCGAACAGCCGCGCGCCGCCGACCATCGAGCCGAGCAGCAGCACGATCCCGAGCACCGCGCGCGTGTCGAGCCACCGCCGCGACCCCAGTCGCAGCGCCGCCGGCGACGCCACGCCATCGGCTCTCCGCCCGTCGTCCATTCGCTACCCTCCCGTCCGTTCGATCGTCTCCCGAGCAGGACTGCCTACCATTGGGTAGGTACGCGGAGCAATTCGCGTCGTCGCGGTTGGGGACGGCGCGCCCGCAGAACGCGACTGTGGACGACGCGACCGCGGCCGGCGAGACCTGCCAGACTCTGGGCCGATGGACCGACCGCGGTTTCTCCAACTCGCCGACGTGGCGGAGATCCTCAATATCTCCGCGGCGCAGGCGTACGCGCTGGTGCGCAGCGGTGAGCTGCCCGCCATCAAGGTGGGCGGCCGTGGGCAGTGGCGGGTGGAGCACGAACAACTCGAGCAGTACATCGCCCGGGCATACGCCGAGACGAAACGGTTCGTCGAAGAACATCCGTTCGGCCGCACGGATGCGGAAGTCGGCGCGGCCGACCTCGACTGAGCGCCGGGTGAGCCAGGTCAGGTGAGCCCGGTCAGGTGAGCCGTAGGGAGGCGACGGCGGCGAGCGGCAGGCAGCGTTCGGCGCGCGCGGACCGCGGCTCGGGGCCGATGTCGACGAAGTCGGCACCGACGCGGCTCACCGTCCCGCGGAAGTCGGTGCCGTTGCGCAGGCGCACGTGTACGACGCGGCGGTCCCGTGCGGTCGCGCGGAGGACGGAACCGACTCCCAGCCGTTGATCCACCGGCGAGACTGCCGCCGGATCCACAGCGCGGGGTGGCAGCCCCTCTACCCACATGGTCGCCGCCGCGAGCACGAGAAGCTCGCCCGCTGCGCCATCGTCGATGAGCAGCCAGTCCGGTCCCACGCGGTGCACCCGGCCACGGACCGGGCTGGACCCCTCGAGGCCCAGCGTGAGGTCGCGGCCGGCGGCGGCGCGCAGCCGGTCGACGAGGTGCAGGCGGGCGAGCTCCCGGCGGGTCCGGTCGGCCACCTCCCCGGCGAGCTCGCGCCGCTCCTCGGCGTCGAGGTCGGCTTCCAGCTCGTCGATCAGCCGCTCCCACTGCATCCCCAATGTCGAGCTCCCGTCACGGTATCCACAAGCAACCGAAGGCAATTGACCGCAAACGCGCGAATCGGATACAACCGGTACGACGCCAACATACGGAGAGGAAGGAATCTCGCGTGATTTCGGTCCGTCGCCCGCCAGGACGCGGCCGGGCGCTGCTCGTCTTGCTCGTGGCGGCGGTGGCCGGGGTGGTGCTGGCCGGCGTCCGCGGGCAGGTCGGCAGGACGCCGGGCATCGCGCCCGACGCTGCGACTCTTGTCGTTGCGGCGCAGTGGGCGGTGTGGCTGCTGACGTCTTACGCGGTCGCCGTCGCTGGGTGCGTCGCGGCGCTCACCGCCCTGGGCCGACCAAGTAGAGCTCGTGCCCTGCTCTGGCTGCTGCCCGCGGCCGGGCGTCCCGCTCTTGCCGCGGCACTCGGAGTCGTGCTGACGGCCAGCCCGGCCGTCGCGAGCCCGTCGCCATCGCCAGCCGCACCGCCGAGTACGACTACCGCCGACCCGTTCGACTGGACCGCGCCGACGGAGGCCGCGGCCGGCATCGCCGCCCGCATCTCCCCGGCGTCGCCGCCGGCCCAGCAGGTCGCTCGCCGGGCGCCGCCGCGCCAGCCCACGGTGGGCCCGGCGCCACGCCCGATCCGCCGGCCCCTGCCCCGCACGGTGCGCGTCCGCCCCGGCGACTGCCTCTGGTCGCTGGCCGCGCGCGATCTTGCCGCCCGCCGATCCGGTCCTCGTCCGGCCGACATCGCGGTGGCCTGGCACCGCTGGTACGCCGACAACCGGCCGGTCATCGGCCCGGACCCGGGTCTGCTGCATCCCGGCGAGGTGCTGCGCGTGCCGCTGCTCAACCCGCCCCTCCACCCGTCGACCCGCATCACCAGGAGACCGTCATGACCGCCGGACCGCCCACCGACCGCACTCTGCGCCTGCTCCCCGCGCCACCCACCGACCCGCCCTACGACGACGAGCTGGGTGCCGCCGCGCTCGTGGTGGACGGCGCGCTCGCGCTCGCGTTCCCGGCGCCGGCATCGTCGGTGCCGCTGCGCCTGGCTCCCCCGGCACTCGAAGAGGAGATGGAGGACCGGGCGACCCCGCGGACATTGCTGCCCGACCCTGTCCCGCTCGCCCACCGCTTCGCGCAAGCAGTCGTCGAGATCCTCGCCGGCGACCGCCCGGCCGCCCAGCTCAGCCGCTACGCGACCCTCGACGTGCTCGACCAGCTCGAGCGTTCCGTACGGCGTGGACCGGCCCGCGCGGTCGCGATGGCCCGGCGACCGGTCGGTGGCGCGGCGGGGTCAGCGGGCGCGCTGGCCGCCCGGCCACGAGTGACCTCGGTGCACGTGAGCGAGCCGGCCGACGGGGTGGCCGAAGCATGCGCCGTGATCACCGCGGGGCCGCGCCGGCGCGCTCTCGCGTTCCGGCTCGAAGGCCTCGACGGCCGGTGGCAGTGCACCGCACTGCACCCGGGCTGACATGCGGTGCCGAGGAGGCGTCCTAGCGCGCGTCCGGCGCGCCGTGGCAGCGCTTGAACTTCCGCCCGGAGCCGCACGGGCAGGCCGCGTTGCGCGCGACGTTGCCATACTGGCCGGCCGAGCGTCCGCCGCCGGCAGTCGAGCCCGACTCGACGGAGCGGGTCACGCCGCCTTCGCCGTCGACCGTAGGCGCCGAGTACTGCAGCCCCTTCGGTCGGTTCGGCTGGCCGAGCACCTGCCCCAGTACGTCGGAGACGCGCTGGCGTTCGTCGTCGGGCGAGCTCGCCGGGGCTGGCGGCGTGGCTGCCTGCTGGCTCTCGACGTCCGGCGTGAACGCGGCCGGAGCGCCGGACGGGACGGGCGCCCCCGGCACGCCGATCGGCGGCGGGCCGCCCGGGGCGCTGCCGTCCGCCGCCCCCGCGACGCCGTTGTCACCGGACGCGTCGGCGGCAGACTGAGCAGCCTCGGCCACGCCGGCAGTCGGGCCGTCGCCGGCAGGGATCGCTTCGGGCTGGCCGCTGTCGGCCAGGGCAGGAGGTGTCGCGGTTGGGAGCAAAGCGGCGTCGGGGGCCGGTGGCTGCTCCTCGTCGAGCTGCACCTCGAGGTTGAACAGGAAGCCGACCGACTCCTCCTTGATCCCGTCCATCATCGCGCCGAACATGTCGTACGCCTCGCGCTGGTATTCGACCAGCGGGTCGCGCTGGCCGTACCCGCGCAGCCCGATGCCTTCCTGCAGGTAGTCCATCTCGTAGAGGTGCTCGCGCCAACGGCGGTCGAGCACCGAGAGGATGACCCGCCGCTCCAGCTCGCGCAGCACCTGCTCGCCGAGCTCCTCCTCGCGCCGCTTGTACGCGCCCAGCGCATCGGCGGCAAGCTCGTCTTGCAGGTACTCCGACGACAGGCCCCCGCCGGAGCGCTCGTGCAGGTCGTCGACGGTGAGGCTCAGCGGGTAGAGCTGCTTGAGCCCGGTCCACAGCGTGTCGAGGTCCCAGTCCTCCGCGTACCCCTCGCTGGTCGCCACGTGCACGTACCCGCGGACGGTGTCCTCGATCATGTTGAGGACCTGCTCGTGGATGTCCTCCCCGAGCAGCACGCGGCGGCGCTCGTCGTAGATGACGGTGCGCTGCTTGTTGAGCACCTCGTCGTACTTCAGGACGTTCTTGCGGATCTCGAAGTTCTGCTGCTCGATCTGCGTCTGCGCGGAGCGGATCGACCGCGAGACCATCTTCGACTCGATCGGGACGTCCTCCGGCAGGTTCAGCCGGTCCATGATCGCTTCGACCATGTGCGCGTTGAACAGCCGCATGAGGTCGTCGCCGAGGGAGAGATAGAAGCGCGACTCGCCCGGGTCGCCCTGCCGGCCGGAGCGGCCGCGGAGCTGGTTGTCGATCCGGCGCGACTCGTGCCGCTCGGTCCCCAGGACATAGAGCCCGCCGAGGCCGACGACCTCGTTGTGCTCGGCCTCGACCGACGACTTCGCCTTCGCCAGCGCGTCCGGCCACGCCGCCTCGTAGTCCTCCGGCGTCTCCACCGGCGACAGCCCGCGCCCGGCGAGCTCGGCCGCCGCCATGAACTCCGGGTTCCCGCCGAGCATGATGTCGGTGCCGCGGCCGGCCATGTTGGTGGCGACCGTCACCGCGCCCTTGCGACCGGCCTGCGCGACGATCTGCGCCTCGCGCTCGTGGTACTTCGCATTGAGCACCTCGTGCGGGATGCCCCGGCGCAGCAACAGGCCCGACAGCAACTCGCTCTTCTCGACGCTGGTCGTGCCGACGAGGACCGGCTGGCCCTTCTCGTGCCGCTCGGCGATGTCCTCGACGACCGCCGACCACTTCGCGTCCTCGGTCTTGTACACGACGTCCGGCTGGTCCGAGCGCACCATCGGCCGGTTGGTCGGGATCGGTACGACGCCGAGCTTGTAGACCTGATCGAACTCCGCGGCCTCCGTCGCCGCGGTGCCGGTCATGCCGCTGAGCTTGTCGTAGAGCCGGAAGTAGTTCTGCAGCGTGATCGTGGCAAGAGTCTGATTCTCCTGCTTGATCTCGACGCCTTCCTTGGCCTCGATCGCCTGGTGCATGCCCTCGTTGTAACGGCGTCCGTGCAGGATGCGCCCGGTGAACTCGTCGACGATCAGGACCTCACCGTTCTGCACGATGTAGTCCTTGTCCCGCTTGAACAACTCCTTGGCTTTCAACGCATTGTTGAGGTAGCCGACGAGCGGGGTGTTGATCGCCTCGTAGAGGTTGTCGATGCCGAGCACGTCCTCGACCCGCTCGATGGCGGTCTCGCCGACCGACAGCGTGCGCTTTCCCTCGTCGCACTCGTAGTCGACGTCGCGCTGCAACCGCTGTGCGATGCGCGCGAACTCGACGTACCACTTCACCGACAGGTCCGACGGGCCGCTGATGATGAGCGGCGTGCGGGCCTCGTCGATGAGGATCGAGTCGATCTCGTCGACGACGGCGTAGTTGTGCCCTCGCTGCACGAGCTCGTCGGCGCCCCAGGCCATGTTGTCGCGCAGGTAGTCGAAGCCGAACTCGTTGTTCGTGCCGTACGTGATGTCGCACCCGTACGCGGCCCGCCGCTCGACCGGGGTCATCGCCGAGAGGATCACGCCGACCGACAACCCGAGGAACCGGTGCACCCGGCCCATCCACTCGGCGTCGCGTTTGGCGAGGTAGTCGTTGACCGTGATGACGTGTACGCCGTTGCCCGCGATGGCGTTCAGGTACGCCGGCAGCACGCCGGTGAGGGTCTTGCCCTCGCCCGTCCTCATCTCGGCGATGTTGCCCATGTGCAACGCCGCCCCGCCCATGACCTGTACGTCGAAGTGCCGCTGGCCGAGCGTTCGCGTCGCCGCCTCGCGGACCGCCGCGAATGCCTCGGCCATGAGGTCGTCGAGCGACTCCCCGTCGGCGTACCGCTGCTTGAGCTCCTCGGTGAACGCGCGCAGCTCGGCGTCGGTCAGGCCGTTGAAGTCCTCCTCGATGAGGTTGACCTGGTCGGCGATGCCGGAAAGCCGGCGGAGGATGCGTCCCTCACCGGCCCGGAGGACCCGGTCGAGAACTCCCACGGTTGGCTCCCTGCTCGTCTAGTCGGTCTCGGCTGCTCGTCGGCTCGGCGTCGCGCACCGCCAAGGCACACATCGTAGGCGTGCTCGGGCCGGATTGGCCCGGCTGCGCGGGTGGCAGGCCATGATCGGCGAATGTCGACGGCGCACCTCGACCTCGCCTTGCTGGCGGGCGCCGGGGTGCTGCTCGCCGCGGTCGCGGGGGTCAGGCTGTCGTCGCGGCTCGGCGTGCCCAGCCTGCTGCTGTACCTCGGTCTCGGCATCCTGCTGGGCGAGGACGTCATCGGCGTACGGTTCGACGACCCCGCGCTCGCCCGCAACATGGGGCTGGTCGCGCTTGCCCTGATCGTTGCCGAGGGCGGCCTCACCACCGAGTGGGCGGTCATCCGGCCGGTACTGCCGGCGGCCGTCGCGCTGTCGACGGTCGGGGTCGCGGTCAGCGTCGCCGTCATGGCCGCCGTCACCCATCTCGTCCTCGGCCTGCCTTGGCGGGCGGCCGTCGTGGCCGGCGCGGTCGTCTCGTCCACCGATGCGGCGGCGGTGTTCGCGACCCTGCGGTCGTTGCGGCTGCCGGCGCGGCTCGTCGGCGTCCTCGAGGCCGAGTCCGGGCTGAACGACGCCCCCGTCGTGATCCTCGCGACCTTGTTGTCGACCGGGCACTCCGGCGCCGGCAATGTCGCGGCGCACGTCGGCTACGAGCTGGCCGTCGGGGCCGGCATCGGTGTCGCGGCCGGGGTTCTCGGCGCCTCGGGGCTGCGGCGGGCGGCGCTACCGGCGGTCGGGCTATACCCGATCGCGACGCTCGGCGTGGCGATCGCGTCGTACGCCGCGGCCGCGAGCGCGGCGGCGAGCGGGTTCCTCGCGGTTTATGTGACCGCGCTCATCCTCGGCAACGCCACCCTGCCGCACCGGCGGGCGACGCTCGGGTTCGCGAACGGGGTCGCTTGGTTGGCGCAGATCGGGTTGTTCGTCATGCTCGGGCTGCTGGTCACGCCGAGCCGGCTCGGGTCGGCGCTGCTGCCGGCGCTCGCGATCGGGGCGGCCCTGCTCGTGGTCGCGCGACCGCTGTCGGTCGCAGCGAGCACTGTCGGGTTCCGGTTCGGCTGGAGGCCGCAGGTGCTCGTCGCGCTCGCCGGGCTGCGCGGCGCGGCGCCGATCGTGCTCGCGACGATTCCGCTGTCGGCGCACGTGAGCGGAGCGCGCCGGCTCTTCGACGTCGTGTTCGTGCTCGTCGCGGCGTTGACGTTGCTGCAGTCGCCATTGCTCGCGCCGGCGGCCCGGCGGCTGCGGCTCGTCGACGACGACGCCGGTCGCGACCTCGACGTCGAGGCAGCGCCGCTGGACCGGATGCTCGCCGACCTCGTGACGGTGACGATCGGCTCCCGGTCGAAGCTGCACGGCGTCGAGGTCTGGGAGCTGCGCTTGCCGCCGACGGCGGCGGTCGCGTTCGTGGTCCGCGCGGGCGAGGGCTTCGTGCCGGACCGGCGTACGACGCTGCGTCATGGCGACGACCTGCTCGTCGTGGTCGCCCGCGCGGAGCGGGCCGCGGTCGAGCAGCGACTGCGTGCGGTGGCGCGCGACGGCCGGCTCGCGCCGTTGCCTGCCGCTGCCGCCGCACCCCGGCCGCGGCGACGGTGACGCCACCGGCAAATGGGTGACGTGCGCGACGGGCGCATCGGCACCCGTCGGCGGCATCGCACGCGGGTGGACGCGACGCGCGACGGACGCATCGGCAAGTTGGCGGCATCGCGCGCGGGTGGACGCGGCGCGCGACGGACGCATCGGCAAGTTGGCGGCATGCCACGCGGGTGGCGCGCGCGACACACGCGCCGGCACCGTTGGCGCCATGGGCACGCGGGTGGGGTGCGCGCCGCGGGCGGCGCAGCGGCCAGTTACAGGTTCGCCCTACGAGGCGCACCCGCTGTCGCCCGCCGAGGCGCACCCACCCGCGCTTGTGCGACGTGCGCGCCGGCGGCGGTCGCCGGCCCGGGCGCGATGGAGCGCGGGTGCCGCCGCAGGGGTCGCCGGAATGGCGGGCCGGGCGGGCCGGTTGGCCCCATCGTGACGTCGTCTCGCGGGCCGGTCCGCGTTGTACCGACACTCCCCTGGTCGGCAACGTCGCGGTGGCGGCCACGGCCGTCCTCGCTGCCCGTACTGCTTGTCGGCCTATGGATCTTCGGTACCGGCGAGGCGCTGCTGGTCGCATCCCGGTGGGGGAACACGCCGTGGACGGTGCTGGCCGAAGGGGTCAGCCGGCACAGCCCGCTGTCGATCGGCGGGGCCACGCTCGTGATCAGCGCCGTGGTGCTGCTCGGCTGGATTCCGCTGCGCGAGCGACCGGGGCTGGGGACCGTGGCGAACGCCGTGGTCATCGCGGTCGCGATCGACGTCGTACTCGACGTGCTGCCGCGCCAGCACCACCCGCTCGGGCAGGCCGGCTTCGTCGTAGCCGGCATCGCCGCGATCGGGATCGGCAGCGCGCTCTACCTCACCGCCGCGCTCGGGCCGGGGCCGCGCGACGGCTGGATGACCGGCCTGGCCCGCCGGTTCGACCTGCCGCTCGCCTGGGTACGGCTTGGCCTCGAACTCACGGTTATGGTCGCCGGGCTGGTGCTCGGCGGGCGGGCCGGCGTCGGTACGGCGGCGTTCGCGCTGACCATCGGGTACGCCGTGACCACGACGATGTGGCTGCTCGACGCAGCGGCAGGGACTCCGGGGCGCCGACGACGGCGACCGGCGGGCGAGGCAGCCAGCGAGACGGCCGGAGCCACCGCGAGCTCGGTAACCGCTCGCTAGGTGATCTCGAGCAGCTTCTCGCGTACCGCGTAGACGACGGCTTCCATCCGCGAGTGCAGCTGGAGCTTCTCCAGGATGTTGCGGATGTGGTTCTTGACCGTGTTCTCGCTGATGAACAACTGCTTGGCGATGTCGCGGTTGTTGAGGCCTTTGGCGACCAGCCGCAGCACCTCCATCTCGCGGTCGGTGAGCCGCGGCGCCGGCACCTGCTGCCGCTCGTCGCCGCGCTTGATCATCGTCGCGAACTCGTTGAGCAGCTTCGAGGCCATCGACGGCGAGATGAGCGACTGCCCGCCGTGCACGGCCCGGATCGCCGCGGCGACCTCTTCGACCGGGATCTCCTTGAGCAGGTAGCCCATCGCGCCGGCCTTGATCGCGTCGTAGAGGTCGGCCTCCTCGTCGCTGATCGTGAGCATGATGATCTTGACGCTCGGGACCGCGTCCTTGATCGCCGTGCAGGCGTCGATGCCGCCCCGCTTCGGCATCCGCACGTCCATCAGCACGATGTCGGGGGTCGTCTCGACCGTCTTCTGCACCGCTTCGGCCCCGTCTTCGGCCTCGCCGACGACGTCGATGTCGGGCTCCTGCTCGAGGACCATCTCCAGGCCGCGCCGGAACAGCGCGTGGTCGTCGACGACGAGCACGCGGATCGGCTCGCCGCTCACAGCGGCGCTGGGCGCGACGCTTTCGGGCGTCTCGGTCACTCGTTCTCCCACGGTTGGGGGCCTGCCGCGCTCATGATGACACGCGCAGCCACGCCGGACGGGCCAGACGCGCTATTCGCCCACCACCGCGTCCAGGTCAGTCGTGACCAGGCGGATGACTCCATAGTCGTAGCCCCGGCGCCGGTAGACGACGCTGGGCAGGCCCTGCTCGGCGTCGACGAAGAGGTAGAAGTCGTGCCCGACCAGCTCCATCTCGAGCAGCGCCTGGTCGAGCGTCATCGGCGGCGCCGTGTGCTGCTTCTCCCGCACCAGCAGCCCCGGGTCCTCCTCCACCGCCTCGTCGGCCGGCCCGTCACCGTTGACCGACGGAGACGGGGCGGCAAGGGTCGCCGTCGCGGCGGCCACCGACACCGGCGTGCGGATGCCGTGGTGGATGCGTCGCCGGTCGGCCGCCTTGCGCAACCGGCCCTCGAGCCGGGCCGAGGCGAGATCGAGCGCGGCGTACGGGTCGCCGGCCGCCGCCTCCGCGCGCACCACCGGGCCGCGGGTGCGGCAGGTGAGCTCGACCCGCGACCGCTGGTCGGCGAGCCGCGGGTTGTGCTCCTCGCAGACCTCGACGTCGATGCGGCTGACCTTCGCATCGAGCTTCGCGAGCTTGCTGAGCTTCTCTTCGGCGTGCCCGCGGAACCTCTCCGCTACCTCGGTGTGCCGGCCCTTTACGACGATGTCCACTCGGGTGCCTCCTCGAGACGGCGGCTGTCCTCCTCAGCACCGTAATCCCCACCCGCGCTGTTGTGCAGCCGGACTGCCCAACCCCGCCGCCGCAACGCCCGGCGCGTGCGCCCGCCGGGTCGTCGCCGCGATGGTCGCGGCGGCCAGCACCGTCGCCGACGCCGCGCGCAGCACCCGCGCCGACTCGGCGAGACTGACCCCCGTCGTGACGAGGTCGTCGACGAGCACGACCGTCCGACCGGCCACCAGCGGGCCGGCGCCGCGGCGCACGGCGAGGGCGCCCACCACGTTGGCCACCCGGGCGTGCGCGCCGAGACCGGCCGAGTCGGCGACCGCGCGCACGTGCCGCAGCGCGCGCACGAGCTGAACCCGGTGGCCCAGCGCCCGCAGCTCCCGCACCGCCCGGGCCGCGATCTCGACGACGACGTCGGCGCCGCGCCGGCGGCACTGCCGCCCCGACGACGGCACCGGCACGACGACGACGGCCCCGGCGCCCGGACCCCGCGCCAGCAGCAGCGAACGGGCCAAGGCCCCGCCGAGCGGGCGAGCGAGGCCGGAGACGCCGTGCTCCTTGTAACCGATGAGCAGGCCGCGCACCGGTCCGCCGTACGCCGCGACCGTCGCAACCGGAGGCAGGCCGGCGGGGCACGGGTCGGGCCGAGTCCACCGGGCCGGGCCGGACAGCGCGCGCAGGCAGCCCGGGCAGCCCGGGCCGGCCGGGTCTCCGCAGCCGGCGCAACGAGCCGGCAGCACCAGGTCGAGCAGTGCGCGCATGGCTACGACGATGCCGCCGCAGCCCGCGGACCACCGCCGAAAGACACATACCTGTGGACGCAGCGGCGTACGACCGCGACCTGTGGACTCAGCCCGGGTATGCCGCCGCCGACCCGCGGCCCACCTGGTGCCAGCCGCCGCTCTCCGACCACAGCGTGCCGGCGGCGGTCGTCACCAGCAGCGCCCGGCCCGGCGCCGCGGCGACGTCGACCGGCTGCCCGTGCAGGCCGTCGATGCTGACCGAGCGGTCGGCGTACCCGTCGACGTCCGTGGCGAGGAGACCACGGGTCGTGCGTCCGGAGCGCACTGTCGCGATCACGTCGCCGGCGTCGAGCCACGAGACGCCGCGTACGTCCGGGGCGGCCGGCAGCACGTTGCGGAACCCGGCGAGCACCGGACCAGTCCGGCCGGGCTGCACCCGGCCGACGAGTAGCCGGCCGCCGGTGACGGCCGCCACCCGCGCGCCGTCCCGCGACAGCTTCAGCGCCGTGACGGCACCGACCGCAAGGCCGCCGTCGACCGTCACCGGCCGGACCGCGCCGGACCGCAGCACCGCCATCACCTTGCGGCCGGCCGGACCGGTCGTGACCGTGAGCACGTCGCCGTCTGCATCGACGGTCGGCGCTGTCATCGTGCGCGCGGTCAGCCGGTCGAACAGCGCACCGCCGACCGGCCCGGTCGCGAGCACCATGCCGACGCGCACGCGGCGGACGACCGCGACGACGTCGGACGTCGTCGACTCGACGACCGCGACGACGTCACGCCGGCCGCTGAGGGTCGCCGCCGAGCCGTTGACGGCGTGCACCTGCCCATCCGCGACGAACAGCGAGGGCCCGGACACGACGGCGGCCGGGTCGTACGCCGGCCACGCGCTCACGGCCTGCGTCGCGCCGACGCCCGGCAGCGACAACGAGGCGCCGTCGACGAGCAGCCGCACCGACAGGATGTCGGGGACCTGGTGCAGGGTCCACACGACCGCCGCCGACAGCCGGGCCATCTGCTCGGGGGTCGCCTGCCGCGCGGCCGGGCTCAGGTTGACGTCGGCGACGCCATCGACCACGGGGACGTTGCCGATCAGCGTCGTACCCGACGGTGCCACCCGGCTGACCGCCGGAGCGAGCCAGCGACCCGGCCCGGCGAGCAACGTGCGCATCAGCGCCGTCGCAAAACCGGCCTGCGTCGTGCGCACGAACGTCTGCTCGGGCACCAGCGCCGACCCGGAACGGTTCGGGTAGTAGACCCGCGCCAGCCGGACGAATCGCTGCGCGTCGAGCGTCGACAGCAGTACGCCGGCCGGCACCCGGTCGATGCGCCACTGCCCGTCGCCGCGGAGGAGACCAAGCGTCGTGTCGATCGCGCCGCGGGTCGGGTCGAAGTCACCGCGTTCGTCGACCGCACCGGTGCGCACCGCGCGCAGCCGCACCAACCGGACCGCGCCCGTCCCCGACAGTCCGACGTGCATCCCGTCGTACATCGTGATCGAACGGGTCGGGTCCCAGCCGCGGGCCGCGGCGGACGAGAGGTACGAACGCGCGATCGCGTAGTCGCCGTCGCCGTTGACGACGGCGCGCAGGAAGCCGGCGACGATCTCGTCCGGCGTCATGCCGGACCGCCAAGGCGGCGGCAACGCCTTGACGTCGAAGTCGAACGCGTCGTCCGCGCCGCCGACCGCGGGTAGTTGCCGGCCGAGGTGCACACCGCCGCCGTCGGGTACGCCGCCACAGCCGGTCACCACGACGGCGGCGAGCAGCGCGAGCGTGCGCCGGAGCCGGTCAGACACCGCTCGCCTCCGGCCGCGGCTCCGGTACGTCGACCTGCTCCGCGGGCCCGAGCGACAGCGGCGGCTCGCCGATGTCGTCACCGGCCCGCCACGGCAACGTCAGCCGGAACACCGAGCCCGCGCCGACCTCGCCCCACGCCTGCAACCACCCGCCGTGCAGCCGCGCGTCTTCGAGCGCGATCGACAGCCCGAGCCCGGTGCCGCCGGACGTGCGCGCACGGGCCGGGTCGGCCCGCCAGAAACGACCGAATACCAACGACGTCTCGCCCGGGCGGAGGCCACGGCCGCGGTCGCGCACGGTCACGCAGACGCCGCCGTCGCCGCCGCGAAGGCACACCTCGACCGGCTGCCCGTCGCCGTGCTCGACGGCGTTGACCAGCAGGTTGCGCAGCACGCGGTCGATCCGGCGCGCGTCGACCTCGACGATCACCGGCTCGTCCGGGAGGTCGAGTACGAGCGAGCAGTCCCGACGCTCGGCGATCGGCGTCGCGGCAGCGGCCGCCCGGTTGACGAGCGAACGAAGGTCGACCGACTCGGCGTCGAGGACGACCGCGCCGGCGTCGTGCCGGCTGATCTCGAGCAGGTCGGCGAGCAACGCCTCGAACCGGTCGAGCTCGTTCTGCAGCAGCTCGGCCGAGCGGGCGAGCTCCGGCGTCATCTTGGTGCGCGACTCGTGCAGCACGTCGGCGGCCATCCGGATCGTCGTGATCGGCGTGCGCAGCTCGTGCGACACGTCGGCGACGAACCGGCGTTGCACGCGCGACAGCTCGCGCAGCTGCGAGATCTGCTTCTCGACGGTCTCCGCCATCCGGTTGAACGACGACGCGAGGCTCGCGAGGTCGTCCTCGCCGCGGACGTACATCCGGTCGCGCAACCGACCGGCCGCAAGCCGTTCCGCGGTCGCCGCGGCATGCCGCACCGGGCGGACGACCTGGCGCGTGACCACCGCGGTGATCACGACGAGCAGCAGCACGATGAGAAGCCCGGACAGCAGCATCGTCCGCTCGACGAGGTAGAGCGTCTGCTGCTCCTGCGCGAGCGGGAACAGGTAGTAGAGCTGGTAGCCAGCGGTGCTGCTCGCGACTGTGCCGCCGACGACGAGCACCGGCCGGTGACCGGGCGACAGAGCCGTGTACGCCCACGCCTCGCGGTTGTACCGGGTCACGGCCTGCCGCAACGCCGCCGGCACCGTCGCCGGCTGGAACTCGCTCGCGGTCGTCTCCGACTCGTCGTTCGGGTCGGTCGCCAGCAGCAGGACGTCGTACGAGTCGGACGTCGTACTGCGGTCGCGCAGCTCGCTGATGATGACGCTCGCCGTCCGGCTCGCACTCGCGGCGTCCGCGGTCTCGACGGCGGAGAGCTGGTCGGTCGCGCGTTGCAGGCCGAAGTCGAGCTGCGACAGCGACGACCGTTGCTTCGCGTCGAGTACGCCGTTGCGGATCTGCTGCAGCAGCAGGATGCCGAGCAGCAGCACGACCAGGCCCGACAGCAGGAACGTCGTGACCGCGACCCGGGTCTGCAGCGATCCCCGCCAGCGGTGCAGCACCCGCGCGCCGAGCTCGCCGATCATGGCGGTCCGGCTTTGTAGCCGACCCCCCGTACGGTCACGACGATCTCGGGGCGCTCGGGGTCGCGTTCGATCTTCGCCCGCAGCCGCTGCACGTGCACGTTGACGAGCCGGGTGTCGGCCGCGTGCCGGTAGCCCCACACCTGCTCGAGCAGGTGCTCGCGGGTGAACACGTGGCCGGGCTTGCGGGCGAGTGCCGTCAGCAGGTCGAACTCCAGCGGTGTCAGGCTGATCGCCTTGCCGTCGCGCGACACGACGTGACCCGCGGTGTCGATGACGAGGTCGGCGATCTCGACGACCTCGTTGGTCGGGACCTCGTTGCGCCGCAGTCGCGCGCGCATCCGCGCGACGAGCTCCTTCGGCTTGAACGGCTTGACGATGTAGTCGTCGGCGCCGGACTCGAGGCCGAGGACGACGTCGACCGTGTCGCCGCGCGCGGTGAGCATGACGATCGGCGTACCGCTCTCCGCGCGGATCTGCCGGCATACGTCGATGCCGTCGGTGCCCGGCAGCATCAGGTCGAGCAGGACGAGATCCGGCTTGGTCGCCCGGAACGCGGCCAGCGCGCGGTCGCCGTCGGCGACGAACGACGGCTCGAAGCCCTCGGTGCGCAAGACGATGCCCAGCATCTCGGCGAGAGCCGGGTCGTCGTCGACGACGAGCACGCGTCCTTTGGCCACGCATCCATCGTCGCATCCGTCGCGCGTTTCGCGCGGTCGTCTGCCAGGATGGCCCGCGCGAGAGGAGGTACCCGGTGACAGGGTGGAGCGCGCCCGAGGGCGCCGGACCGGTCCCGCCGGCCGCACCCGGCGAGACGGCCCCGAGCCCGCCGTACGTCCCCCCGCCCGGTACGGCGTACGGCGCACCGCCGTACGGCTACGGCGCGACGGCGTACGGGTACGGGTACGGCGCGCCGCCGCGGCCGGAGGCACCGCGGCCGGGCATCGTCCCGCTGCGGCCGCTCGGTGTCGGCGAGGTGCTCGACGGGTCGTTCACGGCCATCCGCACCGCGCCGCTCGCGTCGCTGGGCTACGCGGCGATCGTCATGCTCGTCTACCAGGCGATCTTCCTGCTGCTCAACTACACCGTCCTGCGGCCGGCCACGACGACGAACGTCGACGGGTCGACCGTCAGCGACGCGGGCGACGCGGCTGCGCGCGTCGGCGCGGTCTACATCGCGACGGCCGTCTTCACATCCATCGCGTTGCTCGTGTTGACCGGCGTCATGGCTGCCGTCGTCGGCGAGCGGATCATGGGCCGCCGGGTCACGTGGACGGTCGCGCGCGACCGGTTGCGTCCGGTCGCGTGGCCGTTGTTGCGCGTCGTCGGCGCGGTGACCTTCATCGTCGCCGGCACGGTCGCCGTCGCGTTGGGTCCCGGCATCGCGCTCTCGGTCACCGGCTCCAACAGCGGTGGCCCGGCTCTGTTGGCCATCGGCTTCCTGCTGCTCGTGGTGCCGGTGATCTACGCATGGACGACGCTGTCGCTCGCGCCCGCGGCGGTCGTTCTCGAACGGCGAGGTGCGCGCGCGGCGCTGCGCCGGTCGCGCAAGCTGGCGCATGGCGGGTGGTGGCGGGTCTTCTGGATCAGCCTGTTGGCGTGGGTCACCGCGTCGATCGTCGGAACCATACTTTCGTTGCCGTTCCTCATCTTCGGCGGCGGCCTGAGCGACATCTTCGCCGGCCGGTCGGACAACCTGTCCTTCGTCGTCCTGCTGATGCGAGCGCTCGGCGGGTTCGTCGCCGGGACGCTGGCGCGGCCGTTCCAGGGCGGTGTCTCGGCGCTGCTCTACATCGACCGCCGGATGCGCGCGGAGGGCCTCGACATGGCGTTGCAAGCCGCCAACGCCGAGGCGTCGACGGCGAACGGCGCGGCCGGCGCGTGACGGCGTACCCGATCCTCGCCGGCCTCGGCATGGACCCGGTCAACCGCGACGACGCACGCCGCCGCGCGCGCGAGGAGCTGTCGCACGCGGTCTACCACCGCTACGACGACTCGTGGCCGGTGCGCGCGGTGAAGGCCGTCGAGCACGCACTCGATAACGCGTTCAACGCGGCCGCCTCGCACTCGCCGGGCGGCGGCGCCGGCGCGATCGTCTTCCTGGCTTTGCTGGTCGCCCTCGTCGCGTTCGCGCGCTGGCGGCTCGGCCCGACGTCGCGGCGCGCGCACGTGTCGCTCGACGTGCTCGCCGACACGACCATGACCGCGGCCGAGCACCGCCGGCGTGCCGACGCAGCGGCCGGCGACGGCGACTGGAAGACGGCCGTCGTCGAGCGGATGCGCGCGCTCGCCCGCGGCCTCGAAGAGCGCGCGGTCCTCGACCCGCGGCCGGGCCGCACCGCCGACGAGCTCGCAGCCGAAGGAGGCCGGGTGCTGCCGGCCGCGCGCGAGTCGCTCGCGACCGCGGCCGCGACGTTCGACGCCGTCGTGTACGGCGACCGGGCGGCGAGCGCCGACGACCACGACGCGGTACGTCGCGGCGACGAGGCCGCGGCCGCCGCTCGGCCGGTCGAGCTGAGCACCGTATGAGCCCAGGTATGAGCACAGCTATGAGCACAGCCGTCGCCGAGTCCCCGGCGGAGACCCGACCAGCGGGTCCGCCGTACGACGAACCGCCCGCCCCGGACTTCGCCGGGTGGCTGCGCCGGGCGTGGCGGCCGGTGCTGCTCGTCGCTCTCGTCGTCGCGACCGCGGTCGGGCTGGCGGTCGTCGGGTCGGCGCCGGTCGCGCGGCCGCTCGACCCCACCGACGCGTCGCCCGACGGCGCGCGCGCAATCGTCGCGTTGCTGCGCCAGCAAGGTGTCGAGGTACAGACGGCCGACAGCGTCGACGCGCTCACCTCGTCGGGTGACGCGACCGTCGTCGTCTCGGTACCCGACGTCCTCGGGCCGAGCCAGCTCGCCAGCCTGTCCGCGACCGACAGCGACCTCGTCCTCATCGCGCCCGGCGACGACGCGCTGTCGATGCTCGGCCTTCCGGTGCACGAGGCCGGCGACGTCGCCGCGGACAAGGTCGGGCCGCACTGCGACCTGCCGGCGGCGACGTCGGCCGGCACGATCACCGTCGACGGGCCGGTCTACACGGCGAGCGGCGACGTCGCGCAGAGCTGCTACCCGGTCGCGGGCGAGCACGCCGTCGTCGTCACGAAAGGGCCGGCCGGCAACAAGGTCACCGTCGTCGGGTCGCGGGCGGTGTTCGCCAACCGCACCCTCGGCGACGACGGCAACGCGGCGCTCGCCCTCGGCCTGCTCTCCGACCACCCGCGCCTCGCCTGGCTGATCCCCGTCGCGCCGACGGAGGCGACCGACACCCAGCGGCACGGCCTGTTCGAGCTGCTGCCGGGCCGGCTCGGATGGGCGTTGCTCGAGGTCGGCGTCGCGTTGCTGCTGTTCGCGGTGAGCCGGGCCCGCCGGCTCGGACCGCTCGTCGCCGAGCCGCTGCCCGTCGTCGTACGTGCCACCGAGACGGTCGAGGGCCGCGCCCGGCTGCTTCGCGGCGCGCGGGCCCGCGGGTCCGGCGCCGACGCGCTGCGCGCCGCGGCCCGGCGCCGGCTCGGGACGAGGCTCGGGCTCGGCGCCGCGCCCGACCGGGCCGCGCTCGTCGACCGCGTCGTCGCGCGCACCGGCCGCGGCGCCGACGACGTGTCCGATTTGCTGTACGGTTCCTCCCCGGCAGACGACCGCGGCCTGGTCGCGCTCGCGACCGCACTGGACCGGCTCGAAGAGGAGATGCGCCGACAGTGACAACAGCTCGCCGTACCGGTTCTCGTGCCGTCACCGAGGACGACGCGCGCGCCGCGCTGACCGCGGTCCGGACCGAGGTCGCGAAAGCGGTCGTCGGGCAGGACGCCGTCGTCACCGGCCTCGTCATCGCGCTGCTCTGCCGCGGCCACGTACTGCTCGAAGGCGTGCCGGGTGTCGCGAAAACACTGCTGATCCGCGCCCTCGCGGCGTCGCTCTCGCTCGACAACAAGCGGGTGCAGTTCACCCCCGACCTGATGCCCGGCGACGTGACGGGATCGCTGGTGTACGACGCACGCACCGCGCGGTTCGAGTTCCACGACGGCCCGGTATTCACCAACCTGTTGCTCGCAGACGAGATCAACCGCACCCCGCCGAAGACGCAGGCCGCCCTGCTCGAAGCGATGGAGGAGCGGCAGGTCACCGTCGAGGGCGCCGCGCGGCCGCTGCCCGAGCCGTTCCTCGTCGCGGCGACCCAGAACCCGGTCGAGTACGAGGGGACCTACCGGCTGCCCGAGGCGCAGCTCGACCGGTTCCTGATGAAGCTCGTCGTGCCGCTGCCCGACCGCGACAGCGAGATCGACATCCTCACCCGCCACCACGACGGCTTCGACCCGCGCGACCTCGCCGGCGCCGGCGTGCGGCCGGTGGCCGGCCGCCCCGAGCTCGACGCCGGCCGCGCCGCCGCCAACGCCGTCACGGTCACCCCTGAGGTCCTCGGGTACGTCGTCGACCTGTGCCGGGCGACGCGGTCGGCGCCGTCGCTGTCGCTCGGGGTCTCGCCGCGCGGTGCGACGTACCTGCTCGCCGCCGCGAAGGCGTGGGCGTGGCTGTCCGGCCGCGACTTCCTCACCCCGGACGACGTGAAGGCGCTGGCCCGGCCGGTGCTGCGGCACCGGGTGCAGCTGCGGCCCGAAGCCGAGCTCGAAGGCGCGTCGACCGACGGCGTCCTCGACGGGGTGCTGGCCGCGGTCCCGGTACCGCGCTGACGTGGCCCTCACCGGCCGGGTCGGACTGGTCGCGCTCGTCGCGACGCTGCTCGTCTGGGCCGTGCCCGCCGACGGCTACACGGTCGCGTGGGTCGCGGCCGCTCTCGTCGCCGGCATCGTCGCCGACCTCGTGCTCGCGGCGTCGCCGCGCGCGCTGACGGTGCAGCGCGCCCCGGAGCTGACGACCCGGCTCGGCGAGACCGTCGACTCGCCGCTCGTCGTGCACAACCACGGCCGCCGCCGCGCCCGCGGGAGGCTGCGCGACGGCTGGCCGCCGAGCGCGTCCGCCCGGCCGCGCGCCGCCGCCCTCGACATCGGCCCGCTCGACCGGCAGCGCGTCGTCATCCGGGTGTCGCCGCAACGCCGCGGCGAGACGGCGAGCGAGAAGGTGACGGTGCGCCTGGTCGGGCCGCTGGGGCTGGCGGCGCGGCAGCGCACCCGTAGCTGCCCCGGACAGATCCGGGTGCTGCCCGCGTTCACCAGCCGCAAGCTGCTGCCGGAGAAGCTCACCCGGCTGCGCCAGCTCGAAGGCGAGGTGGTCGCGCCGGTCCGCGGCCAGGGCACCGAGTTCGACTCGCTGCGGGAGTACGTCGTCGGCGACGACCCGCGGTCGATCGACTGGCGGGCGACCGCGCGGCGGGCCGACGTCGTCGTCCGCACCTGGCGGCCGGAACGCGACCGGCACGTCGTCCTGGTGCTCGACACCGGGCGCACGTCGGCCGCGCGCGTCGCGGGGGCGCCGCGGCTGGAGACGGCCCTCGACGCCGCGCTGCTGATGACCGCGCTCGCGCGTCATGCGGGTGACCGTGTGACCGTGCTCGCGCACGACGTGCGGCTCCGCGCGGCCGTCGACGCGGGGCGCGGCGGCGGCGCGCTGGCCGCGGTCGTCGCGGCGACGACCGGCCTGCAGCCTGCGCTGGTCGAGACCGACATGGCCGCGGTCGTCACGCAGGTGTTGCGCCGGGTGCGCCAGCGTGCGCTGGTCGTCCTGCTCACCGCGATGGACCCCGCGCCGGTGTCGGAAGGCCTGCTGCCCGCGGTCCCGAGCCTGGTACGCCGGCACACCGTGCTCGTCGCGTCGATCGCCGACCCCGCGGTCGACGCGATGGCCGCCGGTCGCGGCGACGCGGAGGCCGTCTACGCCGCGGCCGCGGCCGAGGCGACGCGGACCGAGCGCGCCGATGTCGCCGCGGCGCTGCGGCGGCGCGGCGTCGACGTACTCGAAGCTCCACCCGCGACGTTCGCGTCTAAGCTCGCCGACGCTTACTTGGATTTGAAGGCCTCCGGGCTGCTCTGAGTCGGCTAGCCGGCGACCGGCGCGACGTCGCCGCGCAGGTCCGCGTCGAGGTCACCGGTCTCACCGGCGCGCACCGCCCGCCGGCCGAGGACCACGACGTACGTCAGGAACGCGACCTCGACGACCGCGCCGATCGCGATCCGCAGCCACGTCGGCAGCGACGACGGCGTCACGAACGCCTCGATCATCCCGGACACGGCGAGTACGACGACGAGACCGAGGGCGATGGTGACGGTCGAGCGGCCCTCCTCGGCGAGCGCCTGCGGCCGCGACCGCGGGCCGGGATCGATGATCGTCCAGCCGAGCTTCAGCCCGGCGCCGGCGGCGATGAAAACAGCGGTGAGCTCGAGCAGCCCGTGTGGGGTGATGAGACCGAAGAACTCGCCGGCCTTGCCGGCCGCGACCATGTAGCCGCCGGCGACGCCGAGGTTGGCCGCGTTGACGAACAGCGACCACAGCGTGAGCGTTCCGAGCGCGAGTCCGCCGACGAGAACTTGCGCGCTGACCCACACGTTGTTGGTCCAGACCCGCGCCGCGAAGTCGTGCGCCGGGCTCGCGCTGTAGTAGTGCGAGAACTCGGAGTTGACGAGCTGCCGCACCTCCTCCGGCGGCAGCAACGACCGCTGCACGCTCGGGTGCGTGTCGATCCAGAAGCCGAGCGCGAACGCGACGAGTAGCGACCCGACCGCCGCGCCGATCCACCAACCCCGGGTCCGGTAGACGACCGCGGGGAACGTCGTCGTGAAGAACGTGACCAGCTGCCGCCACGCCGGCGCGTGGCTGCCCGCCACGACCGACCGCGACTGCGCGACCAGCCGGGAGAGGCGGCCGACGAGCTGCGGGTCCGGCGACCGGGTCTGCACGATCGACAGGTGCGTCGCCGTCCGCTGGTAGAGCGCCACGATCTCGGCGACCTCGTCGTCGGCCAGCCGCGACGGCCGCGCCGCCCGGCGGACGAGCAGCTCCAGCCGGCTCCACTCGCCGCGATGTGCCACGACGAACGCATCGATGTCCACGGGGCAGACTAACGGCGTGAGCACCAATGGTGGCTACCTCGGCACGCCGATCGTCACCGGCGAGGCCGTCGCGCTCGACCTGCGGCCGGCCGGTGTCGCGACCCGCGCGCGCGCCGTCGTCATCGACCTCGCGGTGCAGTTCGCGTTGTTGCTCGTCGCGTCGTTGCTGCTGTTCCGGTTCGCGTTCAGCTCCGACACGGCGGCGTACGCGGCCATCGCGGTCTCGCTGTACGTGCTGGTGCTGCTCGGGTATCCCGTGCTGTTCGAGACGCTGACCCGCGGCCGCACCCTCGGCAAGATGGCCCTCGGCTTGCGGGTGGTCCGCGACGACGGCGGGCCGATCCGGTTCCGGCACGCACTTGTCCGCGCGCTCGTCGGCGTGGTCGTCGAGAAGCCCGGTATCTCGTTCGGGTCGGTCGCGCTGATCACGATGCTGGTCAGCCGGACCGGCAAGCGGCTCGGCGACATGGCCGCCGGCACCGTCGTCCTCCAGGAGCGGATCCCGGTGCGCGTCGCCGCCCCGCCGGACATGCCGCCCGCGCTCGCCGGGTGGGCGAGCGGCCTCGACCTGTCCGGCGTCGGCGACGAGCTCGCGTTGCGGGTCCGCCAGTTCCTGGCCCGCGCGCACGAGCTCGACCCGTCGGCGCGGGAGACGATCGGCACCGGTCTCGTCGCCGAGATCGCCGGCCGTACGTCGGCACCCATCCCGCCGGGCGTCCCCGGCTGGGCCTACCTCGCCGCCGTACTCGCCGAGCGGCGCAACCGGGAGCTGTCGCGGGCCGCGGCGGTCACGCCGGCCACCCCCGCTAACCCGGCGCCGTGGTCGCCGTTGCCGGTGCCGCCGGCTCCGGTCGTGCCGCCGACGCCACCGCCGCCGGCCGGCGACGGCTTCGCCCCGCCGGGCTAGCTAGTAGCGGTAGGCGTCGGACTTGAACGGGCCGTCGACCGGTACGCCGATGTAGTCGGCCTGGTCCGGACGCAACGTCGTCAGCTTCACGCCGAGCGCGTCGAGGTGCAGCTTCGCGACCAGCTCATCGAGGTGCTTCGGCAGCACGTGCACACCGACCGGGTACTCGGCGGTCCGGGTGAACAGCTCGACCTGCGCGAGCGTCTGGTTGGTGAAGCTGTTCGACATGACGAACGACGGGTGCCCGGTCGCGTTGCCGAGGTTGAGCAGCCGGCCTTCGGACAGCACGAGGATCGAGCGACTCTGCCGTTCCTCGGTGGCTGCGAAGACCCACTCGTCGACCTGCGGCTTGATGTTGCGCCGTACGACGCCGGGGATCTTCGCGAGACCGGCCATGTCGATCTCGTTGTCGAAGTGGCCGATGTTGCCGACGATCGCGCCCTGCTTCATCCGCTCCATGTCGGCGGCCGTGATGACCCCGAGGTTGCCGGTCGCGGTGACGAAGATGTCGGCGGTCTCGACGACGTCGTCGAGCGTGAGCACCTGGTAGCCGTCCATCGCGGCCTGCAACGCGCAGATCGGGTCGATCTCGGTGACGATGACGCGCGCGCCCTGGCCGCGCAACGACTCGGCGCAGCCCTTGCCAACGTCGCCGTAGCCGCAGACGACCGCGACCTTGCCGCCGATGAGCACGTCGGTCGCGCGGTTGATGCCGTCGATGAGCGAGTGCCGGCAGCCGTACTTGTTGTCGAACTTCGACTTCGTCACCGAGTCGTTGACGTTGATGGCCGGGAACAGCAGCTCACCGCGCTCGTGCATCTGGTAGAGGCGGTGTACGCCGGTCGTCGTCTCCTCGGTCACGCCCTTGATTTCGTTGGCGATCTCGGTCCACCGGCGCGGGTCCGCGGCGAGCGAGCGCGCGAGCACGCGCAGGATGACGGCGTACTCCTCGTTGTCGGTCGACGACGGGTCGGGAACCGCGCCGGCCTTCTCGAACTCGACGCCCTTGTGCACGAGCAACGTCGCGTCGCCGCCGTCGTCGAGCAGCATGTTGGGGCCGCGGCCCTCGGGCCACACGAGCGCCTTTTCCGTGCAGTCCCAGTACTCCTCGAGGGTCTCGCCCTTCCACGCGAACACCGGGACACCACTCGGCGCGTCGACCGTGCCGTCGGGGCCGACGACGACTGCGGCGGCCGCGTGGTCCTGCGTCGAGAAGATGTTGCACGACGCCCAGCGCACCTCGGCGCCGAGCTCGACCAGCGTCTCGATCAGCACCGCGGTCTGGATCGTCATGTGCAGCGAGCCGGTGATCCGCGCGCCCTGCAACGGCTTGCTCGCGCCGTACTCCGCGCGCATCGCCATCAGGCCGGGCATCTCGTGCTCGGCGAGGGAGATTTCCTTGCGGCCGTATTCGGCGAGAGAGAGGTCGGCGACCGAGAAGTCCATGCCGCCAGACTACGGGAGTGACCTCAGTCGAGGGCTTGCAACCGCCGCTTGACGTCGTCGATCGGCGGCACCGGCGACGGGTCGATGCCTTGCAGGATCGCGAGGTAGACGGTCGCGAAGTCGATCAGGCAGACCAACGACGCCAGCCGCTCGACCGCCGACGCGCCTTCCGCCCTGAGCACCGTCGTCGGCACCGACCGTTGGGCCGCGACGTCTTCGCTGATCCGCGCGCGGACCGACGACACGTCGTCGTCGTCGCGCAGCAACACCAAGCGCAGCCGTACCTCGGCGCCGTCGTCGACCCGGTCGCGGAAGATGTCGTCGTCGGCGCTCGCACCGGCGAACGCGCCGTCGAACGTCACGACCTGGTTGTGGTGCGCCTCGGAGAGGACACCGGGTACGGCGGGGTACTTCGCGTTCTCGGCGAGCTGGCAGGCCATCCGCGCGGCCGCGACCCCGCCGACCTGACCACTCCCCCACACCATCGGCAGCGACCCGCTGAGCTCGAGGGCCAGGATCTTGGCCGGGTTGACGAACGACTCGCGGTCCGGGCGGCAGGCCTCGGCCACCGCCTCCAGCCGCACGGCCGCGGCTTCGAGCGCGCCGTCGCCGGGGCCGAGGTCGAGCAGGCCGAGCCGCGCGCCGAGCACGAGCAACGGCGTCGCCAGCCCCCACAGCGTCGCGCGCGGGCCGACCTGCATGGCCACCGGCGCGAGCGGCGCGCGGGCGTGCTCGCAGCGGCGGGCCAGCGGCGAGCCGGCCGCGCCGATGCCGACCAGCGTGGCGCCGCGGCGGACCGCCTCGTCCGCCGCGGACAAGGTCTCGTCCGTCGTACCGGAGCAGCTCACCGCGGCGACGACGTCTGCGGCGCCAACCCAGCCGGGCAGCCCGGGCCCGCGGTGTACGACGACCGGCACCGGGCAGGTGAGGCCGGCGACCGCCGCGAGCACGTCGCCGGCGATGCCGGACCCGCCCATCCCGGCGACGACGAGCGCGCGCGGCCGGCCGACCGCGGCGACGTCGGCGAACCCGGCATCCTGCGCGGCGGTGATGCCCATCCGGACCTGCGCGGCCGAGGTGGCGACGGCCCGCAGCATGCCCTGCGGGTCGGTCGCCGCGATGGCCGCGGCGTCGTCGAGGCGCGCCTCGTCGACCTCGACGGTCACGACGACGGCTCGGGCGCCGGGTCGCCTTCCGGCCGGCGCGCCTCGTCGACCAGCAGCACCGGGATGTCGTCGCGCACCGGGTAGGCGTAGCCGCACGACGTGCACACCAGCTCGGCGGCGTCGTCGTCGGCGCGCAGGGTCGCGCGGCAGTTCGGGCAGGCCAAGATGTCGAGCAGGGCCGGGTCGAGGTTCACGCCCCGGGAGCCTAGCTAGCCGCGCAGCAGCGCGAGCACCTCGTCGCGGATCCGCGTCATCTCGGTCTCGTCCGCGGCCTCGACGTTGAGCCGCAGCAGCGGCTCGGTGTTGGACGCGCGCAGGTTGAACCACGAGCCGTCCGGCAGCGCGACCGTCATCCCGTCGAGGTGGTCGACGGTCACGCCGTCGCGGTCCTTGTACGCCGCCTCGACCGCGGCCATCGTCGCGGCCTGGTCGTCCACCCGGGTGTTGATCTCGCCGGAGGCGACGTACCGGCTGAACTCCGCGAGCAGCGACGACAGCGGCCGGTCCTGCGTACCCAGGGCGGCGAGGGTGTGCAGCGCGGCGAGCATGCCGGAGTCGGCCCGCCAGAAGTCGCGGAAGTAGAAGTGGCCCGAGTGCTCGCCGCCGAAGACCGCGTTGGTCTCGGCCATCGTGGCCTTGATGAACGAGTGGCCGACCCGGGTGCGTACGGCGGTGCCGCCGTGCTCGGCGACGATCTCCGGTACGGCGTGCGACGTGATCAGGTTGTAGATGACGGTCGCGCCGGGCTCCTTCGCCAGCTCGCGGGTCGCGATCAGCGCGGTGAGCACCGACGGCGAGACGAGGTCGCCCTTCTCGTCGACGACGAAGCAGCGGTCGGCGTCGCCGTCGAACGCGAGGCCGATGTCGGCGCCGGTCTCGCGGACCTTCGCTTGCAGGTCGCGCAGGTTGTCCGGCTCGATCGGGTTGGCCTCGTGGTTCGGGAACGAGCCGTCGAGCTCGAAGTACATCGGCACGAGGTCGACCGGAAGGTGCCCGAACACGACCGGCGCGGTGAGGCCGCCCATCCCGTTGCCGGCGTCGACGGCGACCGACAGCGGCCTGATGTCGGTGACGCCCGGCACCAGCGACACGAGGTATGCGGCGTAGTCGGACAGCAGGTCGCGCTCGCTGACGGTGCCCGGCTCGCCGTCGTACGGCGGGATGCCCTGCTCGACCATCGCGCGGATCTCGGCGAGGCCGCTGTCTTGACCGACCGGTGCGGCACCGGCCCGGCAGAGCTTGATCCCGTTGTACTTCGCCGGGTTGTGGCTGGCGGTGAACATCGCGCCGGGGATGCCGAGCGACCCGGCGGCGAAGTAGAGCATGTCGGTCGAACCGAGGCCGGCGTCGACGACATCGGCGCCTTGCGACGTCGCGCCGGCAGCGAACGCGCGGGCGAGGCCGGGCGACGAGTCGCGCATGTCGTGCGCGGTGACGATCCGGTCGGCGCCGACGACGCGGACGAACGCGGCGCCGATGTCGCGGGCGACGGACTCGTCGAGCTCGTCCGGGACGATGCCCCGGATGTCGTACGCCTTGACGATGTTGCCGAGATCGGGCACGGGCCCGACCCTAAAGGGTCAGACCTTGACCTTCGTGGCCCGGGCGAGGACGTCGGTGAACTCGAGCTCGCCGCCGTCGTGCACCCAGGTGCGGTGCTCGCACTCGTGGCACGAGGAGAAGCGCACCGGCGTGCCGTCGGTGAGCGTCATCGCGAGGGCGGTGAGGCGGGTGCTGCCGCACGACGGGCAGGTGCCCGCGGTACGGGAGCCGGCTTGCGTGAGCGAGCTCGGCGAGGTGGAGCGCTGGGCAGGAATGCCGTTCATGAGTACTCCCGGGTGGGCGGCGGGACCTGACAGTCGTCGGCGGGAGTCGCGAAAACCTTTAGCGACGGGCGATTCCCTCCCAAACCGGACACTCGCGTCCCGTGCAGCGGGCGGGTGGCGGGCGGTCAGGAGTCGTTGCGCAGGACCCGCAGGTGGCCGCGGCGGCCGGTGCCGCTGCCGGCCGGCGGGGGCGGCGGCGCGCTGGCCGGCCTTGCCGCCTCGCGGACGGCGTTGGCGAGCGCTTCGAGGTCGTCGCTGTTGGGCGCCAGCGCGGCGCCGTCGATCTCGAGCCGGAGCACCTCCCACCCGCGCGGGGCGGTGAGGTTGGCCGCGTGCTGCTCGCAGAGGTCGTACGAGTGCGGCTCGGCGTACGTCGCGAGCGGGCCGACGACGGCGGTGCTGTCGGCGTAGACGTAGGTGAGCGTGGCCACGGCGGTGCGCCCGCAGGCGGTGCGCGAGCAGCGGCGCAGTGGGCTCACGCGCCGGACCGTACCCGCCCGGAGGGCGCGAAGCCACTCTCCGCGCCGTGTCGGCGGCCGGCAACGTGCCGGCCGGTTCGCGCATAGGCTTCCGCTCGTGACTGTGCGCCGGCCGTCGCGACGCCGCGACCGCCGGGGCCGCGGCGCCCGCGGCCCGCTCGCGCCGCCGCACGTCCCGCTGGTCGAGTCGCCGACCGAGCGGTTCGACAACCTCGTCCTCGACGCAGTCGAGCACGTCGAGGAGCGCTGGCTGGACCAGCTCCGCTCGCTCGAGTTCGCGGTCGAGGAGGTGCCCCCGCCGGAGCCGCCGGCCGAGGTCGACGACGAGATCGCGTCCGCCGGCGTACCGCTCGCCCGGCTGTTCCCGCCGAGCGGTACGGCGCCGGCGCGGATCGTGATCTACCGCCGGCCGCTGGAGCTGCGCGCGGTCGACCGGGAGGACCTCGAAGACCTCGTCCACGACATCGTCGTCGAGGAGGTCGCGCACTACCTCGGTCTCTCGCCCGAGGTCGTCGACCCCGAGGGCTTCGGCCCGGACGGGGACGAGTAGGCCTAGCGGGTGGCCGCGCGCGGGTCCTCGACCACCGGCGGCAGCACGATCGGCGCCGGCAGCACCACCGGCACCTCGGTCGTGAGCAGCGGGCCGTGCGTGCCCTTCGCGTAGAGCACCCGGGTCGCGTACACGGGCTCCGCGCCGACCGGCACGAAGGCCAGCGCGCCGACGCTCGTCAGGTGCAGCAGCAGCCGCGGGTCGACCTGGACGGTCCGGCCGGCCGGCACCGTCACGACCGCCGCCGCACCGCCCGGCGCCGCAATGCGCAGCTTGGCGGCCGACCGCGGCGCGGCCAGCACGACGTACACGCTCTGGTTGAACGGGGCGGTGCTCGCAGCCAGACCGGCGGGCCCGGACAGCGGGCCGCTCGCCGGCACCCACGCCATGTCGTCGTACTGCGCCCGGGCGTGCGCGGTCATCCGCGCCTCGGCGAGGACCGGCTGGTCGCTGCTGCCGACGATCGCGGCCGGCTCGGCGGCGACCGCGGCGGACAGGTCGACGTCGACGGTGCGGCCGGCCGGTACGACGACCGACTGGTGACCGGCGGGCTCGAAGTTGCCGGTGCGGGTCAGCAGCCGCAGGCCGACGGTCGCGTCCCGGCTGCCGGGGTTGGCGAGCATCAGGTGCCGCGAGCCCGGCCCCGACGGCAGCCCGGCGACGACGAACCCCTGCTGCGGCGACGTCGGCGGGATCCAGTCGGAGCCGCCCGGGTGGATGCCGTAGATCCGGCGGTAGCTCAGCGCCGCGACGACACTGCCGCTCAGCGCGTGCACGTGGATGGCGACGTTGCGCGCGTTCGGCGCGAAGGCCGCCACCTTCAGGCCGAGCGACGAGCGCGGCGGGAGGGTCAGCGCGTCGAGGCCGGCGAGGCGCAGCGGGCCGCTCGCGCTCCACGCGGTCACCGCGATGTTGGCGAGCGTGTTGGTCGGGTTGGCGAGCGTGACCGCCCCGTCGAAGCCCACCTCGCCGTCGGCGCCGGCGAACCACCAGTCACCGGCCGGCGGCAGGCACGGCGAGTCGGTCGCGCCGCGGCCGAGGCCCTGGGCCTGCAGCCCGACCTGGTCGGCCGCGACATGCGCCGCGCCGGGGCCGCGCGCAGTCAGCGCGACCGCGTCGTACGGCGTCGACTTGACCAGCGTGGCGACCGGGCTGGGCGCCAGCGCGAACGCGCGCGGCGCCGCTGCAGGTGGCGGCGGCTTCGAGCCCGGCGCGGGCGGGGCGGCGTTCGGCAATCGGAGCGCCGTGACGGCGACCCGGCTGCGGCCGCCGGGCAGCGCGGCGCCGAGGTCGGCCACCGCCATCGTCGTGACGAGGCCGGCCGCCGTACCGGTCACCGACGGGCAGACCAGGGTGACCGTGTCGACCGGCGCACTGCCGGCCCGCGGCGCGACCGCGTGCCCGGCCCGCGGCTGCACCATCCCGGCGCCGGCGCCCAGCCCGGCGAGCGCGGCGACGCACGCCACCGGCGCGAGCAGGTTGCGCGCGCTCACGGCTGGCCGCCCGCGCCGCCGACGACAGTGACGTTGTGCGGCTCCGCCGCGGGGCTCACGTTGTGCGGCTCCGGGATGGTCGGTACGGCGTCCGGCTCGGGCTCGCCGGTCGACCGGACGAGCCGCCGGGCCGGGAGGCAGAGCAGCAGGACGACCGCGAACAGCGCGAGCTGCACACCCATCCAGAGGTCGCGGCCGCCGCCGGTGCGCTCGACGACGAGGCGGCCGCCGCCGGCCGGCAGCGTCCACGCCTGCGCCCACCCGTACGCGTGCGCCGCCGGCAACGGGGCGCCGTCGAGGGTGGCCCGCCAGTGCGACGAGTACGGCTCGGCGAGGACCAGCAGCCGCCCGGCCGGGCCGGCCGGAAGCGAGGTGCGGGCGTGGCCACCGGCCGCGGGGAGCAGCACCGGTTGGCCGCGTGGCGCGACGACCGACAGCTCGCCGGCCGGCACCGTGGCGCGGTAGACGACCGTCGTCGTCGCCGGCACCCGCGCCAGCCCGGGTACCTGCCCGATCCGCGCCAGCGCGCCCCCGGCGTCGGCCGGTACGACGACGAGCGCGATGCCGAACGAGGCGAGCTGGCCGGCCGCCTCGGGCCGGCCCGCGGCGAGGTTGCGGACGGCGCTCGCCAGCGCGGTGTCGGCGGCGCCCGGCCCGGTCGCGGCGACGTCGGCGTCGCCGATCACCTCGCCGCCGGCGCCCCGGAGCAGCGCGTAGTGCACCGCGTCGGCGTCGGCCCGCAGCGCCAGCACCCGCGGCGTCGTCGGCGCCTCGGCCGCGGCGACGGCGAACACCGGAAGCACGCTGTCGTCGCCGGACCGGACCGTTCCGGAGGCACCGACACCGGACCGCGACACCCAGTGCACGCCGAGGACCGCCGCGGCGACGACCATCGCCAGCGCGAGCACCGCGGCGGCGGGCTGCCGCCAGCCGAACGCCGATGACCGCAGCACGTACGGCGTCTCGGCCACCGCGACCGCGACCGCGATAAGCAAGGCCAGCCCGGCGCCGGCGAGCAGCCCGCCGGCCCAGTAGCGCGACCCCGGCGCGCCCGCGGCGACGCCGGCCTCGCGGGTGACCGCGACCGCTGCCGCGAGCGCGAGCACCGCGGCGGCCATCGCCACCCGGGCGACCGCGCCCCGGCGTACGTACGCCGTCGCGACGACCGCGGCCAGCAGCAGCGGTGCCCAGACCCACCACGGCGGCTCGCCCGGCCCGCCCGGGTGCAGCAGCAGCAGGTGCGAGAACGGCACCGGCCGCGCCGACTGCAACGGCTCGGGCAGGCCGAGCCCGCGCACGAGCGCGGCCGGGTGGCCGACGGCGTACGGGGTCCAGGGCAGCAGCAGGACCGGCGCGACGGCCGCGGTGGCGAGCGCGGCGAGGGCGCGGCGGCCGCGGCCGGCGGCGGGCTCCGGCAGCGACGCGAGCAGCAGCGCCGGCAGCGCGACCGCCCACAGCAGCGGGACGAGCGCGGTGACGAGCGCGAGCAGCAGCCCGGCGCCGGCCGCGCGGTGCCAGCCGTCCCGGCGCGGGTCGGACCGTACGGCGGCGACGCAGGCCCGCGCCGTCAGCGGCAGCAGGATCGCGGCGGCGGTCACGTCAACCCGGCCCTGCACCGCCGCGCCGGTGATCGGCGGCACCAGCGCGTACCCGATCGCGAACGGCACCCGGATCGTCGCGCGCTTCGAGACCGCGCCACAGGCGAGGTACGCCGAGATGCCGGCGAGCGGCACCGCGCCGACGACGAGCAGGTCGACCAGCAGCCACACCTTGCCGAGAAGCACGGTCGAGAAGAGCGCGAGCACGGCGAGTGCCGGCGGCGCGTTGGTCGTCGAGCCGAGGCCGACGGGGTGCCAGCTCTGCGCGTAGGTACGCCACAGGTCGCTCGCGCCGCCCGGCGCAGGGAGCAGCCGGCCGCCGTGCAGCGCACCGCCGAGCAGCCGCCGGTCGACGACCAGCGCGAGCACTGTCAGCCCGAGCGCGAGCAGCACGCCCGGCCGGCGGGCGAACCGCTGGAGTACGCCGAGGTCGTCGACGTCGAACGACTCGGCCTCTTCCGCGACCGGCCCGGACTCGACCGGCGCGCGCCGGCGGCGGCGATGCTCGGCGGCGGCCCGGCCGCCGACCGCCGCGGCGACGGCGTCGCCGAGGTGCCGCCAGCGCAGGCTCGCCGGGGCGAGCAGCGGGCGGATCTCGCGGTGCGCGCGGGTCCGGCCGCGGCGCCGACGCCGGCCCGACACGACGACGCCGGGACGGGTCAGCAGCAGCCGCAGGCCGGTGAGCTCGTCGGCCGCGCGGCGGGGCCGGCGTAGCAGCAGCAGCTCGGCGAGCGCGCGCAGCAGCGACTCGACCACGAACCGGACGGCGTACAGCGGCGCCAGCACGGCCGCGGTGTTCATCAGGACGACGCGCATGCCGTGCGCGCGCGCCGTACCGCCGGGCGAACCGGGTACGGCGTCGGCGCGGCGGCGCCCGGTCGCGAGCCCGGCCGCGTGCCGGACGACGGCGTCCGTCGCGACGACGACCCGGCCGCCGTCGGCGTTGACCCGCCAGCCGAAGTCGACGTCGTCGCCGAACAGCGGCAGCTGCTCGTCGAGGCCGCCGAGCCGGTCCCAGGCGTCGCGGCGGGCCAGCATCCCCGCCGTACCGACGGCGAGCACATCGCCGCGCGCGTCGTGCTGGCCCTGGTCGACCTCGCGCGGCTCGAGCATGGTCTCGCGGCGGCCCGAGCCGTCGGTCGTGACGCCGACTTCGAGCAACCGGCGGCGGTCCCAGCTCAGGACCTTCGGCCCGGCGACGGTCACCGAGGGCGAAGCGTCGACGCGTTCGAGCAGGCGCTCCAGCGTGTCGGGGTCGGGGGCGCTGTCGTCGTGCAGCACCCACACCCAGTCGACCGCGTCGGTGTCGATCCCCGGCGGCGGCGGCGAGCCGGCGAACGCGTCGAGGCCGGCCTGGACCGCGGCGCCGAGGCCGGTGCCGGCCGGCCGGACGAGGACGGCGGACTCGCCGAGCGACTCCGCGAGCAGCGCGGCCGACCCGTCGCGGCTGCCCGTGTCGACCGCGACGACGCGCTGCGGTGGGCGGGTCTGGCCGGCGAGGGCGGCCAGCGTCTCGGGTAGCCAGGCCGCCCCGTCGTGGCTGACGAGTACGACGGTGACCGCGTGGCCGGAGAACGCCAGACGCGCGGTCTTGGACGAGGATTTGGCAGGCATGGGTTCGGCGGGCCAGCGTACCGGCCGGCCTCGTCCGGGGGCGGCGGCTTAGCCGGCGCGGCGCTTGAGCCGGCGGCGCTCCCGCTCGGACAGCCCGCCCCAGATGCCGAAGCGCTCGTCGTGGCCGAGCGCGTACTCCAGGCAGTCGGCCCGCACGTCGCAGCGGCTGCAGACCCGCTTCGCCTCCCGGGTCGAGCCGCCCTTCTCGGGGAAGAACGCCTCCGGGTCGGTCTGGGCGCACAGCGCCTCTTCCTGCCAGGGCAGGGTCTCGGGGCTGTCCTCGTCGAGAAGGAAGCTCTGCTCGGTCACGGCGTCTCCTCGCCTGCGGGCACCTCGCCGACGTCCGGCCGGCGTTCGTGCCCGCCGGACGTCTTGGTGGTGCGGCGTGCGCTGGCCGTCACGGTCGTGCGGCGCAGGGGGAAGGACACGGATGAAATTACACGCGCGTCGTACCGCTCCCGTCAAGGGGGTCGGTGGTATTGCAGCCAGGGAGACACCCCAGGGCAGCCCAAAGCAGGCGCAATCACCCGCCAGCAGCGCCCACTCCCGGCGACTTGTCAGCACCACACGGGGCTATAGCCACGCGTGGTGCTGACAAGTCACGGGGCGCTGGGTTGGTCCCCCTCGGGCGACGCCGGGGCCTTCTTGGCCGGGGCGGCCTTCTTCGCCGCTGCTGCCTTCTTGGCCGGCGGGGCCGCCTTCTTCGCCGCCGCTGCCTTCTTGGCCGGCGGAGCGACCTTCTTCGCCGCCGCTGCCTTCTTGGCGGGCGGGGCCGCCTTCTTCGCCGCGGGCGGCTTGAACGGCTCGGCCGGCTCGACCGGCGCGGTCAGCGCCGCCAGCGGGTCCGGTACCTCCGGCAGCGCGACGGCCGGCTCGCCGGCCTTGGTCCGGCGGTACCGCTCGGCGTCGCGGGCGTCCCGCCGGCGGTCGAGCGACTCGCCGACCTTCACCGCGAGACCGCGGCGCTCCTTCGCCGACAGCCCGGACGCGAACTCGTCGAGCACCTCGTGCAACACCCGGTCGCGCTCCGCTTCGAGCGCCCGGTCGCGCTGCGCGAGGTAGGCGACCAGCGCCTCCCCCGCCTGCGCGAGCCGCTCGGTGGCCCCGGCCACGTGGCCGTTCGCCGTACCGACCGCCGCGGTGCTCTGCTCGACCGAGCGCCGCAGCTCACCGACCACCGCCGTCATCTGCCCGCGGAAGTCGGTGACCGCGGCCTCGGCGGTCTTGCGGGCGAGGTCGATCGCGGCATCGGTACGGCGGTCCCACTCGGCGCGCATCGCGCTGACGACCTCGTCGAGGCCGGCCACCGTCTGGTCGAGCGACGCCAGCCGCGCGGCCGCCTCCTCGCTGTTGCGGCCGGCGGTGACCACGCCGGCCCGCATCTCGTCGAGGCTCGTCCGGGTCGTCGCGCCGGTCTCCTCGACCCGGTCGAGGACGTCGGAGCGCAGCGACCGGACCACCTCGTCGAACGCACCGCGCTGGTCGTCGACCGAGCCGGTGATCGCCTCCTGCGCGCGCGTCACCGTCGCGGCGATCCGGTCACGAACCTCTTCCAGCGCGTCGGCCAGGTCTTCGCGCAGCGACGCTACTTCGCTCTCGACGAGCTGCCGGCTGTGCGCGTTCGCCCGGTCGAGCCCGTCGATCGTCTCCGACAGCTCGGCGACCAGGCCGGTACGCGCCTCTTCCAGCCCGCCGCGCAGTGCCGCCTGGATGTCTTCCAGCCTGCCGTCGGTCGACACCTGGAACGCCTCGATGAACCCGCGCAGGTCGGCGACCCCGGCCGACGACGCGTCGCGGACGACCGCCAGTCTCTGCTCGAGCTGTGCGACCGCCTCGTCGACCGTGCCGCGTAGCTCGCCGACGACGGCGTCGACGTGGCCGTGCTCCTCTTCCCGGCCGCTGCGCACCGCGGCGTGCAGCGAGTCGCCGAGCGAGCCGAGGCTGCGCTGCACCGCTTCGGCCAGGTCGCCGAGCGCCGCCCGGATGTCGCCGGCCCACTGCTCCTGCGCAGCTGCCTGCTCGGCGAACGTCGTACGGGCCAGCTCGTCCAGCCGCTCGGAGACCGCGCCGATCCGCTCGTTCGACGTCGACGCCGTGTCGCGGGTCACCGCTTCGAGCCGCTCGGCGAGCCCGTCGAGGGTGTCCTCGATCGCGGCCAGCCGCTCCTCGACCGCCGACCGCACCTCGGTCCACGAGGCCTCGGCCGCGCGGTTCGACGCGGACGCCTGGGTCAGGCCGGCGGAGAGGGTACGGCGCAGGTCCGCGGCCGACGTGTCGAGCCGGTTCGCCAGCGACTCTTCCAGCCGGGTGAGCGTCTGCTGGGTCGTGTTGGCACCGCCCGGCAGCGCGTCGAGCGCCGTACGCAGGTCGGGCAGCGCGGACCGCACGTCGGCCATGACCGCGGCGACGTCGTCGACCCGCTCGGTCAAAGCCTCCTGCCGCCGGCCCAGCTCCTCGGTCTCGGCCCGCGCCGAACCGAGCGCACCGGTCAGCCGGCCGGCGCTGCCGTCGACGCTCGCCTTGACGGCGGCGAGGTCAGCACGCAACGTGCCGAGCTCCGCGCGCAGGCCGCCGAGCTCGGCGCGCAGCCCGGTCATCGCCGCGGCGAGGACCGGCCCTTCGGGCGGCGGCTGTTCGTCGGCGGCCGCTTGCGCCGCGAGCTGTTCGATCCGGCGGAGCAGCGCGCCGGGGTTCGCCTCGGTCTCCACGCGCGGAACCTTACGCCGCCGCGGCGGCGTTACGCAGGAACCGCGTACGTCGTCGTCCGCTGGCGCGCCGGTCGGCCCGCGGCCGCCGCCATCGCGACGAGGTCGGCGACCTCCTTGCTCGAGCCGTGCGCGCTGCCGGCCATCCGGCTGATGGTCTCCTCCATCAACGTGCCGCCGAGGTCGTTGACACCGCCGCGCAGCACGGTGACGCACGCGTCCGGGCCGAGCTTCACCCAGCTGCACTGGATGTTGTCGATCTGGCCGTGCAACAGGATCCGCGCCATCGCGTGCACGGCGCGGTTCTCCAGCACGGTCGGCCCCGGCCGGGCCAGCCCGGCGAGGTAGAGCGGCGCGTTGAGATGCACGAACGGCAGCGGCACGAACTCGGTGAACCCACCGGTCTCGTCCTGCAGCCGCGCGAGCAGCTTGAGGTGCGCGACCCAGTGCGCGGGCGTGTCGACGTGGCCGTACATCATCGTCGACGTCGTCGGGATGCCGAGCCGGTGCGCCGTCGTCACGACCTCGACCCACGTCGCCGCCGGCAGCTTGCCCTTCGTCAGGATCCAGCGCACGTCGTCGTCGAGGATCTCCGCCGCCGTACCGGGCAGCGAGTCGACGCCGGACTCCTTCGCCTTCGCCAGCCAGTCGGCGATCGACAGACCGGTGCGGGCCGCGCCGTTCACGACCTCCATCGGGCTGAACGCGTGCACGTGCAGCTGCGGCTGCCGCCGCTTCACTTCGGCGGCGAGGTCGAAGTACGCCGACCCCGGCAGGTCCGGGTGGATGCCGCCCTGCATGCAGACCTCGGTCGCGCCGGCCGCCGCGGCCTCGTCCGCGCGGACGCCGACCTGCTCGACCGACAGCGTGTAGGCGTCGGCATCGGTACGGCGCTGCGCGAACGCGCAGAACCGGCAGCCGGTGTAACAGACGTTGGTGAAGTTGATGTTGCGGTTGACCACGAACGTGACGTCGTCGCCGACGGCGTCGCGGCGCAGCCCGTCGGCGAGCGCGGCAAGCGCGTCGATCTCCGCGCCCGGCGCGGCGTCGAACAACGTCAACGCGTCGCTGTCGGAGAGCGTCGACGGCGCGCGCTCGGCATGCCGCAACGCGGCCGCGAACTCCGCCCGGACGCGGTCGCTGCGCTGCCGCTTCTTTTGCTCGAGCTGCGGCACCGCGAGCGAGCCCCAGTCGCCGTACGCGGTGTCGAAGTCGGAGCGGCGGTCGGCCGAACGTCCGTCGGTGTCGATGCTGCGGTGCAGGTCGGTCCGGCCGCCGTCGGACCAGCCGCCGTCGGGCTCCTGCCAGGGCAGGCCGCGCGGCAGCATGTCGACGCGGGCGAGACCGCGATCGTCGGCGAGCGCGGCGACGTGCGGCCGCAGCCGCGGGTCCAGCCAGGGCTCGTCGAGGTACGGCGGGTGCGCGGCCAGCCGCTCGGTCAACACGAAACCCGCGGCGCCGGTGACGGCGGCGAGGTCGTCGAGGTGCGGCCACGGGCGTTCCGGGTTCACGTGGTCGGGAGTGAGTGGCGAGACGCCGCCCCAGTCGTCGACGCCGGCCGCGAGCAGCCGCCGGCACTCGTCGAGGTCGACAAGGTTCGGCGGCGCCTGCACCCGCACGCCGGGACCGAGCAGGATCCGAGCAACCGCAACGGTCGCGACGTAGTCGTCGAGGTCGCAGTCCGGCGCCGCCTGCATCGCGGTCGCCGGCTTCGCGCGGAAGTTCTGCACGATGACTTCCTGCACGTGCCGGTACTGCCGCGACAGCGCGCGCAGCGCGAACACCGACGCGACTCGGTCGGCGTACGTCTCGCCGATGCCGACGAGGATCCCGGTGGTGAACGCGACCGACGAGCGGCCGGCGTCTTCGATGCAGCGCAGCCGCACCGCGGGCACCTTGTCCGGGCTGCCGCGATGCGCCGCGACGTCGCCGGTCGTCTCGAGCATCAGCCCCATCGACGGCGCGACCGGCTTGAGCCGTTGCAGCTCCTCCCACGACATGACGCCGGGGTTGAGATGCGGCAGCAGGCCGGTCTCTTCGAGCACCCGGATCGCCATCGCGCGGACGTAGTCGAGCGTCGTCGCGTACCCCGCCTCGGCCAGCCACTGCGCGGCTTGCGGCCACCGCATCTCGGGCCGGTCGCCGAGGGTGAACAGCGCCTCCTTGCAACCGAGCACCGCGCCCCGGCGCGCGATGTCGAGCACCTCGTTCTCGGTGAGGTACGGCGCCGGCAGCCGGCCCGGTGTCGTCGCGAACGTGCAGTAGTGGCAGCGGTCGCGACACAACCGCGTCAGGGGGATGAAAACCTTGCGGCTGTAGGTGATCGTGCCCGGCCGGCCGAGCTCGGCGAGGCCGGTGTCGCGCACCCGCGCCGCGGTCGCGCACAACTCGTCGAGCGCCTCGCCGCGTGCGGACAGCAGCGTTTCGGCTTCGCTGTTGTCGAGGGTCTTGCCGGCGGCGGCGCGGGCGAGCGCACGTCGCAGCCCGCTGTCCATGTCTCGACCCTACGCGGGTGCTGAAAGACTGCCGCTCATGCGGATCACGGTGCTGGCCGGCGGCATCGGCGGCGCGCGCTTTCTCACCGGACTGCGCACGCTGGGCCACGACATCACGGTGATCGGCAACAACGGCGACGACGTCACGATGTACGGGCTGCGCATCTGCCCGGACCTCGACACCGTGATGTACACGCTCGGCGGCGGCATCAGCGCCGAGCGCGGCTGGGGGCGCGAGGACGAGACGTTCCGGGTGCGCGACGACATCGGCGCGTACGTCGGCGCGAGCGGCACCGACGACCTGCCGTCGTGGTTCGGTCTCGGCGACCTCGACCTCGCGACGCACCTGGTCCGGGCGCACTGGCTGGCCGAGGGGGTGCCGCTGTCGGCGGTGACGGCGCGGCTGTGCGCGCGGTGGGACCCCGGCGTACGGCTGCTCCCGTCGACCGACGACCGGGTCGAGACGCACGTGACCCTTGCCCACGGGGAACGCGTGCACTTCCAGGAGTGGTGGGTCCGGTTGCACGCGTCGGTGCCCGCGACCGCGATCGAGCTGTTCGGTGCGTCCGAGGCACGGCCCGCGCCCGGCGTCCTCGACGCGATCGCGGGCGCGGACGTCGTCGTGCTGCCGCCGAGCAACCCGGTCGTCAGCGTCGGGACCATCCTCGCCGTACCCGGGATCCGCGACGCGGTCGTCGCGACGAGCGCGCCGGTCGTCGGGGTGTCGCCGATCGTCGGCGGCGCACCGGTCCGCGGCATGGCCGACGCGTGCCTCGCCGCGATCGGGGTGGAGACGTCGGCGTACGCCGTCGCCCGCCACTACGGCGAGCTTCTCGACGGCTGGCTCGTCGACGAGGGCGACAAGGCGGACGCGGACCGGCTCAACGAGGAGGGCCTGCCGGCCCGCGCCGCACCGCTGCTGATGACCGACGTGGACGCGACCGCACGGATCGCGGATGCCGCGCTGAGCCTGGCCGCGGACGTCCGGAAGTGATCCGCATCTGGGGTGTCGACGGCATCCCGGAGATCACCGCCGGCGACGACCTCGCCGCCGTCATCGCGTCGCGCAAGCCCGGCCTGCGCGACGGCGACATCGTCGTGGTCACCAGCAAGGTCGTGAGCAAGAGCGAGGGGCGGCTGGTCGCCGGCGACACCCGCGACGCGGCCATCGACGCCGAGACGGTGCGGGTGGTCGCGCGCCGCGGCGACCTGCGGATCGTCGAGACGCGGCACGGCCTGGTGCTGGCGGCGGCTGGCGTCGACGCGAGCAACGTCCCGGCCGGGACGGTCGCGCTGCTTCCGGTCGACCCGGACGCGTCCGCGGCGCGGCTGCGGGCCGGGCTGCACGACCGGCTCGGCATCGACGTCGGCGTACTCGTCACCGACACGATGGGCCGGCCGTGGCGCAACGGGCTCGTCGACGTCGCGATCGGCGCTTCGGGCGTCGTAGTCCTGGACGACCACCGCGGCCGGGTCGACGACCACGGGCACACGCTGGAGATGACGGTCACCGCGCTCGCGGACGAGGTCGCGGCCGCGGCCGAGCTGGTGAAAGGGAAGCTCGACAAGGTGCCCGTGGCGGTCGTCCGCGGGCTGGGCCATCTCGTCGGCGGCGACTCGGCCGGACGCGCGGCCGACCTGGTCCGCCCGCCGGACGAGGACCTTTTCCGCTGGGGCGCCCGCGAGGCCGTGCAGGCGGCGCTTAACACCGCCCGTCTGCGCGCCCAAGGCACACTTGAGGGTGCGCCGGACGAAGTGGTCGATGCTGCGATCGCCGCAGTCCACTCGGATGGCGTGGTCCTCGTGCCGGTTTCGTCGGGCGACAGCCGCGTCGGCCACGTGCTCGCGTGCGTTCAGCGCGGTGAGGTGATCGACGAAGCTCAAGTACTTTCTGTCGGCAGGGTCGCCGAACGATTCGCGCTTTGGGTCGTCACCGAGGGCTGGTCGGCTGTCGTGACGTCGTCGGCAACCGGAACAGCGCCCGCCGGGCTCGTCGCGGTGGCCACCATCCAAATGTCGAAGCTCGCTGAGTGACTGCACGAGGCTGGGCGCTTGACCGATCGGCTCAGTCTTGACCGCTCTCGACGATCGGGTCGAAGGGAGCGCGACGGGCGTGACCGGAGTGTCTAGTCGTCCTCATCCGTGGAAACCGTGTCGGAGGAAGTGGCGCGCAGCTGCCGGGTAACTCCGAGGACGCCCACCGCGACGATGCCGGTACCGAAGATTGCGACTCCAACCGCCGTGGCGCCCGTCACGATCGCGACGAAGCCGGCAGCGATCAGCGCCAATGCCAACAGGAACTGCAATACGGTGCCAAGCCGGGTGATGCGAGCTGGCGCGAGCTCCAGCTCGTGCCGGTGCCGCTGCTCGTCCCGAATGATGTCGATGATCTCCCGGGCGGCACCCTCCCCGAGGACCGAGTCGTACTGGGCAAGCATCTCCGGGTCGGGCCACGGAGACGGCTCCGATGACGAGATGTGCAACGCCGCGAGGATGAACTCGACCGTGGCCTTGTCGACGTTCGGAGGCAGTTGCGCGAGTAGATCGTCGAATCCGCCCTGAGCCTCGCGGGGTACCACCTCGCCGGCCGAAGGCTGCTGAGACTCCGCGCCGGCTTCCCGCCGGGGACGGTCCGCCCCGGCCTCGCTCAACGCCCGATGCCGCGCATCGCTGCCTGACCGGGCCCGCCCGCGGCTATCCAGTTATCCATGCGCTTGTATGCGGCGGTCATGTCACGAGCTACGGCCTGCGCGTCTCCCGCCGGACCACCCGACCGGCCTGTCTTGAGCTGCTGACGCAACATCCGTCCAGCGCCCTTAGGGTCGATCAGAGCGTTGCTGACTAACGCAGCGGGCAAGACCGGGTGGCTCTTGCCCGAACCCCTGGTCCCCCGGAAAACAAGACCCTCATGCCCATGGCTTCTGATGGCACTGCAGGTCGGGCACGCCTTCTTCCGGATGGGCAGCATGTAAGCGTTCGTCGAGGCCCACTTTGAAGAGTTGGACAGGCGGAAGCCCTTCGCGGCGCTGCCGACCTTTACGATCGGCCGGCGCGGGGTCTTCGCCATCGGACTCCTATCGGGCGGCGGGGCCTCGCAGCCAAGCCTAGTCACTCTCTGCGCATGTCATCGGCCAGCGGGCGGCGGCGATGAAGTCGTGTCGAACGCTACCGAGCATGTGAATGACACCGCAACGGCCCAACGCCCTCACTCGCCGTCATCTTCCGCGAGGCGCGTCGGGGTGGAATCTGCACCGGCTAGATCGCGCGGATGTCGCCGACCGGCATGCGCGGGCCGAACTTCGGCTTCTGCGCGCCGGACAGCTCCACCAGCCGGACGGCGCGCTGGCGATGCCCCGGGTACGCCGCCAGCACCTCCATCATCTCGTCGTCGTCGATGGGCCGGCCGAGCAGCGCCCAGCCGACGAGGGCCGGCACGTGGTAGTCGCCGTACGACACCTCGTCGGGGTCGCCCCAGGCGCGCTGCGCAACTTCCGCTGCCGTCCACCGCCCGACGCCGGGCACGGAACGCAACCGGCGCAGCCGCTCGTCACGAGGCAGCTCGATGCTCTCGTCGAGCCGGTGCGCGACCGCGGCCGCGCGCAGCACGGTCCGCGCCCGGCCGGGGTCGACGTTGGCGCGGTGCCACTCCCACGACGGGATCCGCCGCCAGACCTCCGGGCCCGGGAAGACGCGCATGCCGTCCGGGGCCGGCCCGGGCGCGGGCTCGCCGTATCGGCGGACGAGGTGCCGCCAGGACCGCCGCGCCTCCTTGCCGGTGACGCGCTGCTCCAGCACGGCCGGCACCAACAGCTCGAACACCAGGCCGAGCCGGCACAGCCGCAGGTGCGGCAGCCGGCGCCACGTCTGCGCGACCAGCTCGTGCGCCGGCCGGAACCCGGTGACGTCGTCCGCGGCGCCGAGCAGGTCGGGCACCCGGGCGAGCATCCACTCGCGGCCCGGGCCCCACGCCCGCGCGTCGACCTCGCGGTCGCGTACGGCGAGGCGCAGGGTGACCGGCCCGTCGGGGGTGCGCGCGGTGCGCCACAGCGCCCCGTCCGGCCCGACCTGCTGCGTCGGGTCGCCCGGGCCGCGCTGCAAGGCGCCGAGCGTCAGGGTCAGCGAGACGGGAGCGGGCGCGGTCCACGCCGTCGCCACCTCGTCCGCGCACATCCCCACGATTGTGGCTTGTCGACCTAGACTCGTCGGCCAGACCTACGGCCGCGCAGCACGACCAGGAGAAGTTCGGTGCCCAAGAACTCGAACCGTCGCAACGACGTGCGGCGGGCCAACAAGGACCGCAGGGCCCGCCTCGACGAGATGCGCCGCCAGCAGCGGGCCGCCGAGCGCCGCAAGAACATGCTGACGTTCGGCTCCGCGATCGTCGTCGCGTTGCTGCTCGTGGGCACCGCGATCCTGCTCGCGTACAACAAGGCGCAGGCCAACGACGCGAAGAACCACAAGGTCGCCAACACGCTCAACGCCGAGAAGAAGGAAGGCCACCAGAGCAAGCCGACCGCGGCCGAGCTCAGGGACGGCTGCACCGGCGTGCACACCGACCCGCTGGCCAAGGCGCGCGACCACGTCGCGACCCCGATCGACTACTCGCAGCAGCTCTACGGCGACACCGCCGACGGCGCGGCGCCGATCCCGCCGAGCGGCGGCAAGCACAACGGCTTGTCCCTCGGCGACACCACCCGCTTCTACCCGCTGTCCGAGAAGCCGCGGCCCGAGCGCGCGGTGCACAACCTCGAGCACGGTTACGTCGTGATCTGGTACGACGCGCAGCTGCCGGCGGCGCAGGTGCAGCTGTTGAACAGCATCGCCCGCGACCCGAGCATGAGCCGGCTGCTCGTCGTCGGCTGGTGGGAGGGCGACCTCCCGCTCGGCAAGCACGTGGTCATGACGTCGTGGCAGAAGACCGACCGGTGCTCGTCGATCGACACCGCGGCCGTGCGCGAGTTCTACACCGTGCACCACGACGCGCCGAACGCGCCCGAGCACAACTACCCGCCGATCCAGGGCGCCGACTCTGTCCCGCCGGGTCAGCTGCCGGGCCAGAAGCCCACGCCGTCGGCGTCGACGAGCCCGAGTCCGAGCAGCACCAAGAAGTAGCTCAGCCGAGCGAGGCGCCGTCGGCGACGACTGCGTCGGCGAGGACGCAGCCGGGCCCGACCACGGCGCCCGCGCCGATCGCGGAGCGGGTCACGACCGCGCCCGCGCCGATGCGTACGCCGTGCTGCACGACGGACGCCGCGACGACGGCGCCGGCTCCGACCTCGACGCCCGGGCCCAGCGCCGTACCGCCGACCACCGACGCGGACGGGTCGACCGTCGCCGTCGGGTCGACGAGCACGTCCGTCCCGTTCGGGCGGTACGCCGGCGACGCGACGACGCCGGTGACGATGTCGACGCCGGCCTGCACGTACGCCGCCGGCGTGCCGACGTCGAGCCAGTAGGAGTCGTCGACGACGCCGACGACGGGCGCGCCGCCGGCGAGCAGCGCCGGGAACGTCTCGCGCTCGACCGACACGACCGTGCCGGCGGGGATCGCGTCGACCACCGCGCGGTCGAGGACGTAACAGCCGGCGTTGATCTGCCGCGACACCGGGTTCGGCATCTTCTCGTGGAACGCGAGCACCCGCCCGGCGGCGTCGGTCGGCACGCACCCGTACGCGCGCGCGTCCTCGACGGTGACGAGGTGCAGCGTCGCGACCGCGCCGGTCGACTCGTGCGTCGCGACCTGCGCGGCGAGGTCGTGGCCGGAGAGCACGTCGCCGTTCTGTACGACGACCGGGTCGTCGCCGCCGTCCAGCGCGGCGGCCGCGTTGCGAATCGCGCCACCGGTGCCGAGCGGCTCCGTCTCGACGACGTACGACAGCCGCAGGCCGAGACTCGCGCCGTCGCCGAAGTGCGCGGCGAAGACCTCGGCGCGGTAGCTGGTCGCGAGGACGACGTGGTCGAAGCCGGCGGCCGCGAGCCGGGCGAGCTGGTGGGTGACGAACGGGACGCCGGCCACCGGCAGCATCGGCTTCGGCGTCGTCAGCGTCAGCGGGCGGAGCCGGGTGCCCTGCCCGCCGACGAGCAGGATGGCCTGCACCGCGGCGACGTCTTCAGCCCTGTTGGGCCGCGCGCTGGTAGGACGCCATGTGCGCCTCCGCGCTCGCCGCCCAGGTGAACTCGCGGGCCCGGGCCAGCGCGGCCTGACCGAGCGACGCCCGGCGCGCGCCGTCGTCGAGCAGCGCGGTCAGCGCGGTCGCGATGTCGTCGGCGCCCGGCTCGGTGTAGGCGACCGCGTCGCCGCCGACCTCGGGCAGCGACAGCCGGTGCGTCGTGAGTACCGCGGCGCCGCACGCCATCGCCTCCAGCACCGGCAGGCCGAAACCCTCGCCATGACTGGGAAACGAGACGACCGTCGCGCCGCCGAGGTAGCCGGGCAGGTCGGCGAAGCGCAGGTATCCGGGGCGCACGACCCGCAGGTGCGACGGCACCTCGGCGATGGCCGCGTCGACCTCGTCGTCCCACCCGCTGCCGCCGGCGAGGACGAGGGCCGGCGGGTCGTCGCGCCAGTGCACGGCCTGGACCCAGCCGCGGATCAGGTTGGGCACGTTCTTGCGCGGCTCGAGCACGCCGAGGAACGCGATGTACGCGCCGCGCAGGCCGAGCCGCGCCGCGACCCGCGCCTTCTCCGCGTCGGTCGGCACGTGGAACACCTCGGGGTCGACGCCGTGGTAGGCGACGTCGACCGAGGTGGGGTCGGCGTCGAGGACGCGCACGAGCTCGTCGCGGGTCGCCTTGCTCGGCACGATTACCCGGGCGGCGCGGCGCAGCGCCGTACGGGTCGCGGACCGGAAGAACGTGCCCTTCACCGAGGTGTGCTGCTCGGGCTGGGTGAAGAACGTGACGTCGTGGATCGTGACGACGACGGGGCGGCCGACCCGCAGCGGCATCGTGTAGTGCGGCGAGTGGACGACCTCGGCGCCGAGCTGTTGCGCGACTAGCGGCAGGCCGGTCTGCTCCCAGGCGAGCCGGGCCGGGCGGTGCGCGATCGCGGCCGGGCCGGGCACGACCTCGACCAGGTCGGACATGCGGCTGTAGCGCTCGGCGTCGGCCCGCTGGCACACGACGGCGAGGTCGGCGCCGGCACGCGCGAGTGCGGGGATGAGGCCGTCGACGTAACGTCCGACCCCGCCGCGGTCGGCGGGCACTGCCGTCGCGTCGACCAGCACACGGGGGGCCACTGTGCGGCTCCCTCCCGGTCTGTCTCGATCTGGTCTCGTCTGTCGGCTAGCAGCCTACGCCGCTCGCCGCGGCTCAGCCCGACGACCAGCCGACGATGTCGACGACGAGACTCAGCGCGGCGGACGAGCCGTTGCGCACGGAGACCTTCGCGCCGCTGCCGAGCGGGACGAGGATCGTCGACCCGACCGGCGTCGTACCGCGAAGCTGCAGGTTGCCGGTGCCCGGCGCGGTGGTCCCCGCGGGCCAGGCGATGACGTACCCGTGCGCGGCGCCGGTCGCGGTCAGCGCGAGCAGCACGCTGTGCGCCGAAGCCGGTACGCCGACCGTCGCCGGGAGGGCCAGCGTCGTCGTGCCGTTGGCCGGCACCGTGACGGCGGCGAGCCGCCGCGGCGGCGCTACCAACGTCGTCGCCCCGCTGGCCGGCGACGCGGCGACCGGCACGAACCAGCCGAGCAGGTCCGCGGTCACCGCCGTCGGGTAGTGCGGCGACAGGCTCACCGACCCGGTCGAGTCGAGCGGCACGACCGTCGTCACGGTGCGCGACCCGCCCGGGCCGTACAGGTCGTACGCGCCGGTCCGCGTCCCGCCGGACGGCCAGGCCTGCAGGTACGACGACGTGGTCGGGTTGACGACGGTCAGCTGCAGCACGGCGGCCGAGGCGCCGGACGGCACGCCGTCGCGGCCGACGACCGGGAACGTCGCGGTGCCGCTGCCGGCGATCGTCGTACCGGCCCGGCCGCCGAACAACCGGTACGCCGCGACGGCCTTGAGTGCGCTGCCCGCGGTCGAGTCCGGGCCGTAGTAGCCCTCGGTCATGACGATCAGCCGGGTGGTGCCGGTGCTGTTGTTGGACACGTCGACGAGACCGCTCGTGCCGGCGTCGACGTAGACGGTCGCGCTGACCCGCTGGCCGGCCGCCCACGACAGCTGCGCGGTCGGCGGCTTCTTGCCGCCGTGCGGCCAGACGGTGAAGCTGCCGGCCGCGGTCGAGGTGAAGCTGACGACCTCGAGGGCGACCGCCTTGACGCCGCTGGAAGGCATCCCGCCGACCCCGGTCACTGCGACCGAGCGGGTCGCGCGCGCGGCGATGCCGCCGGTGCCGGTGTCGAGGATCACCGCGTGCCGCAACGGGTGGAACAGCAGCCGCGCCGACGGAGTCTGCGGCGGGGTGGTCGCGGCCGCGCCGGCACCCGCGGAGTTGTGCGCGACGATCGAGAACACGTACGTCGTGTCGTTGGTCAGCCCGGTGACCACCGCGCTGCGCGCGCTGGGCGCCAGCGTCACCGTCGGGATCGCGGGGCTCGCCGTGATCGTGTAGCTCGTGACCCCGCCGCCGCCGTCGCTCGACGGCGCGGCCCATTTCAACGAGACCTGCGCGTCGCCCGCGGTCGCGGTCACGCTCTGCGGCGCGGTCGGCTTCGTCACGACGACGGTGAACCACTCGCTCATCAGGCCGAGCGCGGACCGGAACGACGTGCCGGTCGTGTCTACCGAGCCGCGGCTGCCGGTCAGCGTCATGGTCAGCACCCGGCCGCCCCACTGCTCGCCGACGGTGTGGCCGTTCTGGTCGGTGCCGGACAGCCGCTCGCGCGAGTCGATCGTCAGCGAGCGGAACGAGCCGATCGCCGGGTACGCCGCTTGCAGCTGCGCCGCCGTCACGGTGTCGGACCAGCTATGGCTGTTCCAGCTCTCGGTCGGCCGGCCGTCCCACGCGTCCGGCCGCGACGGCAGGTAGGTCTGCCCGCCGTCCAATTCGAAGCCGCCGTTCGAGGCGGAGTACTGCGCGAAGATCGCGCGCCCCGACGAGTCGACCATGATCTGGCCCGCGGTCGCGTCGACCGCCGCGTCGCTCGTCGACGTCTTCGCGCCGCTGCTCGTCGTCCACGGGCAGTCGCTCGCGGCCGTCAGCTCGGCGCTGTAGCCGCCGTACGCCTGGTCGAAGGTGTTGTCGACGATCGTCGCGAAACTGCTGCGCGGGTTGGCGATCCGCCACGACGCGTAGCTGCGCGCGGCGACCGCCTGCGCGGCCAGGCCGTCGAGCCGCTTGGTGCCGCCGACGGTCGGGACCCACGAACACGGCATCTCCGACGGCACGACGCCGTACAGGTAGTGCTCGAGGGTGACGAGGTTCACCGTCATCCCGCTGCTGCTGCTCACCTTGTCGAACTGGATCGAGTCGCGGTAGGCGACCCGGGTGCCGCTCGGCCGGACGAGGGTGACGACGTGCGCCCCTGCGGTGAACCGCAGCCACGTGCCCGACCACGTCGTCGTCGTGCCACCGGCCGGGGCTACGTCGGTCCACCCGCTGGACGTGTGGCCCTGCACCCGCAAGGTGCCGTCAGACGCGAGGGCGCCGCGCCACAGGTCGTAGGTCTTGCCGCCGACAGAGGCCGGCAGCACGAGGGTGTGACTCGCGCCGTCGAGGACGGTGAGACCGGTCACGGGGGCGACCGTCGTCGGCCCGGACCCGGCCGCGCTCAACTGCACCGCGATCGTGCCGCTCTTCGTCGCGAGCGCCGGTGCCGCGTAGTACCACGCGACGATCTGCTGCCACGTCTTGCCGGCTTCGGCGCCGCCGTACGCGCCCCACTGCGACAGGCCGTGGCCGTGACCGAACCCGTGGCCGGCGATGTGCAGTACGCCGTCGGCCGGCCGGTTGTAGGTCTCGGTCGCCGCGGCCGCCGGTGGCCCGAAGGCCACGAGCGCGGTGAGCAACGCGGCCGCGGTCGTCACCGCGGCGGTGACGGCACCGGTGCGTCGTCGTGGCCGCATCGACTCACCGTAACCGCGCGCCGCGCGGATCACCGGGTCGACACGGAGACGGTACGGGAAGCTCGACCCGCCGCCACACACCAGAAGTCGCTCGGGTGGTCGACCATCCGCTTGAGCGACCAGCGGCCGAGCGAGTTGACGGTCAGCGTGCCGATCAGGGTGCGGACGGTGGTGCCGTGGAACCGTTGGTACACCGCGACTTTCCAGCCGGGCACGCCCGTCCCTGCGATGGTCACGACCGTTCGTCGTAGCACCGACGCCGGTGCGCTGAGTGTCGGCGCGACGAGCACTTGCTTCGTCGCGGTCTGGCCGCTCGGTGTCTGCACGGCCCACTCGATGTCGCGGCGCAGCGCCACCGCGAGGGTGAACGCGCCGGTGCGCGGGTCGGCCGTCGCCGTCGCCGTCCACGCGAACGTCTTCGCCCCTACGGCGCGGGTGTAGAGCTTCACCCGGTCGCCGGGGACGGCCTTGCCGGTGTAGCCGACCGGGACGCCGTAGTGGCCGCTGGCCGGCGCGGTCGCGGTCGGAGCGAACGTCGGCAGCACGGTCGTCGTACCGGTCGCGTCCGCGCCGTAGCCGGTCGACACCCGCCACGGCAACGACGACGACGTCGCCACCGCCGGCAGCGTGACTTTCGCCGTGAACGCGCCGGTCGGCGCCGCGGTCACCATGGCCGCGACCGCGAACGACGACGCGCCGGGCGGCTTGGTGAGGACGCGTACGGCGACCGGCGCATGGCCGGCGTTGCCGGTGACTGTGAGGGTCCGGGCCGAGTAGCCGGTCGACGGCGCCGACGCGGCCGGCGGGTCGACCGGGTAGACGGTGAGCGGTGTCGACGAGAGCCCGCGGGCGTCGGTGACGGCGACCGACACCGGGATCGAAGGTGTCGTCACCGCCGACCACGACCCGTTGGCGGCGACCGCGGCGGGCAGCGTCGCTTGCGTCGTGCCGGTCGACAGCGAGGTCGTGGTCAGGGTGACCTGCGGACCGGCCGACGGCAGCGCCGTACCGGCCAGCCGCAACGCCGTTGCCTTCGTCAGGAACACCGTGTTGCCGGTCGCGACCGGCGACGTGACGACCGGCGCGACCCTGGTGCTGCGCGACGGCGTCGAGTAGCCGTTCACGGCCGCGGACCACGTGTAGTCCTCGTCGGCGGTGAACGTCGCGGTCCACGTCGGCGCGGTCGTGTGGATGAGCTGCGCGGGCAGCGCAGTGCCGGCGCGGGTCAGCGACAGCGTGACGTCACTCCCGGTCGGCGCGGTGCCGGTGAGCTTCACCTGCTGGCCGTAGCCGGCCACCGCCGGACCGGTCACGGTGACCGGCGGGGTGACGGTGACCTTGGTCGAGTAGGGCAGCGCGCTGCTCGACGACGTCGTGCTCGACAGCAGCACGGTGTAGGTGCCCGGCGGGACCGGAGCGCCGAGGTCGTCGGTGCCGTCCCACGTACCCGCGATCGGCGCGGTCGGCGTCGCGCTGCCGGTGAGGCTGCGGACGACGTTGCCGGTCGAGTTCGTGACGGTGAGCGTCCACGCCTGCGACCGGAGCACGCCGGAGTGCACGGAGACGGCCTGCCCGGAGAGCATGCGGATCGACGTCGGGCTGACCGTCGGCGCGACGAGACCGGCGCCGATCAACGACTTCACCGCGGACCGGATCGTCGGAAGCTGCGCGTACGCCGCGCTGCCCGGGCAGGTCGTCGTGTCGGCGTCGCGGTGACCCGACACGACCTTGAACGTGACGGTCGAGCCGGCGGCGTACCGCGACCCGCCGAACGATCCCGCGAGCATCGTGGTCGTCGCCGTCGGGTCGCGGTAGTACGCGCCGAGCCGCCAGGCGAACAGCTTCTCCGTCGCGCTGACCATCGCGGCCGGCGGCGCCGTGCTGGTGAAGTTGCCGATGAGCGACGTGCCGAACGAGTCGGTGTTGAAGCCGCCGGTGTGGGCGCCGATGACCGGCTTCGTGATGCCGCCGTACCGGCCTTCCCAGATGCGGCCGAACCGGTCGACGAGGAAGTTGTAGCCGATGTCGCACCAGCCGTTGGACTCGACGTGGTACGCGTAGATCGAGCGGATGATCGAGGGCACCGCGCTGCTGGGGTAGCCGTTGGCACCGTCGGTGTGGTGGATGAAGCCCATCTTGACCGTCGAGCCGTAGTCCGGGGTGCCGCAGCCGGAGTTGTACGTGCGCAGCCGCTCGTCCGCGCCCCACTGCGCGCGGGTGTAGACGGTCGGCTGCGACATCGCGGCGGCCGCGGTCGACATCGCGGTCGCGGGGTGGGCGGCCGCGTCGGCCGGGCTGCTGCCGCCGTCGACGAGTACGACGGACAGGCCCGCGGGTGCGGTCGCCGGCCGGTCGCCGCGCGCCGAGACGACGCGGGCCTCGACGCCGTCCGCGGACCCGACCCACAGCGGGTCGGTCGCGGTGACGTGCCGGTGCGCGGCGGCGCGCGCGTCGCGGCTACCGTCGTCCGGGCCGCCGTCGGGCAGCGTCAGCGGGTTCCAGCCCGACCACGTGCCGTGCTGGCGGACCCGGATCTGGACCTGCGCGCCGGCGGCGAGGCTGCCGCTGCGCCAGGTCGCGCCGACGAGACCGAACTTCTGCGTGGCCCGCCGGCCGGTGTCCGCGACGACGCCGCGCGTGGCCGGCAGCGCCGTGACCGCGATCATCGACGTGGCCGGCGCAACGGGATGCGCGTCGACGCTCGGCGAGCCGACGACCGGCGCGCCGACGACGACGGCGGTGGCGGCAAGGACGAGACCGGCAACGGCGGGCACCGAGGCGGCGGACAAGCGGGGCACGTGAACATCTCCAGCGGGCAGCGGCGGCGGCTTTCGGGCGCGGGTCGTCGTGAGAGGAATCGGCTCTACCCTGCCGTCACTTCAGTCACATGGCCACCGTCGCGGCCAAACTCACAGGATCCGGGCACGCCGGTCAGCCAGGACTTCCCCGGGCGCCACCCTGCTCGCCTCGCGCGCGGGTTCCGGCCTGCCCGCGCGGGTACACGGACGCGGTGACGACCCCGTACCCGGACGAGCAAGGCGAGGAGACCCCAGGCGCCGGCGGCCTCAACGAGCAAGCGGTGGAGGACACGCTCCAGCGCACGGTCGAGGAAGGCCGGCGCCGGATGCACCGCAAGTTCCTGCCGTTGCTGTCGACCGGCCTGGTCGGCGGGATCGACGTCGGCACCGGCGTGATGGCGATGCTCGTCGTCGAGACGCGCACCGGCGACAAGCTGCTCGCCGGGCTGGCGTTCTCCATCGGCTTCGTCGCGCTCACGCTCGCCCGCAGCGAGTTGTTCACCGAGGACTTCCTGGTGCCGGTGAGCGCGGTCGTCGCGCGGCAGTCGCGGTTCCGCTCGCTGCTGCGGCTCTGGGGCGCGACCGCGTTGATGAACCTCGTCGGCGGTTGGATCCTCACGAAGCTCGTCATCGACGGGTTCCCGGATGTGCGCAAGACCGCCGTCGCGGCGGGGCAGCACTACATCGGCCTCGGCCTCGGCTGGCGCGCGTTCGCGCTGGCGCTGCTCGGTGGCGCGGCCATCACGTTGATGACGTGGATGCAGCACGCGACCGAGTCCACGGGCGTCAAGCTGGTCCCGGCCGTGACGACCGGCTTCCTGCTCGCCGGGCTGCAGCTCAACCACGCGATCGTCAACTCACTGCTCATCTTCGCGGGCCTGCACACCGGCCATACGTCGTACGGCTATCTCGACTGGGCCGCGACGGCGGGCTGGGCCGCGCTCGGCAACATGGTCGGCGGCGTCGCGCTGGTCACGTTGCTGCGGATGCTGCAGGTGCCGCACAAGGTGCGCGAGCACGCGGAGAACCCGGCCCCGTGTGTCGAGGATCGCAAGCAGTCGCAGACGATTGACGCGTGAGCGTCGCCGACCTGTTGGCTGCCGAGTTACGCCGCGACGGTGCGCGCCCGTTCCTGACCTGGTACGACGACGCGACCGGCGAGCGGGTCGAGCTGTCGGTTTTGACGTTGGCCAACTGGGCGGCGAAGACCGCGAACCTGCTCGCCGACGACCACAGCTTGGAGCCCGGCGACCTCGTTCGGCTGGCGCCGCCGGACCACTGGCTCGCCGTCGTCGCGGCGATGGGCGCGTGGACGATGGGCGCGTGCGTGTGCGTGTCGGTCGACGCGGCCGATGCTCTCGACCTGCCTGGCGACGCGGCCAGGTTCATGGCCGCGGTGCTGCCGCAGCCGGACGCGTTGCTCACATCGCCGGCGCCGGCGACGAGCCCGGCGTTGCGCGGCGAGGCGAAGACGTGGACGGCGGCAGAGCTCGCCGACGCGGCCCGGCACGCGGCGCACGAGCATGCCGTTCCGTCCGGTGCGCGGGTGTTGTCGACGCTGCCGCTCGACACCGTCACGGGGGTGGACGCCAGCGTGCTGGTGCCACTGGCCGCCGGTGGCTCGGTCGTGTGGTGCGCGAACGCGGATAAGACGCGGCTGGCGGAACGCGCGCGGATGGAGCGGGCGACGCACACCGCCGGCTGCGACGTCGCCGGCCTGCCGCGACTCACGGACTAGCGCGTCGGCTCAGGCAGCGCCGAGCACTCCGACCGACATGACGGCCGGCTCGTCCGGCACCTCCAGCGGCGGCTCCGTCGCGGCGCGGACGTCGTCGACACTGACTCCCGGCGCGACCTCGCGCAGCACGAGCCCCGCGGAGGTCACGTCGATGACGGCAAGGTCGCTGACGATGCGCTGCACGACGCCGCGGCCGGTCAACGGCAGCGAGCACTCGCGCACGATTTTCGGGCTGCCGTCCTTGGCGACGTGCTCCATCAGCACGATGACTTTCTTCGCGCCGTGCACGAGATCCATTGCCCCGCCCATGCCTTTGATCATCTTGCCGGGGATGGTCCAGTTGGCGAGGTCGCCGGCGACCGACACCTGCATCGCGCCGAGGATCGCGGCGTCGACGTGCCCGCCGCGGATCATCGCGAACGACGTCGCCGAGTCGAAGAACGCGGATCCCTTCAACACCGTCACCGTCTCCTTGCCGGCGTTGATGAGGTCCGGGTCCTCGTCGCCGTCGTACGGGTACGGGCCGACGCCGAGGATGCCGTTCTCGCTCTGCAGTACGACGGAGACGCCGGCCGGGAGGTAGTTGGGCACCAGCGTCGGCAGGCCGATCCCGAGGTTGACGTACGCGCCGTCGGTGAGCTCGAGCGCGGCACGCGCCGCCATCTGCTCGCGGGTCAACGTCATGCCGCACCTCCGGTCACGCGCTCCGGGCGCGGCCGCACCGTGCGCCGCTCGATCCGCTTCTCCTCGTCGGGCACGTGCACGACGCGTTGCACGAACACGCCCGGCAGGTGGACCGCGTCGGGGTTGATCGCGCCGGGCTCGACGATCCGCTCGACTTGCGCGATGGTCACCCGGCCGGCCATCGCGCACAGCGGGTTGAAGTTGCGCGCGCTCTCGTGGAACACGAGGTTGCCGTGCCGGTCGCCGACCATCGCGTGCACGAGCGCGTAGTCGGTCGTGATCGCCTCTTCCAACACGTAGTCGCGGCCGCCGAACGAGCGCACCTCTTTCGGCGGGCTCGCGACCGCAGTCGAGCCGTCGGCGCCGTACCGCCAGGGCAGGCCGCCCTCGCTGATCTGCGTGCCGACACCGGTCGCGGTGAAGAACGCGGCGATGCCGGACCCGCCCGCGCGCAGCCGCTCGGCCAGCGTCCCCTGCGGCGTCAGCTCGAGCTCGAGCTCACCGGCGAGGTACTGCCGGGCGAACTCCTTGTTCTCGCCGACGTACGACGACGTCATCCGCGCGATGCGTTTCGCGTACAGCAGGATGCCGAGGCCCCACTCGTCGACGCCGCAGTTGTTCGACACGACCGAGAGGTTGTCGACACCGGCGTCGTACAGGGCCTGGATGAGAACGGACGGGATGCCGCAGAGGCCGAAGCCGCCGACGGCGAGCGAGGCGCCGGACGGGATGTCGGCGACGGCGTCAGCGGCGCTGCTGACAGTCTTGTCGATCACGCGCTAGACCATAACCGTGACGGGGACCGGCGACACGGATCCGGTGCTGGCCGCGCAGCTCCGCTACTACCGCGAGCGCGCGGCCGAGTACGACGCGACCAGCTACGGCGACGAGCGCGCGTTCGTCGGCCCGGTCGCGCGGACGATCGAACCGCTCGGCGACGTGCTCGAGCTGGCCTGCGGCACCGGCGTCTGGACCCGCGAGCTGGCACCGCGGGCGGCGTCGTACCTCGCCGTCGACGCGGCCCCGGAGATGCTCGCCTTCGCCGCCGCGAACCTCGACGGCCCCGACAGCACCGCCGTCGAGCTGCGCTGCGCCGACGTGTTCGACCTGGGTCTAGGCCGCGAGTTCGACACCGTGTTCTTCGCCGCCTGGATATCGCACGTGCCGCCGGATCGGTTCGCCGAGTTCTGGGCGTCGGTCGCGTCCGTGCTCCGGCCCGGCGGCCGCGCCGTCTTCCTCGACGAGCTACCCGAGCGCGCCCGGAACGAGACCGAGCTCGCCGGCTCGATGGCGACGCGAACGCTCGCCGACGGGTCGCGGCACCGGATCGTCAAGGTGTTCTATGACCCGGACGATCTGGTGGCGCGGCTGCGCGAGCTCGGCTGGGAGACCACGGTGACGCGGACGCCCAACGACTGGTTCGTCGCGACCGCGCGGCCGGCTCAGCGCCAGGGGTAGGCGCCGAGCGCGGCCCACTGCGGCGTGCGCGTCTCGCTGTAGACGTAGAGGCTCGCGCCGATCGCGCCGGCCCGCCTGCCGGCGTCGAGGAACCGCCAGATCTCGCGGCCCGACGGCATCCCGCGGCGGCCGCCGTCGGGGCCCATGTCGTAGGACTGCCCGACGAGGTGCACCGGCCGGAGCTTCGCCAGCGCGCGCACCGATTGCACGGCGAGGGTGCCCGGCTCGCTGCACGACCAGTAGACCATCGGCGCGAACACGTCGACGTACGGCGCTTCGGCGCGGTACGGGTACGTCTTCAGCTGGTACGGCGTGGGCCGCATCACGGTCGCGACGACCGGCAGGTTGCCGGCCGCGCGGCGGACCAGCGACAGGTAGAGCGCGACCCGGCGCGGCGCGTTGAAGGTGCCTTCGTTGATGGTCTCGATGTCGGGGCTGAAGCCGTCGATGTGCTGGCCGGCGAACGTGCCGGTGATGGCGGCGACTGCGCGCTTCGCGTCGGCGACCGGGTCGGAGAGCGCCGGGAAGTCCCAGGCGACGACCGACAGGCCGGCCGCGTGCGCCAGCGGCAGCAACGGCGTGAGGAACTTCGCGCCGTACCAGCCCTGCTTGGTCCCGCCGGTGCGCACCCATAGCTGGGTCAGCCCGGCGCCCTTCGCCTGCCGGACGACCTTTGCCGCGTCGAGCGTGCTGTCCGGCCACGTGGTCAGCCACATGCCCTTGCCGCTGACCGCGGCCAGGTCGACGTGGCGGGTGCGGGGTACGGCGACCGGTGCCGGCAGCTTCGCGGTCGGTACGGCGGGCGTCGGCGGGTGGAACGGCGGGCCCGGCGGCCGGGGGCGCGGCGGGCAGCCCGTCGGGTACGCCGGCGGCGCGGGGATCGCGTACAGCGGGCCGGTCGCTCTCGCCGGCTTCGGCTTGGGTTTGGGCTTCGGCGTCGTCCGGGCCGGCGCAGGCGCGGTCGGCGTAGGGGCTGGTGGGAGCACGGGTGCGGTGTGCGCGGCGGGACGCGGCGCGTCATGCCCGGGCTGCAGCGTCGCCGCCACCCCGACGCCGCTTGCGAACACCCCGACGGCAGCGACCGCCACCCACCGCTCCAGTCGCATGACCCGATTGTGCGCGCCCCACCCCGTCGAGTGTGACGAAATACGTCTTTTCAGGCCGTCAGAGGACGAGTTTCGTCGCACTCAACGGGGGGCGGGGTTGTTCTTCAGGAGGTTGCGGGCCATCACGAGGCGCTGGATCTGGTTGGTGCCTTCGTAGATCTGGGTGATCTTGGCGTCGCGCATCATCCGCTCGAGCGGGTAGTCGCGGGTGTAGCCGTAGCCGCCGAGCAGCTGCACGCCGTTGGTCGTGACCTCCATCGCGACATCACTCGCGAAGCACTTCGCCGCCGCCGACATGAACGTGAGGTTGGGGTCCATCCGCTCCGACGCGGCGGCCGCGGTGTAGATGAGCGACCGCGCGGCCTCGGTCTTCATCGCCATGTCGGCGAGCATGAACGACACACCCTGGAACTCGGCGATCGGCTTGCCGAACTGCTTGCGCTCCTGCACGTACCGGATGCAGTAGTCGACCGCGCCCTGCGCGACGCCGAGCGCCTGCGCGCCGATCGTCAAACGAGTGTGGTCGAGCGTCGCGAGCGCGGTCTTGAAGCCGGTCCCGGGCTCGCCGATCATCCGGTCGGCTGGGATGCGGACGTTGTCGAAGTAGACCTCGCGGGTGGGCGAGCCCTTGATGCCCATCTTCTTCTCCGGCGCGCCGAACGACACGCCCTCGTCGGACTTCTCCACGACGAACGCCGAGATGCCGCGCGCCCCGGCTTCGGGGTCGGTCACGGCCATGACGGTGTAGTACTCCGACTCGCCCGCGTTGGTGATCCAGCGCTTCACGCCGTTGAGGACGTACGCGTCGCCGTCGCGCACCGCGCGCGTCTTCATCCCGGCCGCGTCGCTGCCGGCTTCCGGCTCGGAGAGCGCGTAGCTGAACATCACCTCGCCGCGCGCGAGCGGCGGCAGGTAGCGCTGCTTGAGCTCCTCCGAGCCGGAGAGCAGCAGGCCCATCGTGCCCAGCTTGTTGACCGCGGGGATCAGCGACGACGCGCAGCACGCGCGCGCGATCTCCTCGATGACGATCGCCGACGCGATCGCGTCCGCGCCGGTGCCGCCGTACTCCTCCGGCACGTGCACGGCGTGCAGGTCGGCTGCGACGAGCGCGTCGAGCACGTCGCGCGGGAACTCCGCGGTCTCGTCGATCTCGGCCGCGCGCGGCGCGATCTTGTCGTCGGCGAGCTGCCGCACGGTCTTGCGGAGCAACTGGTGCTCTTCGGGCAGGGTGAACGTGTCGAACGCTGGATTCACCCTTGGATTCTAGAGTCTTGGCGTGCCCGGACCGACTGACGCTCGACCGACTCTGGCCGTCATCGGCCTCGGCTACCTCGGGGCGACACATGCGATCTGCATGGCCGACCTCGGCTACGACGTCATCGGGCTCGACGTCGACGCCGCGCGGATCGACGCACTCGCGGGCGGCACCGTTCCGTTCTTTGAGCCCGGCCTCGACGAGCTGCTCGGCAAGGTGCTGCCGACCGGGCGGCTCACCTTCACCACCTCGTACGACGACATCGCCGCGGCGGACGTGCACTTCCTTTGCGTGGGTACGCCGCAGCGCAAGGGCGAGAACGCGGCCGACACCAGTTACGTCGACGCCGCGGTCGACAGCCTCGCCGCGCGGATCACGAAGCCGTGCGTCGTCGTCGGCAAGTCGACGGTGCCGGTCGGGACGGCCGAACGCGTGGCCGAACGGTTCGCCGGTCTCGACGTCGAGCTGGTCTGGAACCCGGAGTTCCTCCGCGAAGGGCTCGCGATCGAGGACACGCTGCACCCCGACCGGCTGGTGTTCGGCGTCAAGGCGCCGCGCGGCGAACAAGCGATGCGCGCGGTGTTCGCGCCGATCATCGAAACCGGCGTACCGGTCGTCGTCACCGACCTCGCGACCGCGCAACTAGTGAAGGTCGCGGCCAACGCGTTCCTCGCGACGAAGATCTCGTTCATCAACGCGATGGCCGAGGTGTGCGAGGTCGTGCACGCCGACGTGAAGAAGCTGTCCGAAGCCCTGTCGTACGACGAGCGCATCGGCGGCCGGTTCCTGCACGCCGGCCTCGGCTTCGGCGGCGGCTGCCTGCCGAAGGACATCCGCGCGTTCATGGCCCGGGCCGAAGAGCTCGGTGTCGACCAGGCGCTGTCGTTCCTGACCGAGGTCGACGCGATCAACCAGCGCCGGCGCGCCCGTATGGTCGACCTGACCCGCGGGCTGCTCGACGACACGCTGCCCGGCCGGCGCATCGCCATCCTGGGCGCGGCGTTCAAGCCGCACAGCGACGACATCCGCGACTCGCCCGCGCTCGACGTCGCCAGCCGGCTGCACGATGCCGGCGCGCACGTGACGGTCTACGACCCGGCGGCGCTGGCGAACGCGCGCCGCGACTACCCGGCGCTCGCGTATGCGGAGTCCGCGGTCGAGGCAGCGGTCGACGCCGACGCCGTACTGCACCTCACCGAGTGGCCGGAGTTCGTCCGGATGGACCCGGCGGCACTCGGCGACGTGGTCCGTCAACGCAACATCGTCGACGGACGCAACGCGCTCGACGCGGCCCGCTGGCGCGCGGCCGACTGGCACTACCGCGCCCTCGGCCGTCCGTAGCCACCCAATCCGACGCATTCCGGACTTGAGCCGCCGCTCGGCGGTGTCCGGCTTCCACCGCTTGGCGCATCAACGCGGTAGTCGTGCCGGCCGACGTTCTAAGTGCACCGGGAAGGAGCGCAATGCAGGAGGACGGGCACATGCTGATGAGGTTGCTCACCGAGCGGGTTCCGGTGACGCTGCTGCTCGATCTCCTCACGCCCCCGGACGCGGAGGAGCTCTACCGCACCGAGGGCGGCGGCGACTGGCGGCTGCGCGCGGTACCCGCCGCGGCCGTGTAGGCGAGCTGCCGGATCGCCGCGCGGTCCGGCTTGCCGCTCGCCAGCATCGGCATCGCGTCGACCTCGATGACGTGCCGCGGTAACGCGGCGACGGGCAGCCGGTCGGCACACCACGCGCGCGCGTCGGCGACCGTTAGCGACGCGCCGTCAGCGAGGACGACGACGGCCGCGACCGCTTGGCCCCACTCGTCGTCCGGTACGCCGACCACGGCGACGTCGTCGACCGAGGGATGCGTCGCGAGCACCGCCGCGACCGCGGCCGGGTCGACGTTCTCGCCGCCGCTGACGACGACGTCGTCGAGCCGGCCGAACACGACCAGGTCGCCGTCTGGCGCGATCCGGCCGCGGTCGGCCGTCCGCAGCCAGCCGTCGACCAGCGCCTCGGCGGTCAGGTCCGGCCGCAGCCGGTAGCCGCTCGCCAGCACCGGCCCGCGCAGCCAGACCCGGCCGTCGCCGTCGACCCGTACGCCGACTCCGCGCAGCGGCTTCCCGTCGTACACGCAGCCGCCGCACGTCTCGCTCATGCCGTACGTCGTGACGACGTTCGCGCCGGCCTCCTGCGCGCGCTCGACCAGCCCGGGCGGCGGCTTCCCGCCCCCGAGCAGGATGACGCGGAACCGGGCGAGGTCGGCGCCGGCGTCGAGTAGCCTCCGCAGCTGCGTCGGCACCAGCGACGTCACCGTCGCGTCACCGGCCGCGGCCGCGAAGCCGACGACGTCGAAGCGCGGCTGCACGCGCAGGCCGGACCCGAGCAGTCGCGCCCGCAGCCAGACCTGCAGCCCGGCGATGTGGTGCCACGGCAGGCACGACAGCCACACGTCGTCGGCGGCGAGCCCGATCCGCTCGGCCGTCGCCCGCGCCGACGCCTCCAGCGCAGCCGCCGACAGCTCGACCCCTTTGGGTACGCCGGTCGAGCCGGACGTCGCGATGACCAGCGCCACGTCTCCGTCGACGGGGAGGTCCGGGCGCAGCTCCGCCTCGACCCGCCGGCGCACGTCCGTGGGCAGCGCCGGGTCGAGCGGGAGCACCGCGTCGCCGGCCGCCCACGCGGCCTCCATGGCGGCGGCGAACTCCTCGCCCGGCGGGAGAGCGAGGGCGACGAGGCGGCGGCCGGACCCGACTGGCACCCTTAGAGGTAAGCATCCGGACGGCGAGGGAGGGCACCGCGGTGACCCGGCACGGACAGGTCTGGGTCGAGGCCGCCCGCCCGCGCACGCTGCCCGCGTCGGCCGCACCGGTCCTCGTCGGTACGGCCGCGGGCGCGGCCGACGGCGGCCTGGTCTGGTCGCGGTTCCTACTCGCGCTGCTGGTCGCGGTCAGCGTGCAGATCGCGGTCAACTACGCCAACGACTACTTCGACGGGGTGCGCGGGATCGACACCGTCACCCGGGCCGGCCCGCGCCGCGCGGTCGCGAGCGGCCTCGTCCCGCCCAAGCGCATGCTGGCCGCCGTGTTCGTCGCGATCGGCGTCGCCGCGGTCGCGGGTCTGGCCCTCGCCGCGATGGTGAGCTGGTGGCTGCTGCTCGTCGGGCTCGGCTCGTTCGTCGCACTGCTCGGCTACAGCGGCGGCCCGCGCCCCTACGCCTCGGCCGGCCTCGGCGAGATCTTCGTGTTCCTGTTCTTCGGGCTGGTCGCGACCGCGGGTTCGGCGTACGTGCAGCACCGGCACGTCCCGGCCGCCGGTTGGGTCGCGGCGACCGCGACCGGCCTGCTCGCGGTCGCGATCCTCGTCGTGAACAACCTGCGCGACGTGCCGACCGACGCGGTCGCCGGCAAGCGCACCCTCGCCGTACGGATCGGGGAGTCGCGCACCCGCGCACTGTTCGTCGCCCTCATCGGCCTCGGCCTGCTGCTCGCCGTCGTCGGCGTCCCGCTGGCCGCGCGCTCCGGCTGGCCGCTGCTCGCACTGCTCGCCGTACCGCTCGCCCGCGAGCCGGTCGACGCGGTCCGGCACGGCGGGGTCGGCCGCGCGCTGATCCCCGCGCTCGGCGGCGTCGGCCGGTTGGAGCTCGCGGTCGCGGTGCTGCTCGCCGCCGGCCTGCTGCTGTCGTGACGCTGGTCTACGACGTCGCGATGCGGGTGCGCTTTCGCGGCCAGACCCGGCGGCAGGGCGTACTGCTGCGCGGGCCCGCGGGCTGGGGCGAGTTCTCGCCGTTCCCGGACTACGACGACGCGACCTGCGCGCGCTGGCTGGCCGCGGCGCGCGAGTCCGCGTACGACGGTTGGCCGGCGCCGGTGCGCGACCGGGTACCGGTCAACACGACCGTGCCGGCGGTCGGTCCGGAGCAGGCGCACGCAATGGTCCGCGCCAGCGGGTGTACGACGGCGAAGGTCAAGGTCGCCGAGGCCGGGCAGACCCTCGCCGACGACGTCGCGCGGGTCGAGGCGGTGCGCGACGCGCTCGGCCCGGCCGGCAAGGTGCGGGTCGACGCCAACGCCGCGTGGTCGGTCGACGAAGCCGTGAATGCGTTGCGAATGCTAGGAAAGTTCGACCTCGAGTATGCCGAGCAACCGGTCGCGTCGCTCGACGATATGGCCGCGCTGCGGCGGCGGATCGACGTACCGCTCGCCGTCGACGAGTCGGTGCGGCGGGCCGAGGACCCAGTCAGGGTCGCCGGTCTGGAGGCGGCCGACATCGTCGTACTGAAGGTGCAGCCGATCGGCGGGGTACGCCGCTGCCTCGAGGTCGCCGAGGCCTGCGGGCTGCCGGTCGTCGTGTCGTCCGCGGTGGAGACGTCGGTCGGCATCGCGGCGGGGGTCGCGCTCGCGGCCGCGTTGCCCGACTTGCCGTACGCCTGCGGGCTCGGCACTGTGTCGCTGCTCGCCGCGGACGTGACCGCCGAGCCGCTGCTGCCGGTCGACGGGTTCCTGTCGGTGCGCGCGGTCGCCCCGGACCCCTCGCTCGTGCACACGGCCGACGACGTACGCGCGCACTGGCTCGCGCGGATGCAGGCGGCCGCCGATGCCGCCTGAGGGGCAGGCGTTCGCGCGCGTCCTCGTCGACGAGCTGGTCCGGCACGGCGTGCGCGACGCCGTCCTCTCCCCCGGCTCGCGGTCGACGCCGGTCGCGCTCGCCCTCGCCGCCGACGAGCGGGTCCGTTTACACGTCCGGGTCGACGAGCGGTCCGCGGCGTTCCTGGCGCTCGGCCTGGCCAAGGGGTCCGGTGTCGTCGTACCGGTGCTGTGCACGTCCGGCACCGCCGCCGCGCACTTCCTCGCCGCCGCGCTCGAGGCCGACCAGTCGCGGGTGCCGATGCTGCTGCTGACCGCCGACCGGCCGCCCGAGCTGCGCGGCACCGGCGCCAACCAGACGATCGACCAGGTCGGCCTGTACGCCGGCGCGGTGCGGTGGGCGGCGGACGTCGGCGTGCCCGAGGCGCTCCCGACCGCGGTCGCTTACTGGCGCTCGGTCGCGAGCCGGGCCGCGCTCACCGCGATGGGCCGGCTGGGCGGTGTCGCCGGTCCGGTGCATCTCAACCTGCCGCTGCGCGAGCCGCTCGTGCCGGAGGAGGGCGACTGGGTCGAGCCGCTCGACGGCCGGCCGACCGGCGCCCCGTGGACGGCCCGGGTTCCGGCAGGGCCGGCCGCGGCGCCTCCGGACGACCTGCCGGCGCGCACGGTCGTCGTGGTCGGGGACACCTGCGCCGAGCGTGCCGCCGCGGCCCTGGCGCTGGCCGCCGCCCGCGGCTGGCCGGTCGTCGCCGAGCCGTCGTCGGGTGC
>JAVEEI010000135.1 GCA_030840525.1 Frankiaceae bacterium
CCTCCGAGCCTGGAACGCATCGCGTTCGATGCAACATCTACCACCAGCGAGCGTTATTGCAATCACGGGTGCTCACGGCGAGGGTGACCGCGTCGAGGTCCGTGCGCCGCGCTGACGCTGCGGTCGCAGACCTCGACTTCTCCGTCATGCAAGACCTCGATGCTGAGCACCTCGCTGGTCTCAAGGCACGCACACTTAGTGTCCTCGTCAACGACAACGGAGGCGGCACACACGGCTTCAAGTTCTTCGGTCAGCGCAACTTCAAAAGCGACGTGGCGCTCGAGGCGCAGACCTTGATGCAGGAGATCGAAAAGGCACGCGCAGGGTTGCGCATCGTTGCGTGGGGCGACAACAAAGAGCCCGACCCCGCGAATGCCGAGGCGTCCTTTCGGTTCAGCGCTCCGACTCGCGATCAGCTTGTCCAGGCGATCCTCGTGCTGGCCCGGACGGGCTTTCAGCTTTACGACCTACTGGCGGACCCGCTCGGTGGCGACCAAGCGAGCGAACTTCGTCAGAGCATGAGGCGTCCGGGCCGCGTCGAGTTCGCGAACCGGACCTCGCTGGATCTGCTCGTGCCTGCGGCGTGCGTCTATGACTACCCGATGCGCTGGCAGTCGGCGAACGCCGTATGTGGCGCCTTTCTCGATGCACTCGGGAAGCGTTCGCTAAGTGAGACCGAATGCTTCACCGGGGCTTGCCCGACGTATGCCGATACCAAGGTCGTCTGCCCTAGTGGCTTCTGGGGCTTCCGGCATGAGATTGGCTATGCGGCATCGCTGAGCGGTGGCGCCGCCAGCGACGCAAAGAACCAATCATCGGTCATCGGCTGTTCGCCCAGCTTGGTCTTCAACGTAGCCGCGTCCGCCGACGCCCATCTCACTCGTCGCGACGAGCATCTCCGCACCGTCGCGGCACTGACGGCATGTCAGTGGGAATTCGCACCAACCGCTACCGGTCTACTCGACCTCTTTAGCTCCAGCTCACCGAGCATCGCGTACTTATACGGTCACGGCGGAGTCGACGAGGCGGGTCGGCCGTACTTCGTTGTCGGAACCGACGAGGACGGGCCGATCTATCGCGCGGATCTCCGCGACCGCGTCGACTGGCGTAAGACCCATCCGCTGGTCTTTCTCAATGGATGTCATTCAGCCGCGCTCTCACCCAATTCAGCATTCACTTACGCAACGGGGTTCCTTCAGACCAGTCACGCATCGGCCGTTGTAGGTAGCGAGATCGCAATCGCAGAGAGCCTTGCGGTCGCCTTCGGCGAGGAATGCTTGCGTCGGTTCGTCGTGGACCTCAACCCGCTCGGACAGGCGGTCAGGGAGGCGCGGCTTGCACTACTCGCCAAGAACAACCCGCTCGGTCTGGCCTACCTCGCGTTCGGCCCTGCCGAAGTTCGGCTGGGTTTGCCGGTTAAAAGCCGGCGGGCTCGAATGAGCGGCGCAGACAGCACCTGACGACACGGTTACTTCGTATTGGCCGACTTGCTCTTGAGGTGGACCGGCGCGCGCTGATCGGTGTTGCCGTTCGCTGCGGTCGACCGGGTGGGCCTCGAGCCAGGTGGGCCGCCAGGGGATCGAACCCTGAACCCGCGGATTAAAAGTCCGCTGCTCTGCCAGTTGAGCTAACGGCCCTGGACGGGACGAGCCTAGTGGTCAGACAACTGTGTCGGTTTAGGCCCGCAGGACAGTGTGCAGGGACACCGAAGGAGCCCGCAGACCCGAAGCCCAGCACCGGCGAAGGGACGACTGTGTTCAGTGTCGCGAGCGCTGAGTTGCCGCCGACCGCGGAATCCGTCCCCGCCGCCCGCGAGCTCGTCGGTACGGTCACCGGCCACCTGCCCCGCCGGGCCCGCGAAGCCGCCGAGCTCGTCGCCAGCGAGCTCGTCACCAACAGCGTCGTACACGCCGGCACTCCGTTCAGCGTGTTCGCCGCCGTCGACGACGACTCCGTCGAGCTCGTCGTCAGGGACGGCACCGGCTGGACCGCCGACCACAACGACGGCAACGGCCACGGCCTGCTGCTCGTCGGCCTCCTCGCCGCCGAGTGGGCCGCGGTCATGGAAACGGACGGCAAGCGCGTGTGGGCCCGGCTCGAGGTCGACGACATCCCGGCGTACTGACCGAACCCAAGCCGAGGCGACGCCGCACCGAAACGCACCGTGGGCGGCTAGCGTGTCGCGGTGCCACCAGCCCGCCTGCGCACCGTCTACCGGACGGTCCTGCCGGAGCCCGTACGCCGCCGGATCCGCCACCAGCTCTACCACCGCCCGCGCCGGCTGACCCTGCACCTCCCGGTACCCCCGGACCGCAGCGCACGGCCACGCCGGGTCGAGATGACCGCGCCGCGCGGCATGCTCGTCCCGCGGATGCTCGACGAGGCCGGCCTCGCCGGGTACGAGCCCGAGACGCTCGCCGTCTACCTCGCGGCCGTCGACCTCGCACCCGCCGGCACGGTGCTCGACATCGGCGCCAACGTCGGCGTCTACGGCCTGCTCGCCCGCGCGCTCTCCGACCGCGACGTGCACGCGTTCGAGCCGGTGCCGGAGCTCGCCCAGGTCGCGATCGCCACCGGCGTCACCAACCGGTTGACGTACGGCGTCAGCCGCCTCGCGGTCGGCCGCGAGCCGGGCGAGGCGACGTTCTACCTCTCCGACTCCAGCGACTCCTCCAACTCGCTCAACCCGACGTTCCGCCAGTCGACCCGCAGCCTCACCGTCACCGTGACGACCCTCGACGAGTACGTCGAGACGCACGGCCTCGTCCCCGCGGTCGTCAAGATCGACGCCGAGACCGGCGAGCCCGACGTACTCGCCGGCGGGCACGAGACCCTGCGCACCCACCGGCCGTGGCTCCTGCTCGAAGTCCTCCCGGGCCGCACCGAAAAGGCGGTCGCCGCCGAGATGGAGCCGTGGGGCTACACCTGGTACCGCTGCGTCGGCGAACCGCCGTACGCCGCCAGTACCGACCTCGCCGTCAACGACGGGACCGCGGCGCCGATGTGGCTCATGCTGCCCGAGCCGGCCACCGACGAGTTCTGGAACCGCGCGCTGCAGTGGCTCGCCGCGCTCCGCGCCACGGCAGAGGTCAAGGCGCGCTAGCGCCGCCGCGGCCGGCTCCGGCCGCGAACCGCTGCGCCCCGGACCGGCCCACCTCGACGACCGCGAGCCCGTACTGCATCTCCAGCGCTAGCGCCTCCTCGCGCGACAGCCCCCACCCGTCGTACACCGACGCGCGGTCGGACAGCATCGTCTCCTGCGGGTACGCCGCGAGCTGCTCGGCCAGCTCGACCGCGGCGGCCAGCGGCGCGTCGACGACCGACGTGACCAAGCCCATCGCGAGCGCCTCGGCCGCGCCCACCGTCCGGCCGGTGAGGACCAGGTCGAGCGCCCGGCCCATGCCGACGATCCGGGGCAGCCGCCAGGTGCCGCCGTCGATCAGCGGCACACCCCAGCGCCGCTCCAGGCAGCCGAACTTCGACCGCGGCGAGCACACCCGCAGGTCGCACCACAGCGCCAGCTCGAGACCGCCGGCGACCGCCCACCCGTCGATCGCCGCGATCGTCGGCTTGCTCGCCGTACGGCGGGTGAAGCCGAGCGGGCCGTCGGGGCCGGCGGCGCGCGGCGCGAGCGTGTCGATCGCGGTGAGGTCCGCCCCGGCGCAGAACGCCTCGCCGGCGCCGGTCAGCACCATCACCCGCAGCGCCTCGTCGGCCTCGAACCGGTCGAGCGCGCCGGCCAGCGCCTCCGCCGTACGGCCGTCGATCGCGTTACGGCGGTGCTGGCGGTCGATCGTCACGACCGCGACCGGGCCGCGGACGTCCCACGTCACTTCGTCAGTGGTCATAGCGCATTCGACCACGCGGACCGGTAGCCCCTAGACTGTCTCGGTCCCCAGTGGCAGGACGCCAAGGGCGACCTCGCCCCCATCGTCTAGAGGCCCAGGACGCCGCCCTTTCAAGGCGGTAGCACGGGTTCGAATCCCGTTGGGGGTACGTAAGACCAGCAAGGTCCTGTGGAGCAGTTGGAGTGCTCGCCGCCCTGTCAAGGCGGAGGTCGCGGGTTCAAGTCCCGTCAGGACCGCAAGGATTTGCCGGCAGGTCACGAGACCGGCGCGACCACCTTCGGCAGCAGGAACGGGTGGCCGCCGACCAGGGTGAAGGCACCCAGCGCGCGCCAGTCGTCGGAGTCGACGATGCCGTTGATCGGCAGCCCCTTGGCCTGCTGCCACTGAAGCACCGTCGCGGTCGTCTGCGCGTCGTACTGCCCGGTCACGTTGGTGATCGCGAGCGCCTTCTGCAGCGCCGTCACCGCGGCGCCGCTCGCGCCGAACGTCAGCGTCGTGTTGCGGTACGGCCAGAGCGGGCCGGGGTGGCCGGGGGTCGCGTCCATCACCGGGCAGGTGACGTTCTCGTCGAACGAGCGCGTGTACTGGCCGATCCACGTGACGCCGCCGCTGCCGGTCGTCTTGCACTTGGCCTCGGCGTCCGCGACCTTGCCGTCGCCGGCCGGCAGCCAGTTGGGCAGGTCGACCCGGTAGCTGCCGACGATGTGCTGCCACATGTACGACGTTGTGTAGACGCCGACCGCGACGCCGCCGGACTGCAGCCGCTTGATCACGCCGTCGACGACGCGCGCGTTGACGCTCTGGTTCTTCGACCACGGGTACTTGTGCCGGAACTCGACGTCGACCCACACCATCGGCGCGGGCACGCCGGCGGCGTGCATAGTGTCCAGCGCCTCGCGGGCCTGGCGCGAGCCGTCGTTGCCGGCCCGGCACGCTACGTCGTTGGTGCCGCAGTTGCCGTACGGGCCGCTGCCGGCGCGGGCCAGCTCGGCCGCGGTCGGGTACGACGGGACGAGGTACGCGCCGACCATGACCTTGTGCGCCTTTGCCCACGACAGCTGCGCGCCGAGGCAGGGGTTGACCGTGTGGCCGGCGCCGTGGGTGAGCCCGAGGATCACGTACGTGCCGCCGCTCGGCATGTGCGCGGCCTTCGAGCCGTTGCCGGAGTCGGAGCACTGCGGCCACGACACGTCGTAGCCGTGGGTGTACGTGGTCGTCGTCGTCGCCGAAGACGCCTGTGTCACCGCGGCAGTGGTGACGAGCGCGGCAGTGACCGCCCACGTGGCGAAACGCATGGTGCTGGGCCCCTCGAACGACTTGTCCCCGAAGTCGGGATTGCGTGTCGAAGAACCTAACGAAGAATCCGGCCGGGCGTAACGGAGGTCTTAGTCGGCGAGCCACTCGCGGAGGACGGCGTACACCCGCGGGTGGTTGAGCAGGTCGAAATGGTGCAGGCCGCCGAGGTGCCGGCCGCGGTCGACGTCGAGCCCGAGCGCGCGGCTGCCGTCGGTGCCGGACGCGCTGGCGAACGGGACGAGGGCGTCGCCGAGGATCCTCGCGACCCGGGTGTCGTGGCGCTGGCCGAGGGTCGCGCCGACGAAGAAGTGCTCGGCGCCGTCGAGCAGCGGCGCGCAGGCGGCCGGTGCTGGGCGCGGCGCATCGAGATCCGAGACACCGGACCAGTCGTCGTCGAGGACGTCGCCGTACCGCAGGTCCTTGATGCCGACGCTGCGGCTCGCGAGCGCGTCACCGACCGCCTTGGTCTCGGGGAGCTTGCGTAGCAAGCGGGTCGCGTGCGCGGCGCCGACTTCGAGCGGGGCGCCGAGGTGGGGCGCGCCGAGGTAGACGATGCGGGTTGCGAGCGGGATCCACGGGGAGTCGTTGGCGCAGCCCTGCGCGGCGGCCGAGCGGATGACCAGCCCGCCCATCGAGTGCCCGACGAGGGTGAGTCGCGTGACCGGCACCGGCCACGTCTCGGTCAGCTCGGTGAGCAGCGCGTCGAGCGAGCGGCCGTTGGCGGAGATGTGCAGGCCGGTGTTGTAGCGGACGTAGACCGGGGTCAGGCCGTACTCGGCGTAGAGGCGCGAGCCGTGCGTACTGCTGCGGTCGCCGTAGTGTTCGCCGGCTTTGAGTCGCCACGCCGCGTCGGTCTCGCACAGGCCGTGCAACCAGACGGTGACGTCGCCGGTCGGCGTCGTCGTGTGCGGGTCGTGGTGCGCGGTCATCCGGAGGGCGAGCGGGCTGCCGGTGCGGTCGAGCCAGTCGCCCCACGCGCCGTTCAGCGCGCCGATCGCGACGTTGCCCCGCGGCCGCTCGACCAGCGGGCGGTACGACGGATCCGTGGCGTGCTTGGCGGCGACGGCTGCGCCGGTCGCAATCGCGGCGACCCGGGCGCTCGCTCCGACGGCGGCGTAGACGGTAGTCGAGATCGCGTCGTGGATTGCGTGGGCCGGCCGGGCCGGGGGGCCGCTGGCGGTGAACGCGCGGCGGGCGATCGCCTTGTGCAGGTCGCGGATCATCGTGGTGGTCGCGGACACGCCGCGGCCGGCGAGGGCGACGGCGGCGCGCAGGTCATCGGTTGTCGTTTCGGCCACGGTGGCAGTCTGCCCGGTCCGGCCGGCGGATCTGCGCCGGTACACTCATCGGGTCCCGTGTCGGGGCAGGTAGCTCAGTTGGTACGAGCGTCCGCCTGAAAAGCGGAAGGTCGGCGGTTCGACCCCGCCCCTGCCCACCGATACCGGCCGCAGGCCGGGGTTACTGCAAGGGCGGCGGCAGGCCGACATCGATGCAGTAGTAGTCGACGTACGCGTCGCCGTCCTGGTCGGTCTCGTTGTTCGTGTAGTCGTCCGAGTCGCCGTCAGGGTTGCCGGCCATGGCAACGCAGACTTGCGGGTTCTCGAGACAGTAGACCGGACGGGTCGGCTTCGGCGGGTAGCAGACATCGGCACGGGCCGTACCACTGTGCAACGCGAGCACGACAGAGCCGGTCGCCGTCAGCAGCAGCGCCGCGAGCATCGCCTTGAGTTTTCTCACCGACGGTTCCTCCCCGAAGCGTTGGTCCCTACCGCTCGCGGAGAGTTCTATGTCGCAGCCGACCTTCCTGCTGCGTGAAGAGTCGTGTGAGCCCTACCCGCCGCGACACCGCGGCCGACACCGAGTTCACGAGCTACGTCGCCGCGAGCGGCACCCGGCTGACCCGCGTGGCCTACCTGCTGACCCGCGACCACCATCTCGCCGAGAACCTGACCCAGGAGTCGTTGGCGCGGCCGGTCCTTCCCGTCGACCGTGACGTTCGAGGCGTTCCCGAGGCCCAAGTTCCGCCTCGAACGTCACAGTCGACAAGGGAAGGGGGCGCGCGCGTCGAACTCCTGCGCATGGGACGTCGTACGAGAGTCCGGGCACTCGCCGCCGCGGTCGCCATCGTCGGGGCTGGCCTCGCGGTCGCGCCGGCGCAGGCCGGCAGCGCGAAGGTCGGCTTCCGCAAGCCGGTCTTCGTCGACAGCCAGCTCGCCGGCAGCGAAGGCTTCGTCATGGCGGTGCCGCAGTCGCACCGGCTGATCTACGCGACGCACGAAGGTACGACGCTGCTGCTGCGCGGCGGCCTGTCCGGCGCGCCGATGGGCGACGCCGACTACGGCTCGACCTACCGCAACCAGGTCAACATGTGGTCGTCGGACGACAGCGGCAAGACGTGGCAGCGGATCAACTGGAACGGTGCCGGTTTCTTCACCGGCCCCGACCACAACCTCGGCTTCTCCGACCCCGACCTCACGTCCGACGGCGCCGGCAACCTCTACGTCACCGGCATCGACCTCGCCAACGACGCGCTCGTGTCGAGCAGCGATGGCGGCAAGACCTGGCCGACCGGCACGGTGCAGTGCCACGAAGGCGACCGGCCCTGGCTGGCCGGCGGCAAAGGCAAAGAGGTCTTCCTCGCCGACAACAGCGAGCAGTACGGCCACATCATCGTCCGCAGCACCGACGGCGGCGCGACTTGCTCGTCAACGCACGCGACCGGCGTCGGCAACAACTTCACCGGCTACGGCAAGATGGTGTACGACGCTTCCACCGACACGATTTACGAAGCCGCGACCAACGGAAACAGCACGATCGGCGTGATCGCTCTGCGCGGCGCGACGAAGAGGTTCGACAGCGGAACGCCGGGCACCGTCGAGGGCCACCTCGCGTACACCGGTACGTCGTTCAACACGTTCTGGAAAGCGCAGATCGCGCAGGGGCTCGACCACACGCTCTATATGACGTGGACCACCGACGACCGCAAGCCGGGAACGTCGGGTGGGTGCAGCGGCGCGCAGACGCCGGTCGCCAACTCGGTGATGCTGACGTCGTCGCACGACGGCGGCCGCACATGGTCGAAGCCGACCGTCGTCGCGCACCCGGGTGTGACGGTGCTCTGGCCGTGGGTCATCGCCGGCGCGAAGGGGCGGGTCGCGGTCGCGTGGTACCAGTACGACCGCGTCACCGACCTCGACTGCGCGCCGGACGCGGCGAAGATGGGCGTGCGGCTGGCGATGCTGACCGGGGCCGACGGCCGCCGGCCGGCCATCACGACGGTCGACCCGCTCGGCCGGCCGATGCACTACGGGCAGGTGTGCACGAGCGGCACCGCGTGCGTGGCGACCGGCAACGACCGCCGGCTCGGCGAGTTCTTCACCCTCGCGCCGGACCGCAACGGCTGCGTAATGATCGCGACCGGCGACACGACCAAGGTCGACCCGGTCACCGGCAGCCAGCTGCCGACCGCCCGGCCGCTTTTCACCGTCCAGAACGCGGGTACGGGCCTCTACGGCCGGCCATGTAGGTCGTAGCCAAGGCGTACCCACGGGGGTTCGGCATGCGCGTCAGGAGTCGGTGGGCCATCACGATCGCGGCGGCGCTCACGTTGCCGCTGCTCCCCTCGCTCGCGGCCGGACCGGCCGCCGCGGCCGGCACCGGCGACCAGGCGCTGTGGGGCTACGACCCGCAGTACACCTCGGACAACACCGCCGAGACGTCGGTCACCGCCGCGGACGTCGCGTCCTTGCAACCGGCGTGGTCGGCCGGCCAACCGACCAATGGCCTGCGGCCGCTCGTGGCCGGTGGCCGCGTCTTCTTCGGCTGCAGCGACGGCACCTGCGCACTCGACGAGCGCACCGGCAAAGAGCTGTGGGCGCTCAACGACGGCGGCCTGCCCGAGGGCGTCGTCAACGGCGTCGTCTACGGCGTGAACCCGGCCAGCGGCAACACGGTGAAGGGCATCGACGCCGCCACCGGGCACGAGCTCTGGAGCTTCCAGCCGCCGGGCAACTCCCTAGTCTTCGCCGACCCCGAGCCCAACGGCATCTTTTACGTCGGCACCGGACCGGCCGGCTGGATCTACGCGGTCAGCGAGAGCACCCGCAGCATCCTGTGGAGCTACCAGGTGAACCCGCCCGACCCCAACGGGGTCTACGGCACCGTGGCCGGGTTCTCGGTCGCGCTCTCCGGCAACACGCTGTTCTACGTCGCGCCCTGGCATCTTTTCGCGTTCGACGCGACGAAGGGGACGCTGCTCTGGACCGGCAGCTTCCCCAACGACTACTGGGGCTGGGGCTCGCCGGTCGTCGCGGGCAATACCGTCTTGGCGCCGTTCTACTACCCCGACACCGACAGCGACCATGGCGGCGTCGCGGCGTACCCGGTCGGCGGCTGCGGCCAGCCGACCTGCACCCCCTCGTGGCTGTCGGTGCTCGGCGCAGACCGCATCTCCGGCGTCGCCGTCAAGGGGTCGACCGGCTACGCGATCGGCTCCATCCGCAGCGGGAACTCGCCGCCGATCCTCGTCGCGTTCTCCCTCGCCGACGGCCACCTCGAGTGGCAGCTCAACGACAGCGACGAGTACGCCCAGGAGGCGGCGTACGGCGTGCCCTCGGGCGTCGGCATTGCCGGCGACCTGCTCTGGTATGGCACGACCACCGGCGGGGTCGCCGCCGTACCGACCGCCGGTTGCGGCGGGTCGGTCTGCAGCCGCGTCTGGTTCGCGAAGATGACCAGCGCGTACGGCGACTTCCAGCCGACCGTCGCGGACGGGGTGGTGTTCGCCGGCGGAGACAAGGGCGTGACGGCGTTCGCCGTACCGGGGAAACCGAGTGCGGTGAGCCCGTCGGCGGCGGCCGACAGCACGCCGCCGACCGTCACGTTCGCGGGCGTCCCGGTCGCGACGACCGCATCGGCCGCGACGTTCTCGTGGCACGCGACCGACTCCGGCTCCGGCGTGCTCAACGCCGACGTCGTCTACCGCAAGGCCGGGTACGACGGCACGTTCGGCGGCTGGGTCTACCCGCCGTCCTGGCAGTACACGACGGCGTCGTCGGTCCGACTGTCGCTCGCTCCGGGTGACACCTACTGCGTCGCCGTGCGGGCGCGGGACGCGAGCGGCAACGTGTCGAAGTGGTCGAGCCCGCACTGCATCGCGCGCGTGCTCGACGACCGCTCTCTGTCCGCGTCGTCGGCGTGGACCCGCGGAACGGCGAGCCATTACTACCTCGGCACGTACACCACGACGACACGGTCGTCCGCCGCGCTGACCCTCGCCGGCGCGCGAGCCGACCGGGTCGGCGTCCTCGCCATCGAGTGCCCGAAGTGCGGCACGCTCGGCGTGTACCTCGGCTCGACGCTGCTGTCGCGGATCGACCTCGCGCACTCGACCCGGGTGCTGCGGCTGGTGCTGCTGCCGCGGTTCAGCCTGCGTACGGCGACCGTGACGGTGCGGACGCTGTCGAGCGGGCTCGAGACGACCGTCGACGGGCTGGTGGCGACGGCTACGTAAGCGCGGCGTCGAGGGTGATCTCGACGCCGGTTAACGCTTTGCTCACCGGGCAGTTCTGCTTCGCGTCCTCGGCCGCCGACACGAACGCGTCCGCGTCGATGCCGTCGACCTGACCGCGCACCGACAGCCGGATCTGCGTGATCCCCTGCCCTGGCTGGAAGTCGACCTCGGCGCTGGTCTGCAGCTGCTGCGGCGGCGTACCGGCCTTGCCGAGCGCGTTCGACAACGCCATCGAGAAGCACGCCGAGTGCGCCGCGGCGATCATCTCTTCCGGACTGGTCTTGCCGTTGGGCTCTTCGGAGCGAGCCGCCCACGACACGTCGTACGTACCGATCCCGGACGACTGGAGCGTGACCTCGCCACGGCCGTCGGCGAGGCCACCGGTCCACGTGGTCGAAGCCTTGCGCGTAGTTGCCACGACTGGTCACTCCTCAAGACGACGAAAGGTGCCGAGTGACAGCACATCACTCGGCACCTTTTGCCGTACGGGCTGGGTCGCTACCAGCGATACCAGCGAGAGCCTTCGACGCCGCGCACGAAGAACCCGATGATCCAGATTGCGAGCACGATCAGCGCGATCCACCACAGCACGTGCACCGCGAAACCGAGCCCGCCGAGTACGAGCGCGAGCAACAGCACGAGAAGAATGGCACCCATGTCCGTCACCTCCTTGCAGACCGTTGTTCCCCGATAACGTCACGTCATGTCCGCTGTCTCGATCAACATTGGCGACGGTGTCGCGGAGGTCGTGCTCTCCCGTCCGGACGCGCTGAACGCGATCTCGACGCAGCTTGCGACCGAGCTCGCCGACACGACCGACCGGCTGCGATCCGACCCGGCGGCCCGGGTCGTGCTGCTCGCCGCCGAGGGCGACCGCGCGTTCTGTGTCGGCGCGGATCTCAAGGAACGCAACGGAATGAGCGACGCCAACCTGCTCGCGCAACGCGTCGTGTTCCGGGCCGCGTTCGGCGGCGTACTCGGACTGCCGCAGCCGACCGTCGCGGCCGTGCACGGGTTCGCGCTCGGCGGCGGCTGCGAGCTCGCGCTCTCGTGCGACATCGTCGTCGCCGACGAGACCGCCGTGCTCGGGCTGCCCGAGGTGTCGATCGGCCTCGTTCCGGGCGGCGGCGGGACCCAGCTCGCGCTCCGGCGGCTCGGCCCCGGCCGGGCCGCGGACGTCGTCCTCACCGGCCGGCGCATCGCCGCCGAGGAGGCGATGGCGCTCGGACTGGTCGACCGGCTGGTCCCGGCCGGCAGCGCGCGGGCCGCGGCCCGCGAAGTCGCCGCGCAGATTGCGAAGAACTCGCCGGTCGCGACCCGAGCGGCGAAGCGCGCGCTGCGCAACGGCTGGTCGCTCGACTACGCCGCCGCGATGGATGTCGAGGACGCCGCGTGGCGGACCGCGGCGACGAGCGCCGACCGGCGCGAGGGCATCGCGGCGTTCAACGAGAAGCGCCCGCCGGTCTGGCCCGGGCGATGAGCTGGCGGGCGATCACATTCTTCTGGATCTCGTTGGTCCCCTCGCCGAGCACCATCAACGGCGCGTCGCGGTAGTAGCGCTCGACGTCGTACTCGGGCGAGTAGCCGTACCCGCCGTGCACCCGCATCGCGTCGGTCGTCACCTCGAGGCAGACCTCCGACGCGAACAGCTTGGCCATGCCGGCTTCCATGTCGCTGCGCTCGCCGGCGTCGTACCGCTCGGCCGCGTAGAGCATGAGCCGGCGCGCTGCTTCGGTCTTCGTCGCCATCGTCGCGAGCAGGTGCCCGACGGCTTGGTGCTGCCAGATCGGTACGCCGAAGGATTCTCGTTGCTGCGCATAGGAAATCGCCGCGTCGAGCGCCGCCTGGGCGACACCGACGGCGCGCGCGGCGACCTGGATCCGGCCGAGCTCGAGGCCGCGCATCATCTGCCCGAACCCGCGCCCCTCCACGCCGCCGAGCAGCGCTGACGGGGGCGCGACGTACCCGTCAAAGGCGAGCTCGCACGACTCGAGGCCCTTGTAGCCGAGCTTCGGCAGGTCGCGCGAGACGGTGAACCCGGGACCCGGCTCGACGAGCAGCAGCGAGACACCGCGGTGCGGCGGCGTCGCGTCGGGATCGGTCTTGCAGAGCAACGCGACCAACCCGGCCCGCCGGCCGCTGGTGATCCACGTCTTCGCGCCGTTGACGACGTAACCGCCGTCGGGGTCACGGCGGGCCACGGTGCGCATGGCTTGCAGGTCGGAGCCGCCGCCGGGCTCGGTCAGGGCCATCGCGGCCCGGATCTCGCCGGTCGCCAGTCGCGGCAGCCAGTGCGAGCGCTGCTCGTCGGTGCCGGCCGCGGCGAGGAGCGCGCAGACGACGGAGTGCGGGCCCATCGCGCCGGCCAGGCTCATCCAGCCGCGGGCGAGCTCGGCGGCGACCAGCGCGAAACAGGGCGTGGAGACGGGCGAGCCGCCGTACGTCTCGGGCACGACGAGCCCGAAGACACCGAGCCCGCGCATGCGCTCGACGAGGTCGGCGGGGAAGGTGTTGGCGTGTTCGAGCTCGCGGACGACCGGGCGGACTTCGCGGTCGACGAAGCGCGCGATCGTCTCGACGTAGGCGGACTCTTCCGGCGCCAAAGTCGCCCGGACAACATGGGTCACCGGCTCACGATGACACGGCCAGCGAGCGACAACGACAGGCCGCGTCTCCGGTTGGCCCGGGGACGCGGCCTGGTCGTCTAGCGCCCCGCCGGCACTGGGCGACGGCGGGACGACGTCTCGAGTGTTAGCCCTCGCGCTGGCTCGGGATGCCCGCGAGCAGCGCCCGAACTTCGCTCTCGCGGTAGCGGCGATGGCCACCGAGAGTGCGGATCGAGGTCAGCTTGCCGGCTTTCGCCCACCGCGTGACCGTCTTCGGGTCGACGCGGAACATGGTCGCGACCTCTGCTGGCGTGAGCAGCGGCTCAGCGTCGGGGGTGCGAGTGCTCATGGCCCGTTCTCCTTGTCAGGGGCCGCAACCCCTGTGGCGGCCTGGTTGCCATAGTGCGCTTTTCGGCAGCTTGTCCGATATGGCTAGGTCGGGCCATCTTTTCCCCGCGGCGGACTAGTCCCTCTCGTCCACGAACCGCCCTAGAACGCCTGATTGGCGGCTTCTCAGTTGGCATGCTCCAGCGCGGCGAGGCGGCGCCAGCGCTCGAGAACCTGCCCATAAGCCTCGCCGGCGGACTCCATGTCACCGGCCGCGAGGCTCTCCAGCGACTCGGCGATCTGCGCGACCGAGGTGTCTTCGGACAGCGTCTCGTCGTCGAGCAGGTGCACGAGGCCGCCGTAGTCGAGCTCGACCAGCGAGTGCGGGTGGAAGTCCTCCAGCCAGCGGGCGATCTCCTCCAGCGCGTCGACCGCGGGGCCGTCGGCGAACGCCCGGCGTACGACGGACAGCGCCTTCGCCGCGCGGCGGCGGGCCCGCGACATCGCGGTGAGGTAGACGAGCGCGCGGTCGAGGCCGGTCCGAGCCGGCGCACCGGCCGGTGCGTCCGAGCGGCGCTGGCCGAGGACGAGCCGGCGCTCGTCGGCCGCGAACAGCGCGAACCACGGCACCGGCACCTGCCAGGTCGAGGTCAGGATGCCGACCGACTCGTCCGGGTGCGTCGCCAGCCAGGCGTCGTACTCCATCTCGGCCGCCTCGGCGACGGCGCCGGGCACGAACGCCTCGGACAGCTCGTCCGGCAGCCCGGAGCGGAAGTCGGTCAGCGCCTCCCAGGTGCGGACCTGGAGCCGCCACGGGCAGACGTACGTGAGCCCGTCGAGGTGGCGGACGTACGCCTGGTCGCCGCCGTTGCCGACGTCGAGGCGCGGCGGTACGGCGAGGGTCGCGGCCATCGCGCGGTCGTGCTCGGCGGCCATCAGCACCGGCCGGCTGGGGATGGAACCGCCGTCGAGGTAGGCCTGCCAGCGCACGCGCTCGGCTTCGGGGAGCGCGGCGAGCGGCTCGTAGACGCGCAGGTAGGCGGTGTGGCCCGTCATCAGTCGCATCCAACCACGCGTCCCGCGTACCCTCGGAGCGCCAACCCGCACCGATGAAGCTGTGGGAGACCCTGACATGGGCGTGTTCGACCGTGGCACCGGCCACGAGCAAGTCACCTACTTCGCCGACCCGGCTTCCGGGCTGCGCGCGATCGTCGCGATCTACTCGACGGCGCTCGGCCCGGCCCTCGGCGGCACCCGGTTCTACCCGTACGCCTCCGAGGACGCGGCGCTCGCCGATGTGCTGAACCTGTCGAAGGCGATGGCCTACAAGGCCGCCTGCGCCGGGATCGACCTCGGCGGCGGCAAGGCCGTCATCATCGGCGACCCGGCCACGGACAAGACCGAGGCGCTGCTGCGGGCGTACGGGCGCGCGGTCGAGTCGCTCGGCGGCCGCTACTACACCGCCTGCGACGTCGGCACGTACGTCGAGGACATGGACGTGATCGCACGCGAGTCGTCGTTCGTCACCGGCCGCTCGCCGGCCCACGGCGGCGCCGGCGACTCCTCGATCCTGACGGCGTACGGCGTGTTCCAGGGCATGCGCGCGGCGGCGGAGGCGGCCTGGGGGTCGGCGTCGCTGCGGGGCAAGCGGGTCGGCGTCGCGGGGGTCGGGAAGGTCGGCCACCACCTGGTCGAGCACCTGCTCGACGACGGCGCGTCCGTCGTCGTGGCCGACGTGAGCCGGGACGCGGTCGACCGGGTCCGGGTCATGCACCCGGAGGTCGACGTGGTCGACGTCGACGCGCTGGTGGCGCAGCCGCTCGACGTCTACGCGCCATGCGCGCTCGGCGGGGCGCTGTCGGACGAGACGGTCGACGTGCTCCAGGCCCGGGTGGTCTGCGGCGCGGCCAACAACCAGCTCTCTCACCCCGGCGTCGAGAAGGTGCTGGAGGAGCGCGGGGTGCTCTACGCGCCGGACTACGTGGTCAACTCCGGCGGCCTGATCCAGGTCGCGGACGAGATCGAGGGGTACTCCGAGCCGCGGGCGCGGGCCAAGGCGGCGGAGATCTTCGACACGACCCGGCGGGTGTTCGCGCTCGCCGCCGAGGAGGGTGTGCCGCCGGCGGTGGCGGCCGACCGGCTGGCCGAGCGGCGCATGTCGGAGATCGGCCGGCTGCGGAGGTTCTGGCTGGCCGGGCGGTAAGTCGGAGCGCACGATATTGTGGAAGGTGCCGGCCGCGGCTGGCGTTTGATTCTCACGTCACTGTCGTCTTTGACCGCCGGGTTCCGGCGCATCGAGGGGGTCGAGCCATGGGGCGCGGCCGGGCCAAGGCCAAGCAGACGAAGGTCGCCCGCCAGCTGAAGTACTCGAGCGGGATGACCGACCTCGAGCGGCTTCAGGCTGAGCTGGCCGCCGAACGCGGCGGCGCAGATGGCGCAACCGACGAGGTCGACGAAGACCTCGACGAAGACCTCGACGAAGACCTCGACGACTAGCCCCCGTCCGG
>JAVEEI010000151.1 GCA_030840525.1 Frankiaceae bacterium
CGGGGGCATCGTGACGAACCCACCCGAGTACGCGACCGGCGACACCTTCACCCCGACGCCGGGAGCGAACGGCTCCCGCCGGCCGAGCGGGCTGGCCATGGTCGTGATGGCGGCGCTCGTACTCACCGCGATCGTGGCCATCTGGTCGATGGTCGTGCGCCTCGACCGCGCGTCGTACGTCTCCGGCCTCATCAACCGGAGCACCACGTTCAACGAGGCGCAGGCGACCGCGAAGGACGACCACGTCCGCGGCGCGCTGGTCGCCGTCCTGCTGACCGCGCTGGCGACCGCCGCCGTCTTCATCACCTGGTTCGCGATCGTCGTACGGCGGCTGCACGCCGCGCGCCCGTCCGAGTTCCGGCACGGCCGCGGCTGGGCGATCGGCGCCTGGTTCGTCCCGATCGTCAACCTCATCTACCCGAAGCAGATGGCCGACGACGCGTGGCGCGCCGCGACCGGCCGGACCCAGCCGGTGCCCGCGGTGTTCCACTTCTGGTGGGCGGCGTGGCTGGCCGGCAACGCCACGACGTTCATCGGCAACCGGATCACCAACAGCAACGACCCGAGCCTGCTGATGAACGGCGACCGGGTCGCGGGCGTCGGCGAGGCGATCTCCGCGATCGGCGCCATCCTCGCGATCATCGTCGTGGCCCGGCTCGACGTCGCCGCGCAGCGGGCGGCACTGTTGCCCGCCGCGCCGCAGCCGAGCCCGTGGCCGCCGACACCGCTGCAGCCCGGCAGCCCGTGGCCGCCGGCCGCACCGATGCCGGGGTTCGACCCCGCCGCGCCCACGGCGCCCGCGACAGCCGCCGAGCCGCAGCCGCCCGCGCCGGCGGCGACGTTCAACCCGCCGCCGGGCTGGCCCGCGCCGCCGCCCGGCTGGGTGCCGCCACCCGGCTGGCAGCCCGACCCCGCGTGGCCGCCCGCGCCGCCGGACTGGCAGTTCTGGGTCCCGGCCAACCCGACCTGACCCGGGCGTTTCGTCCCAGCCGTCATGGGGATGTGACGACTCGGAGGTACCGCCCCATGCGCGTTCCGACTCGCTTCGTCCTGCCCGTAGCCACGCTCACCCTCGCCGCCGGCGCCGCGACCCTTGCGCTGCCGGCCGGCGCGTCACCGGGCGGTGGTGGCTGCTCGATGTCCGGTACGGCGAAGTTCAGCCACGGCCCGAACACGTCGGCGCACGGGTTCACCTACACGTTCACCGGCGGGCTCTACTCGTGCCAGAGCAGCAACGGCACGCCGGCGACCGGGAAGATCGCGACGCTCGTCCCGTCGAAGGGCACCGGCACCTGCGCGAGCAACACCGGCGGCGGCACCGCACTGGTGACCTGGGCCGACCGTACGACGACGATCGTCAGCTACACGACGCAGTCGCTGGGTGCCGAGGTCGTGCTGCAGGGCAAGGTGATCCCGTCGTACAAGGTCGGCAAGAAGCTCTACCGCACGACCCGCGACAACGGCTACGCCGCGTACGGCGAGCTCGGCTTCGACGCGAGCCCGCAGCAGTGCGCCGGCACCGGCGTCACGACGGCCAGCATCACCGGCGTCACCGGGCTCGACACCCAGAGCTAGCGCTAGAAGCGCGGCGGCTCGACGTAGCTGCCCCATACGCCGCGCAGCGCGTCGCAGATCTCGCCGAGGGTCGCCTCGACCCGCGCGGCGTCGAGCATCGCCGGGACGATGTTCTCGTCGGTCCGCGCCACGTCGACCATCCGCGCGAGCGCAGCCTGTACGGCGTCGTTGTCGCGCTCGGCCCGGCGCGAACCGAGGACGCGCTTCTGCTCCCGCTCGACCTCGTGCGACACCCGCAGGATCTCGAGCGGCTGCTCGACCGTCGACGTGTGCACGTTGACGCCGACGATGCGCTTGTCGCCCTTCTCCAGCTTGACCTGGTAGGAGAACGCGGCCTCGGCGATCTCCGACATGAACCAGCCGTCCTCGATGCCGCGCAGGATGCCGCTCGTCATCGAGCCGTCGCTGCTCATCCCCTTGATCCGCGCGAAGATCTCCTCCGCCTGGCGCTCCATCTCGTCGGTCAGCGCCTCGACGTACCAGGACCCGCCGAGCGGGTCGGCGACGTTGGCGACACCGGTCTCCTCCATGAGCACCTGCTGGGTGCGCAGCGCGATCTCGGCCGCCTTCTCCGACGGCAGCGCGAGCACCTCGTCCAACGCGTTGGTGTGCAACGAGTTGGTGCCACCGAGTACGGCCGACAGCGCCTCGACCGCCGTACGGACGATGTTGTTGTCCGGCTGCTGCGCGGTCAGCGAGACGCCGGCGGTCTGCGTGTGGAACCGCAGCCACTGCGCGCGCTCGTCGGTCGCGCCGTACACGTCGCGCAGCCAGCGCGCCCAGATCCGCCGCGCCGCGCGGAACTTCGCGATCTCCTCGAAGAAGTCGATGTGCGCGTCGAAGAAGAACGACAGCCCCGGTGCGAACCGATTGACGTCGAGCCCGCGCGACAGCCCGAGCTCGACGTAGCCGAAGCCGTCGGCGAGGGTGAACGCGAGCTCCTGCGCGGCGGTCGAGCCGGCTTCGCGGATGTGGTAGCCGGACACCGACAGCGGCTTGTAGCGCGGGATCTCGGCGTACGTGTAGGCCATCAGGTCGCCGATGAGGCGCAGGTGCGGCTCGGGCGCGAACAGCCACTCCTTCTGCGCGATGTACTCCTTGAAGATGTCGGTCTGCAAGGTGCCGTCGAGCTTCGAGATGTCGGCGCCCTGGCGCTCGGCCGCGACGAGGTACATGCAGAAGATCGGCACCGCCGGGCCGTTGATCGTCATCGACGTGGTGACGTCCTGCAGCGGGATGCCGCCGAACAGCACGTCCATGTCGACGGCGCTGTCGATCGCCACGCCGCAGTGGCCGACCTCGCCGAGCGAGCGCGGGTCGTCGCTGTCGCGGCCCATCAGCGTCGGCATGTCGAACGCGACCGACAGGCCGCTGCCGCCCGCGCCGAGGATCATCTTGTAGCGCTCGTTGGTCTGCTTCGCGTTGCCGAAGCCGGCGAACTGCCGGATCGTCCACGTCTTGCCGCGGTAGCCGGTCGGGTAGAGGCCGCGGGTGAACGGGAACTCCCCCGGCCAGCCGATCCGTTCGAACCCGTCGTACGACTCGGCCGGCCCGTAGACCGGCTCGACCTCGACGCCGGACAGCGTGGTGAAGTCGGCGTCGCGCTTGCGGGCCGCGTCGTAGCGCTGCTGCCAGCGGTGCCGGCCATCGGAGGAGGTCATGCCTAAATAGTAGGACGTCCTAGTAAGTGACGCGAGGGTCCTTGTGCCGTACTCCATGACATGCGACGCCTCCTCGCCGTTCTCGCCGAGGCGCGGGCCGAGCCGGTCATCGTCTTCTCGCCGGGGACCGACCTCAACCAGCCGAGCTACGGCGGCGACATCGGCATCGGCGACCGGGAGTTCCGGCTCGGCTCCTAATCACCGCGGCCGTTGCGCCGTCAGCGCGACATCTATGTCGCGCTGACGGCGATGATCTTGGCGATCGGTGAGGGTCAGAAGTCGCCGGCGTCGACCCGCAAGGTACGTAGCAGCCCGAAGAGCTGGCGCAGCTCCTCGTCGCCGTACGCCTTCAGGCCGAAGCCGTCGGCCATCAGGTCGGCGGTCGCCCGCTCGACCAGCGCGGCGCCGGCGGCGGTCAGCGACGCGAGCACACCGCGCCCGTCGCGCGGGTTGGGCAGCCGCTCGACCAGGCCCTGCGCGGTCATCCGGTCGACGATGTTGGTGACGCTGGTCGGGTGCACCATCAGCCGCTCGCCGATGACCGACAGCGGCAGCGACCCACGCCGGCTGAACCGCAGCAGTACCAACGCCTCGTAGCGCGCGAACGTGAGCCCGTGCGGCTTGAGGATCGCGTCGAGCCGCGACAGCAGGAGCTGGTGCGCGCGCATGATCGACGTCGCCGCGCGCATGGCGTCCGCCGGCCCGAAGTGCTCGCCCCACAGCTCGCCGGCCCGGGCGATCGGGTCGAACGGAAGTCCGAGCGGGCGCGGCACGGCGCCACGCTAGCCCCGGCGAGGCAGACTGTCCCCGTGGACTGGAGCCTTCGCGGGTGCAGCCGGCATGGGCATGCGACGTACGCGCCGGACGAGCCGGAGCTGCGCGAGCGCCTCCGTGCCGAGACCGCGATCGGCGAGGCGTGGCGCTGCCTGCGTTGCGGCGACTTCATCCCGGGGCCGGCACACGGGCACGGCCCGGCCGACGAAGCGCCGATCGTGTTGCGCGGCAAGGCGTTGCGCGAGGCGTTCGTGCTGCGGATCCTCGCGGTCGAGCGGTGGACCCGGGCGGCCGTGCTGTCTGCACTGGCCGCCGCGGTCTTCTACTTCGAGAGCTCGCAGACCTCGTTGCAGCAGCTTTTCCAGCACGCACTGCCGCGGTTCGCCGCCGCCGCGAAGTCGTTCAACTACGACTTGTCGAAGAGCCCGAGCCTCGCCGAGGTCGAGAAGCTGCTGAACTCCCGGCACCACACGCTGCACCTCGTCGAGGGCTTCCTGATCGGCTACGCGCTGCTCCAGATCGCGGAGGGCATCGGGCTGTGGAGCCTCAAGCGATGGGGCGAGTACGTCGCGGTCGTCGGCACCAGCGTCTTCCTTCCGCTCGAGGTCTACGAGCTCACGAAGCACATCACCGTGCTGAAGATCGTCGCGTTCGTCATCAACCTGCTGCTGGTCGTCTACCTGATCGTGAGCAAGCGGCTGTTCGGCGTACGCGGTGGCGGCCGCGCCGCGCACGCGAAACGGCAGGAGGAGTCGCTGCTCGAGGTCGAGGCCTCCGTCGCCGCGCGCAGGTAGTGTCCGACTCGTGCGGCTCGGCATTGTCGTCGCCGCCCTCGTCGCCACTGCGTGTACGACGGCGGCGCCGCACCACGCGGCGGTCCCGTCCCCGACAACGTCTCCGACGCCGACCGCAACGCCGGCACCGACAGCGGACGCGACGGTCTGGCTGTGCCGCCCCGGCGCCACCCCCGACCCTTGTACGAGCGACCGTACGGCGACCGTGATCGACGCGTCGGGTGCGCGGCGGCGCGTGCCGCCGGACAGCGACGGCCAGCCGGTCGACTGCTTCTACGTCTACCCGACGGTGAGCCGCGAGACGACCGCGAACGCCGACCTGACCGTGCAGCCGGAGGAGACCGACGCCGCGGTCGCGCAGGCGTCGCGGTTCTCGCAGGTGTGCCGGGTGTGGGCGCCGACGTACCGGCAGCGCACCGTGCAGGACCTGTTCAACCTCGGCGACGGCGCCGCCGACTCGGCGCCCAACCGGACGGCGTACGCGAGCCTGCTCGCGGCCTGGCAGGACTACCTCGCGCACGACAACCACGGCCGCCGGGTCGTCTTCATCGGGCACTCGCAGGGCGCCGCGATGCTGGTCCGGCTGCTGCGCGCGCAGGTCGACCCGAACCCCGCGATGCGCGCGCGGATGGTGCTCGCGATCCTGCCCGGCGCGAACGTCACGACCCAGACCGGCAAGCTCACCGGCGGCAGCTTCGCGCACGTGCCGCTGTGCAGCCGGCTCGCGGAGCACGGCTGCGTGATCGCGTACTCCAGCTTCCCGTCGCAGCCGCCGCCGCTCGCGCTGTTCGGCCGTCCCGGGCTCGGCGTCTCCGCGCTCTCCGGCGACACCCGCCGGGACGGGCTGACCGTCGCGTGCGTCAACCCCGCCGGGATCGGCAGGGGCACCGAGTTCCTGCACCCGTACGCGCCGACGTCGCTGCTCGCGGTCCGCGGCGTGACGACGCCGTGGGTCGGCGCGACGGGTCGGTACACCGCGACCTGCCGGCACGGCGGTGGCGCGACGTGGCTCGAGGTCGTGCCGGCGCCGCATACCGCGGGGTCGAGCAACCCGCTCCCGCCGTCGCTGCTGTCGCACTCGTTGGGGCCGGTCTGGGGCTACCACATCGTCGACGTGACGCTCGCTCTCGGCGACCTCGTCACCGACGTGCAGCTCGCCACCGTCGGTCCTACGTCGTGAGCCCGGCCAGCAACGTGTCGGCGGCCGAGTAGGGGTCGAGGTCGCCGCCGGCGACCCGGCCGGCGAGCTCGTCGAGCAACGACCCGCCGCGCAGGTCGCCCATCCGCTCGCGCAACGCGGTCACGGCGATCGCCTCGATCTCGTCGGCGGCCCGCACCCGCCGCTTCGCGTCGAGACGACCGGACGCCACCAGCCACTCGTGGTGCTTGTCCAGTGCCGCGACGACGTCGTCGATGCCTTCGCCGCGCGCGGCGACGGTCTTCACCACCGGCGGCGCCCAGTCGCCCGCCGTACGGCGCTCGCCGAGCGAGAGCATGTGCCGCAGGTCGCGTGCGGCCTGGTCGGCGCCGTCGCGATCCGCTTTGTTCACAACGAAAATGTCGGCGATTTCGAGGATGCCGGCCTTGGCTGCCTGGATCGCGTCGCCCATCCCGGGCGCGACGAGGACGAGGGTCGAGTCGGCCAGCGACGCGACCTCGACCTCGGCCTGGCCGACGCCGACGGTCTCGACGAGTACGACGTCGCAGCCGGCCGCGTCGAGCACGCGCAACGCCTGCGGGGTCGACCACGCAAGCCCGCCGAGGTGCCCGCGCGAGGCCATCGACCGGATGAAGACGCCGCTATCGGTCGCGTGGTCCTGCATCCGGACCCGGTCGCCGAGGAGCGCGCCGCCGGAGAACGGCGACGACGGGTCGACCGCGAGTACGCCGACCCGCAGGTCGCGCGCGCGGAAAGCGGACAGCAGCGCCGATGTCGTCGTCGACTTGCCCACGCCGGGGCTACCGGTGAGCCCGACCACCCGTGCGTGCCCGACGTACGGCATCAGCGCGGCCATGACGTCGCGCAGCAGCGGCGAGGCGTTCTCGACGAGCGAGATCAGCCGGCCGACCGCGCGCGCGTCACCGGCCCGTGCTCGTTCGACCAGCGGCTCGACGACTGCCGATGACGGCGGTGTCACCCGACGCGCAGCAGCAGCGCGTCGCCCTGACCACCGCCGCCGCACAGTGCCGCGGCGCCGAGCCCGCCGCCGCGGCGCTTGAGCTCGTTGACGAGGCTCAGCGCGATCCGCGCACCGGAGGCGCCGATCGGGTGGCCGAGCGCGATCGCGCCGCCGTTGACGTTGACCTTGTCCGCGTCGATGCCGAGGGCCGCGGTCGAGGCGATGCCCACGGCCGCGAAGGCCTCGTTGAGCTCGAACAGGTCGATGTCCTCGA
>JAVEEI010000170.1 GCA_030840525.1 Frankiaceae bacterium
AGAACCAGAAGGTGGTTGGTGTGGTCGCGCTCGATGGCCCGAAGGGGTACCACGCGCAGCTGGCCCGCCCGGAGATCGAGAGCGCCGTAGGGAGTGCCGCGGCGACGATCAGGGAACTCCTCTATGGCGACGCCTGATCCGGGCAGACGCCAGGTCGTCACCCTCATGTCAAGAGGGCGAAAAGCCGATGTACGGTTGAGGGCCCAGGAAGAGATGATGCCGCGATGACCGCCAAGAAGCGTGCCGCCGCAAGTCAGCGGACCCGGCCGGAGAGCGGCCATGGGCCCGGGAAGACCTACTACGACGTCGTCCGGGAGATGAGCAACGACCCGGAACTGATCAAGGCTGCCGAAGCGGCCGAGGCTGCCGAGCGCGATGCGAAAGAGTCGACGGACGCCCGATAGCCGGCGCAAAGATCCCCCGTAGCGGCCTCCGCGGTGGCCGTGCGGCCCGTCCGCGTTCTGTGAGCAACCGAACCGGATCCACCCGAATCGGCTCATTAGCCGTAGAAGGGGTGGGCCATGTCTCGTCATCGAATCGTCCGCGGCGCCGCGGCTCTCGCCGTACTCGCCGCCGGTCTCGTCGGCACCGCCGGGCACGCGACAACAGGGCCGGCGTCCGCGTGGGTTCCGACGCTGCCGCTCGCGCAGTCGTCCCGCCAGCAGCTCAGCGCGTTCCGCGACGGTACGGCGTACGTGTTCGACGAAGGCTCGTCGATCACGTTGTGGCACAGCGCCAACCACGGCCTGTCGTGGGACCCGCTGACCTACCTGCCGGCCGGCCTCAGCGGGTTCGCGCGGACCCGGTTCGCCAGCCCGAAGGTCGGCTACCTCACCGACCTCGACCGCGTCTTCACCACCACCGACGGCGCGAGCACCGCGATCGGCTGGCGGCAGCTCGCCGGCCCGAAGCTGGCGAAGGGTGACAGCTACGAGGCGTACGAGCTCGGCGTCAACGGCTCGACCGTCGCGTTCGGCGGCGTGACCGACGGGCCGCTGCACGCCGGCTGCAACCCGCCGAAGCACGGCGACATCTGGACCAGCCACGACAGCGGACGTACGTGGGTCGACGCGAGGCTGCCGGCCGACGCGTACGTCGGATCGGTGCGCTACGTCGGCGCGCGCGACGGCGTCGCCTGGGCCTGGGACGTCCACCCCGACGGGACGCCGTGCGAGTACCTCGGCGACAGCGCGTCGGTGTGGGTGACGCACGACGGCGGCCGGCACTTCACCCGGGTGCTGCGCTGTGCGCACAAGCCGGGCGAGATCTGCACCGCGGCGGTGTTCCTCGACTCGCGGCACCTGCTCGTCGGCCGCAACGACGGCACGATGACCGCGAGCAGCGACGGCGGCCGCACGTTCCACGAGCAGGCCGGGCTGCCGACCATCCTCGGACCGCAACCGACCAAGAGCGACAACGACGAGGACTTCTGGATCCAGGGGTTCGCGGTCGCCGACCAGGTGCTGTTCGCGACCACGAAGTTCGCCGGCGCGTACATCAGCGGCAACGGCGGCGCGTCGTGGATCCGGGAGACCTCGTGCGACACCCCGTACGGCCTCGGCATCGGTGACGTCGCCGCGTTCGACGGCGTCCGCGCGATCGCCGGCGGGCCGAACTGCATCGCCACCCGCACCGACGGGACCACCAACGGCGCCGGCGTACCCGTCCCGCCGCCGGCCGTTCGGCGACCGACCGGGCCCGACGTGGTCGCGACCGCGGCCGGCCTCCGTCAGAGCATCAGCAACGGCGTACTGACCGTCAGCCGGCTTCGCCCAGCAGCTTCGCCAGCCGGGTGACGCCCTCGACGAGGTCGTCGTCGCCGAGCGCGTACGACAGCCGGAAGTAGCCGGGAGCGCCGAACGCCTCGCCGGGGACGACCGCGACCTCGGCCTCGTCGAGCACCAGCTCGGCCAGCTCGGCCGACGTCCGTGGGATGGCGCCGCGCAGCGTCGTACCCAAGACGCCCTTGACCGAGGGGAAGCAGTAGAACGCGCCGAGCGGCTCCGGGCAGGTCACGCCGGGAATCTCGGCCAGCATCCGCACCATCGTCCGGCGGCGGCGGTCGAACGCGGTGCGCATCTCGGCCGCCGCGGACAGGTCGCCGCGGAGCGCGGCGAGCGCGGCCGCCTGCGCGACGTTGGAGACGTTGGACGTCGCGTGCGACTGCAGGTTGGTCGCGGCCTTGACGACGTCGGCCGGGCCGAGCATCCAGCCGACCCGCCAGCCGGTCATCGCGTAGGTCTTCGCCACCCCGTTGACGACGACGCAGCGGTCGGCGAGCTCCGGTACGACGGCCGGCATCGACGCCGCGCTCGCGCCGTCGTACGTCAAGTGTTCGTAGATCTCGTCGGTGAGCACCCAGAGCCCGTGCTCGACCGCCCAGCGGCCGATCGCCTCGACCTGCTCGCGCGGGTAGACGGCGCCGGTGGGGTTGCTCGGCGAGCAGAACAGCAGCACCTTGGTGCGTGCGGTGCGGGCGGCCTCGAGCTGCTCGACCGAGGCGAGGTAGCCGGTCGACTCGTCGGTCGGCACCTCGACCGGCACCCCGCCGGCGAGCTTGATGCACTCCGGGTACGTCGTCCAGTAGGGCGCCGGCAGCAGCACCTCGTCGCCCGGGTCGAGCAGCGTCGCGAACGCCTCGTAGACGGCCTGCTTCCCGCCGTTAGTCACCAGCACCTGCCCGGCGGTCACGCCGTACGACGAGTCGCGCGCGGTCTTCGCGACGATCGCGTCCTTGAGCTCGGGCAGGCCGCCCGCCGGGGTGTAGTGGTGCATCTTCGGGTCGCGGCAGGCGGCGATGGCCGCCTCGACGATGGCGTCGGGGGTGGGGAAGTCGGGCTCGCCGGCGCCGAAGCCGATCACGTCGCGGCCCGCGGCCTTGAGCGCCTTTGCCTTCGCGTCCACCGCCAGGGTGGCCGACTCGCTGATGGCACCGATCCGCTGGGACACTCTGCCTGGCATGCCCTCATCGTCCCAGCCGGCTGCGGCGGCGGTCCACCGGATACGGGCGTTCGACCCGTAGCGGCCGGGAACCGTACACTGGCGGGCGCTTCACAGGGCAGTAGCTCAATTGGCAGAGTCCCGGTCTCCAAAACCGGTGGTTGGGGGTTCGAGTCCCTCCTGCCCTGCCACGCACCACCCGCAGCACAGCACGACCGCACGACACGGCTAGTTCGATCGCGACCACCGGAGGAGGTCAGGTGACGCAGACCAGCGAGCGCACGCCTGCGCCCTCGCCGGCCGGCGGCGGCCGCGGCGCCAAGCGCCCCGGGGTCGGCAGCCGGGTGTCGACCTACAACCGGCAGGTCGTCGCCGAGCTGCGCAAGGTCATCTGGCCGACCCGCAACGAGCTGGTGACCTACGCCGTCGTGACGCTCGTGTTCGTCACCGCGATGGTCGCGCTCGTCTCGCTGTACGACTTCCTGTTCACCAAGGGCGTTCTGTCGATCTTCGGCTGACCGCCCCGCGCACGCCACCAGATTTCGAGGTATCCCACCACCGTGACCGACTACCCGGACGAGCCGCTCACCGAGCAGGCCGAGGCCGTCGACGCGACCGCGCCCGCGGACGACGTCGTACCGGCGACCGAGGCCGGCTCCGGCGCGGACACGATCGAGGAGTACGACGCCCTCGGCGGCTCCGACGAGCCGACGCCCGGCTACCTCGAGCCCGACGAGCCCGACGCCGCGGCTGAGGCGTCGGTCGCGGAGTCCAACGGCGCCGCGCCGGCCGAGGCGGCCCAGTCTAAGGACGACGACGACCCGGTCGAGGCGTTCCGCTCCAACCTCTCCGCGCTGCCCGGCGACTGGTACGTCGTACACACGTACGCCGGCTACGAGAACAAGGTGAAGGCCAACCTCGAGACCCGCATCGCGAGCCTCAACATGGAGGACTTCATCTTCCAGATCGAGGTGCCCACGCAGGAAGAGACGCAGATCAAGCAGGGCAAGCGCCAGATCGTGCAGTCGAAGATCTTCCCCGGGTACGTGCTCGTGCGGATGGACCTCACCGACGAGTCGTGGTCCGCGGTGAAGAACACCCCGAGCGTGACCGGCTTCGTCGGTACGACGCACCCGACGCCGCTGTCGACCGACGATGTCGTGAAGTTCCTCGCGCCGAAGCCGAAGGAAGCGAAGAAGGCCGAGGCGCCGAAGGTCGTCGACTTCCAGGTCGGCGAGTCGGTGACCGTCATGGACGGGCCGTTCGCGACCCTGCCCGCGACCATCAACGAGATCAACGCCGAGGCGCAGCGCCTCAAGGTGCTCGTCTCCATCTTCGGCCGGGAGACCCCGGTCGAGCTGTCGTTCAGTCAAGTCTCGAAGATCTAGGACTCCGTTATGCCTACGAAGAAGAAGGTCTCCGGCCTGATCAAGCTCCAGATCCAGGCCGGTGCCGCGACGCCGGCGCCGCCGGTCGGCCCCGCGCTCGGCCAGCACGGCGTCAACATCATGGAGTTCTGCAAGCAGTACAACGCCGCGACCGAGTCGCAGCGCGGCAACGTCGTACCGGTCGAGATCACCGTTTACGAAGACCGGTCGTTCACGTTCGTGACGAAGACGCCGCCGGCCGCGCGGCTCATCCTCAAGGCCGCCGGGGTCGAGAAGGGGTCCGGCGAGCCGCACAAGACCAAGGTCGCGTCGATCAGCCGGGCGCAGGTGCGCGAGATCGCGCAGACCAAGCTCGAAGACCTCAACGCCAACGACGTCGACGCCGCCGAGAAGATCATCGCCGGCACCGCGCGGTCGATGGGCATCACCGTCACCGACTAGCTCCACCCGCAGTCAGTGGGAGGGCGCCCGATTGCGGCGTCCGCCATCACCACAGGAGGAAGTACATGGCAAAGCGCAGCAAGTCCTACGAGCAGGCGGCCGCACTCGTCGACCAGGACAAGCTCTACAGCCCGATCGAGGCGGTCAAGCTCGCCAAGCAGACCACGACGACCAAGCGCTTCGACTCGACCGTCGAGGTCGCGATGCGTCTCGGCGTCGACCCGCGCAAGGCCGACCAGATGGTCCGCGGCACGGTCTCGCTGCCGCACGGCACCGGCAAGACCGCCCGGGTCGCGGTGTTCGCGACCGGCGACAAGGCCGAGGAGGCCCGGGCCGCCGGTGCCGACATCGTCGGCGGCGACGACCTGATCGCGCAGGTCGAGGGCGGCATGCTCGACTTCGACGCCGCGGTCTCGACCCCGGACCTCATGGGCAAGGTCGGCCGGCTCGGCCGCGTGCTCGGGCCGCGCGGCCTGATGCCCAACCCGAAGACCGGCACCGTGACCAACGACGTGGCCAAAGCCGTGACCGACATCAAGGGCGGCAAGAT
>JAVEEI010000179.1 GCA_030840525.1 Frankiaceae bacterium
AGCTACAACGGCCCGGCCAGCGGCCGCGCCGCCGTCGCCGTACGGTTCGCCTACGCGCAGCTCGGCAAGCCGTACGTGTACGGCGCGTCCGGGCCCAACTCCTACGACTGCTCCGGGCTGACGATGAGCGCGTGGGCGGCGGCCGGGGTCTCGCTGTCGCACAACGCCGCGGCGCAGCAGTCCGAGACGCGCTCGGTGTCCTACGCCGACCTGCAGCCCGGCGACCTCGTCTTCTTCGGCAGCCCAGCGCACCACGTCGGCATCTACATCGGCGGCGGCCAGATGATCGCCGCCCCGCACACGGGCGACGTCGTCAAGATCCAGTCGATCGCGTCGCACGGCGGCTTCTCCGGCGGCGGCCGGCCGTAACCGGCCGTCCGCTTCGGCGCTTGCGCTTGTAGCCGGGCCGGTCGGCGGGGGAGACTCGTCGCGTCCGCCGTTCGCGGCTACGTGCAAGGGGAGGAGGGTCGCGTGCGCCAGCTGCACGTGCTCGGCGTGAGCGACGACGGCGACACCCTCCTGCTGGGTACGTCGGCGAAGGGCAAGGTCACCCACCGGCTCTCGCTCGACAACCGGCTGCGCCAGGCCGTCCGCGGCCAGCTCGCCGCGCCCGGCGCGGACCGGGCCGAAAGCGTGCTGTCGCCGAAGGAGATCCAGGCCCGGCTGCGGGCCGGCGCGACCCCGGACGAGGTCGCCAAGGTGGCCCGGGTCCCGGTCGCCCGGGTGCTGCCGTACTTCGCGCCGGTCGAGGCCGAGCGCGAGCGCATCGTCGAGGAGGCGCGGTCCGCGGTCCTGCACCGCTCGCGCGGGCCGCAGCCGACCCAGCCGCTCGGCGGCGTCGTCGACGCCCGGCTGCGCGAGGTCGCCGGGCTCAAGGACGACTCGGTCGCGTGGACCGCGCGCCGGCGCGCCGACGGCTCCTGGGTGGTCCGGCTCACCTACACCGCGCGCGGCGGGCAGCGCCGGGCCGAGTGGCTCTGGCGCCCGGCCGGCCGAGAGGTGACCGCGCTGGACCCGTCCGCGACCCGGCTGGCCGCGGAGGCCGCGCCGGCGCCGAAGCGCAAGCCGGTACGGCGACCCGCGGCGAAGAAGGCGGCCGCGCCGGCGCGCAAGGCCGCGGCCAAGAAGGCTGCGGCGAAGAAGGCGGGTGCCGCGACGAAGCGGGTGGCGGCGGCCGCGAAGAAGGCCGCGCCGGCCACGCGCAAAGCCGCGCCGGCCGCAAAGAAACCGGCCGCGAAGAAGCCAGTCGCGAAGAGGCCAGTTGCGAAGCAGGCCGTGCCGGCGGCGCGGAAGCCGGCCGCGAAGAAGGCGGCGCCGCGCCGTACCGCCGCGCCTGCCGTCACCGCGCCGACGCCGCTGCGCCGCCGCCCGGCCAAGGCCGCCACCAGGCCGCGGGTGCTCGAGGTCGTGCCGGACCCGGTCCCGGTCGTAACGCCGGTCGAGCCGACCGTCGTCGCGGTGGCCGCCGCGGTCGAGCCGAAGCCGGCCCGCCGCGCCGGCGCCCGCGTCCCGATCCCGTCGTGGTCCGACGTCCTGCTCGGCGTGACCGGCCGCGACCCCGATCCCGACCCCGGCGACGACGCGACCCCCCGCACCTCCAGCGGCGGCCGGCGGCGGCGTACCTGACGGTGTCCGACAGTACGGTGCGCCGGCCGTTCCCGCGCCGGTTCGGGGTGGTGCTCGCGGCGGTGCCGATCGTCGCGGTCGGCCTCGCCGACGCCACGATCGCGGTGCACACCGCGCACCCGTCGGCGCACGCGCGCCCGGCGCCGGTCGCGTCCGCCAGCCCGACGCCGCAGTCGTCGACCGACGCGCAGTTCAGCCTCAACGACGCAGAGACGAAACGCAACGCGGCGTTGCGCGACCTGCTCGCCCGCCGTACCCGCGCCGTCCTGCACCATGACGAGAAGGCGTTCCTCGCCACCGACGACCCGGCGCAGCCGCAGTTCCGCGCGCAGCAACGCCGCGAGTTCGAAGCGCTGCAGGCGATCCCGCTGGCGAGCTGGGACTACGACGTCGACCTCGGGCTCGGGTTGCCGCCGTCGGCACCGACCCGGCGCTACCGGGTGCCGACGTTCGCGCCGGCGCAGTTCGCGATCCGTTACGCCATCAAGGGTTTCGACGACAAGCCCAGCACGATCACGCAGACGCCGACGTTCGTGCAGCGTCGTAGCGGGTGGTACGTCGCGTCGTTCAACGACTACGCGAACGCGGGCAACCCGTCGTCGCTCGGCATCTGGGACTTCGGTCCGCTGCGCACCGTCCGGCTCGGCAACGTCCTCGTCATCGGGCACCCGCAGTCGCTGAGCCAGATGCGCGAGATCGCCGACGTGACCGCGGCGTCGATACCGAAGGTCACCGCGGTGTGGGGCCGCGGCTGGGCGCGCAAGGTGGTCGTGCTCTTCCCGGCGACGCAGCAAGAGCTCGGCCAGGTCGTCGGCGACACCGAGGACCTCAGCCAGATCGCCGCACTCGCGAGTGCCGAGATCGCGAGCTGCCCGGGCTCGCCGAACCCGGTCGGCGGCCGGATCGCGATCAACCCGCGCAACTGGCCGACGCTGTCGTCGCTGGGCCACCGGATCGTGCTGACGCACGAGCTGACGCACGTCGCCAGCCGCGCCGACACCAACTCCTGCATGCCGACGTGGCTGATCGAAGGGTTCGCCGACTACGTCGGCTACCAGCAGTCGGGGCTGCCGGTGCGCGTCGTCGCCGCCGAGCTCGCGGCCGACGTGCGCGCCGGCCGGGTGCCGCGGTACCTCCCGCCCAACCGCGACTTCGACGGGGCGAGCAAGCGACTCGCGCAGGCGTACGAAGGCGGCTACCTCGCCTGCCGGCTCATCGCGTCGATGATCGGCGAGCGTGGGCTGGTCCGCTTTTACACCGCGATCGGCACGTCGCACGACACTCCGGTGCACGCGGTCGCAGACGCGATGCGCACCTACCTGCACATGACGCCGGCGCAGTTCACCGCGCGCTGGCAGCGTTACCTGCGTACGACGCTGTCGTGACGGGCGGCCGCGTCCTCGTCGTCACCAACGACTTCCCGCCCCGGCCCGGCGGCATCCAGTCGTTCGTGCACGGGCTGGTCTCGCGGCTGCCACCGGACGGCGTCGTCGTACTGACGTCGCGGTGGCGCGGTTGCGAGGAGTTCGACGCGGACCAGCCGTACGAGGTCGTCCGCGCGGACACGTCGGTGCTGTTGCCGACGCCCGCGGTCCGAAGGCAGGCGGTGTCGCTGTTGCGCGAGCGCGGCTGCGACGCGGTGTGGTTCGGCGCGGCCGCGCCGCTCGGGTTGCTGGCGCCGGCGTTGCGTGCGGCCGGTGCGCGGCGTCTCGTCGCGACGACGCACGGGCACGAGGTCGGCTGGTCGATGGTGCCGGCGGCGCGCCGGTTGCTGCGCCGGATCGCGTCGTCGGTCGACGTGCTCACGTATCTCGGCGAGTTCACCCGCACCCACCTCGCCCGTGAGGTCGGCCCGTACGCGGACCGGATGGCGCGCTTGACGCCCGGTGTCGACGCGGCGGTGTTCCGGCCCGGCGGCGGCGCGGGCGTGCGCGCGTCGCTGGGTCTCGCCGGCCGACCGGTCGTGGTCTGCGTGTCGCGGCTGATGCCGCGCAAAGGGCAAGACGTGTTGCTGCGCGCGCTGCCGACGATCCGGGCGACGGTCCCGGACGCCGCGCTGCTGCTCGTCGGCGGCGGGCCGTCGCGCGGCGACCTCGAACGGTACGTCGACCGCAACGGGTTGCGCGACCACGTCGTCCTTACCGGCTCGGTGCCCGCGGCCGAGCTGCCGTCGTACTACGGGGCCGGCGACGTGTTCGCGATGCCGTGCCGCAGCCGGCTCGGCGGGCTCGACGTCGAGGGACTCGGCATGGTGTACCTCGAAGCCGCGGCGTGCGGGTTGCCGGTCGTCGCGGGGCGCAGCGGGGGAGCGCCGGACGCGGTGCGCGACGGCGACACCGGTGTCGTCGTCGACGGTTCGTCGACCGACGACGTGGCCGAAGCGGTCAGCGGGCTGTTGTCGGACCCTGCGCGCGCGGCCGCGGTGGGCGCGCGCGGTCGCGAGTGGGTCGAGCGCGAGTGGTCGTGGGACCGGTCGGTCGCGTCGTTGCGCGACTGGCTGGCCGCGCCGTCGTGAACGCTAGGCGCTGAACCGGCGCCGCTTGCTGCTCGCGGGCGGGGCGACTGCCTGCACCGGCGCGACGGGGACCGGCTTCGCGATCTCCTTCGAGTACAGCGATGTCGCGACCGCTTCGTCGTACTCGATGATGCCGTCGGCGACGAGCTGGTTCAACGACATCTCGAGGGTCTGCATGCCGTCGGCCTGGCCGGTGACGAGGACGTTGCGGAGCTGGTTGGTCTTGCCCTCGCGGACCAGGTTGCGGACGGCCGAGTTGGCGACCATGACCTCGTACGCCGCGACGAGACCGCCGTCGGCGCGGGGGAGCAGCCGCTGGTAGCAGATGCCGGAGAGCGTGTTGGCGAGCTGCACGCGGATCTGCGGCTGCTGGTCGGACGGGAACACGTCGACGATGCGGTCGAGTGCCTGCGCGACGTCGTTCGTGTGCAACGTGGCGAAGACGAGGTGACCGGTCTCGGCGATGGTGAGCGCGAACCGGATCGACTCGAGGTCGCGCATTTCGCCGACGAGCAGGACATCGGGGTCTTCGCGCAGCGCGCTGCGGAGCGCGTCGCTGAACGACGCGGTGTCGTCGCCGACCTCGCGCTGGTCGACCGCGGACATCGCGTGCTCGTGCACGTACTCGATCGGGTCTTCGATCGTGATGATGTGCACCCGGCGGTTGCGGTTGATCCAGTCGATGAGCGCGGCGAGTGTGGTGCTCTTGCCGCCGCCGGTCGGGCCGGTGACGAGGACGAGACCTCGGCGCAGCTCGGCCCACTTCTGCACGGGCTCGGGCAGGCCGAGCCACTCGAACGACGGGATCTCGTGCGGGATGAGCCGCAACGCGACGCCGACGTTGCCACGCTGGCGGTAGGCGTTGCCGCGAATGCGTGCTTTGTCGTCCCAGGAGAAGGAGAAGTCGAGCTCGCGGCTGTCGTCGCCGAACGGCTCGCGGTGCTGGCTGCGGAGGATCGACGCGAGCATGCCATCGGTGTCCTCGGCCGTCAGCGGCGCGTCGCCGTTGAACGGCTGGAGCTCGCCGTTGAGCCGCATCATCGGCGGCGCGCCGACCGTCAGGATCAGGTCGGTGGCGCCGAGCTCCCACAGGTTGGAAAGCAGGCGGCCGACGCGGGCGTCGTCCATGTTCTTCTTTGCGGCCATGGCAGCAGTTTGGCCCCGCTACCGGCGGGAGCGACAGGGGTTGCGGGCAGGTGTGTCCGAACGGTTGATTGGGTGATGGTCCGACTAGCGTGGGGTCGTGCCGGGGCCGGGGAGGATGCAGCGGGGGCCCACTCTGCCGTACCAGCTGCTCGCCGGTGTCGTGCCGTGCCCGGCCGGCTGGCTGGTCGCGTCCGGCAAGCTGATCGGCATCCAGATCTATCCCGAAGAGCCGACCGTCGCGGCGACATTTCGCGACGTCCTCGACGCGATCCCGGCGTACGCGGTCATCGCGGTCACGGTGCCGATCGGGCTGCCGACGAAGGCGTCCCGGCGGGGCCGTGGTGCCGATGTGGCGGCGCGCTCGATCCTGGGGTTCCCGCACGCGGGCGCGATCGGGTCGACACCTACCCGAAAATCGTTGCAGGCGAAGGATTACGAGGCCGCTCGCAAATCGAACGGTGGCCAGCTCGACGTGGTCACGTGGCAGCAGTTCGCGAGGATTCGCGAGGTCGACGAGCAGATGCAGCCGTACCTGCAGCGGCGGGTCTACGAGGTGCGGCCGGAGCTGTCGTTCTTCCAGCTCGCCGAGGACCAGGTGCTCAAGCACTCGAAGGACACCGCGGCCGGGCAGAAGGAGCGGCAGGCGCTGCTCGTACGGCGCATGCCCGGCTCGGAGCGGATCATCGGCGCGACCCTCAAAGGGGTGCGGAAGAGCCATCTCGTCGACGGTGCGGTGACGCTCTGGACGGCGCGGCGGATCGTGGCGCGGGCGGTGACCCGGGTGCCGGAGGAGCCGGAGTGGGACGACGACGGCCTGCGGATGGAGATCGTGCGCTGAGACAGCGAACGGCCCGGCCGTCCGAAGACGACCGGGCCGTTCGCGTGAGTGGTTTGCGCTAGCAGGCAGCGCCGCTGCCGTCCGCCTTCAGGTTGCCCGCCGCGTTGCCGGCCGAAGTCGACGTGCCGGCAGTGAACACAACCTTGTAGCCGTTCGTGCCGGTACCGACCGACTTGCTCAGGCCGTCCGCGGCAATCGAGGTGTCGGAGTGCAGGAAGCCGCCACTGACGAGTACGGTCAGCGTCGCGGCCCCCGAGCCCTTCTGGGCGAAGTACGCCTCGGCCGCCGTGTTGATCGACGTCACATCGGACTTGCAGGCCGACTGCTGGCCGCGGTCGGTGATGCCGCCGACAGCGAACACGACGATCGCGGCGAGGATGCCGAGGATGACGATGACGATGAGGAGTTCGATGAGCGTGAAACCCTCGTCGCGAGCGGTGCGGATGCGCTGAAGCATTCTGTCCCTCCAGGACCTGTACGCGCCTTCCGCCGCACCATGCGAACGGGGTTGCGCTCAGGACAGACTCTGCTACGCCCGTTGCTGCGCCGGTATCGCGCGAGCGGTCGACTCTTGCGAGCCAATCGGGGGGCGTTGATCGGACGTTCGGCTGATGCGCATCAGTGGCCGTCCGTTCCGGTGCGCCAACTCTTGACCTCTACGGCGTAGGGGGAGTAGTTACCAACGGTCGCGATGACCTCGGTCGTGGCATTGCTGGCCCCGGTGGCGTCCGTCGCCACGACCTTGACCGTGCGGAACGGCGCTGCCGGCGTGGGCGAACTTGTGGGCGCCGAGATCGCGAAGCCGTCAGCGGCCGCACTGGCCCCGAGGTCGATCGACTGGACGACCACCCCGGCGCGCGCGACGGCGGTGGTTGGGTTGGACGCGAAGAGCGCGATCTTCGACTGCGGCATATAGATCTTCGCGTTGAACTCGATGCCGCTGGTGGCCGATTGCGTGTTCAAGGCGAACAGCCCGCTGGTTGCGGTCACCCAGTTCGAGTCGCTCGTGTGGTCGGCGGCCTGCACGTCGTAGAAGTTGAAGGCGGGCTGGCCGCTGCTGGCGGTCGGGGTGAACAGCGTGATCTGCCCGGCAACCGAAATCGTCGTGTTGCCGCCCAGAACCCACATGTTCCCTTGGCTGCCAAGGAGCGGCGACACGATCGTCTGAGTTGCGGCCGGCAGCTTCGACAGTGCGACTGCGTCGGTCATCGCCGCGCAGTCGCCCGAGGGAACGGCCGTGTCGCCGGTGCTGACGCGCTGACCGCCAATGATGTCCGCGCCGTTCTGAATCGTCCAGGCACCGATGTTCTTCAAGTAGTAAGCCCCACTGACGAAGTAGTTGCTTCCGTGCTGATCGATGCTCGGCGCCGCCGTGTACAGGCCCGGAAAGAAGACCCGGCAATGCTTTCCGGCCAGCACGACATCGGTGCCGGTCCCGAGCAGGAGACTCTGGTTCACCGTCGGGGCGGCGCCTAGACTTGCCACCCCTTCCGCGTCCGCGAGTGTCTGGTCCGTACACGCCTTGAGATAGCCGGTGGTGGTCGTCGACAGATAGAGCTGGTTGAGCCCGGCCAGTTGCGTGTCGCAGCTGGCGTTGCCGTTGGCGTCCTGGACGATATTGCCGCCACTGACCTCGATGGCTTTCTTCACGTCGTTGTCCGTGACCTGGCTCTCCAGGAAGACGCTTCCGCCGAGCAGCAGGTCGTGGCTGATGCCGGACTGTGTGGTGAGCGCGTCGCCTGCGGTACTGGTGACGACGAGTGCGTAGTTGCTGTTTACCCCGCTGCCGGTGGAACCCGCCTTCCCGGCGACCGTCGTACACGAGTACGCGACGTGGGCGGTCTTCACCACCAACCCGCCCGCGTTCTCGGTGGTCGCTGAGAGTGGGTCGTTCCCAGCGGCCGTGTCGACGCACTTCGTCGGTGTACCGGTCGCGAGATCGGACTTGAGGATCTGCAAGGCGCGGCTCGCCCCCGCGTCCAGCGCGTAGTTGAGTTGCCCGCGCTCGGCGACCCGCTCACCCGAGACGGTGGCGGTGTACGACTTCTGAACCGCCGCATAGGAGAACACCGCGAAGATCGCGACGAACACGAGGACGAATATCGCCGCGACACCACTGTCGTCGCCCCGGCCCAACCGCTTCATCGGACTCTCCCGTTCAAGCAGCCCTGGTAGCTGTACGCGCTGATGGCCGTGTCGGTCTGGTAGTGGTTGAGGCTCACGGTGACGACCTGTCCACCCGTGGGGCACTTCGTCGTGTTCACCACCGGCGCGGTGAAGCTGAAGTCACTCGTTGCGAGGTTTCCGGCGACGACGTTGTGCGCAAGCAGCGTGCTGTTCTCGCAGTACCACCGCTCGACTTCGAAACGTGCGGGCGAGGTGTAGTGCGGGTCCGGGCGCACTGCGTACGCGGCCGTGTATGTCGTTGAGCCGACGACGGGCTGTGGCGAGGCGTCTGTCGCCGTATAGGGCTTCCAGGACATCGTCATGGCG
>JAVEEI010000181.1 GCA_030840525.1 Frankiaceae bacterium
CCCCCGCCAGGGGCGCCGGCGCCCACGGCCGGGTCTCCGTCGCGTTCTACGGCAACACCGCCGAGGGACGGGACATCGGTACGCCGGACAACCAGTGGTGGGTGTACCTCGCGACCTCGACCGACGCGACCGCGAGCCACCCGACCTTCACGCAGAGCGTCGTCAGCAAGTGGGCGGTGCACGAGGGCACGCTGTGCCAGACCGTCGGTACCGCGTGCGGGTTCCTCGGCTCGTTCGGCCCGGCCGAGGCCGGCAGCGGGATCCAGGTCGGGATGGACCCCGTCACCGGCCGCGCGGTCCTGGCGTACTCCGAGTCGCGCGGCGTCCACGACGACGGGTCGACCGGCGGCATCGAGATGACCCGGCAGTGCACCGGCCCGAGCCTGCTCGTGCACGCCAGCGCCCGGCCGTGCAGCACGACGCCGGTGGCCACCGGCGACACCCCGGCCCGGTGCGCACCGCAGGGCACCGACCCGTCCGGCGACGCCCAGTGGTCGGGCGCCGAGCAGGGAGCGCTCGACCTGCGCCGGCTCGGTATCCAGGCCGCCGGCGGCACGGTCACGGCCACCCTCGACGTCGACGCGTTCTCCGCCGTACCGCCCACCGGGGCCACCGGGTCGTCGTGGACGGCCGGCTGGCTCGACCACGGCGTGCGCTACTTCGTCCGGGCCCGCTCGCCGTCCGCCGGCGACCCGACCGCGCCGTCCACCGACGCGAGCGCGCCGACGCTGAGCTACCAGTGGGGCACCGTCGCCGGGACGTACGGCGAGGTCGTCGCGGGCAGCGCGAGCGGCCACGTCAGCGGCAACACGGTCGTGATCTCGGTGCCGGCGACCGATGTCGGCGACCCGCAGCCGGGCACCACGCTGTCCGACCTCACCGCGCGGACCGACGTCCTGACCGGCGGCGTCCCCGACGGCCCGACCGGCACGTGGTCGACGGTCGACCGGCTGTCGACCCGCTACGGCTACGACCCCGGCCTGCACTGCGCCGCGACCCCGTCGGCTGGCTCGGTCCCGACGCCGCGGGTGCACCCGGCGGCTCCGGCCGGGCGCGTGCGGGTGCCGCACGCCGGCCCGACGCCGTTGCCGTCGATCACCGCGCTGCCGACGGTCACCGTGCCGCCGATCCTCGTCCCGGACCCGCCGGTCGTCCCGGACTGCGGCTCGGTCCCGCCGCCGGTCCCGTTGCCCACCCCGACGCCGGTGCACCGGCCGCACCGGCCGCACCTGCGCGTGCTCGTCCCGCCGGTCGTCGTCCCCTTCGCCAAGCTGGACGACGGCGGCGGCCCGGAGCGCGCGGTCGCCGTCGCCCAGCCGCCGCCGCAGGCCCAGGCCGAGGCGCCGCAGACGGTGCCGCAGCCGCTCAGCCAGGCGGTCGGCGCGGGCGCGCCGCAGGAGGACGAGGAGCCCGCGACCGGATTCGCGACCGAGCGTGGCTGGTCGTCGAACGACGAGGCCGCGTGGATGCTCGCCGCGGCGACGCTGACGATGGCGACCGGCGCCGGCCTCGCCCTGCACCGCCGCCGGCGCACCCAGCTCGGCGAGGAGCGGTCAGGCCGCTAGCCGGGCGTTGCGGTCGGAGCGGAGCAGCGGCACCAGCGCGACCAGCGCGGCGACCTGGACGGCGACGACCACGACCTCGATCGCGGTGACGCTGACGTCGTACAGCGCGCCGATCATCACCGCGCCGACCAGCCACGCAACGCCGTAGATCGCGGTGAACGTGCCGTAGCCCGCGCCGCGCCGGGCCCGCGGGACGAGGTCGGTGACCGCCGCCCGCATGGTCGAGTCGTGTACGCCCATTCCCGCACCCCAGACGACCGCGCCGGCGACGACGGCCGGCACCGACGTGGAGAACGACAGCACCGGTACGGCGGCGGCGAGCAGCGGGATGACGACGAGGCCGCGAAAGCCGGCCCGGTCGTAGAGCTTGCCGACGCCGAGCGACGCGAGCGCAGCCGCACCCATGGCGGCGGCGTACAGGATCGGGATCGTCGAGGCGGACAGTACGTGCCGGTGGACGAGGTGGAACGCGAGCACCGCCCACGTCGCGAACCCGAGCATCGTCAGCGCGGAAAAGCAGCTATAGAGCCAAAATCTCGCCGGCAGGCGGGTGTCGAGCCGCATCCGTTTGGCGTCGGAGACCTGCGCCGCCGGGTCGTACTCGCTCGGGTCGGGCGCCGCTGCGCGCAGCCGGGCGAGGACGAAAAGCGCGATCACGCCGGGGATCGCGAGCAGCCCGAACGCGAGCTTGTACCCGCCGCCGAGGGCGAGGACGGCGGCGATCAGCAACGGCCCGGCGAGCGCGCCGGTCTGGTCGAGCGCCTCGTGCAGGCCGAACGTCTTGCCCACGCCGACGACGGCGGAGGCGTGCGCGAGCATCGTGTCGCGGCTCGGCGAGCGGACCGCCTTGCCGAGCCGCTCGCCGTTGTAGAGCACCGCCGCCGAGGGGACGCCGCCGGCGACGGCGAGCAACGGCACGCAGAGCATCGTCAGCGCGTAGCCCAGGATCGTCTGCGGCCACGGCTTGCCGGTCCGGTCGGACAGCGGGCCGGTGCCGAGCCGGAGCACGAGCGCGACCGCCTCGCCGACGCCGGTGATGAGCCCGACCGTCGCGGCGGACGCGCCGAAGGTCGCGAGGTACGGGCCGATGACGCTACGCGCGCCTTCGTAGACGACGTCGCCGAACGCCGAGACCAGGCCGAACCACGCGACGAAGCGCAGCGCGCTGATCTTCGGTTGCGGAGTCCTCGGGGCCATCGGGTGATGATGTCAGCGGTGATGATGTGAGCATGGTCGAGGTCGACGAGGAGACGTTCGGCGCGCTGGTCGAGCAGGCGCTCGACAGCATCCCGCCGGAGCTCGGCCGGTTCATGCGCAACGTCGCCGTCGTCGTCGAGGACATGGGCTCGTCGCCCAACCTGCTCGGGCTCTACCACGGCGTCCCGCTGACCGCGCGCACGTCGTCGTACGGCGGGGTGCTGCCGGACCGGATCACGATCTACCGGCTGCCGATCCTGCGGCGGGCGCGGACGGTCGCCGACGTCGTCGACCAGGTCCGGGTGACGGTCATCCACGAGGTCGCGCACCACTTCGGCATCGACGACGACCGGCTCGACGAGTTGGGCTGGGCATAGCCGAGACTGGAACGCGATGCCCGAGCTGCCCGAGGTGCAAGCGCTGGCCGACTTCCTGGTCGTCCGCGCGGTCGGCCGCGTGGTCGCGCGGGTCGACGTCGCCGCGATCAGCGTGCTGAAGACGTTCGACCCGCCGGTGACCGCGCTCGGCGGGCTGGAGCTCACCGGCGTGCGGCGGTGGGGGAAGTTCCTCGACCTCGACGTGAGCGGCCTGCACCTCGTCACCCACCTGTCTCGCGCCGGCTGGCTGCACTGGCGCGACTCGCTGCCTGCCGTCCCGCCGAAACCCGGCGGCAAGAGCCCGATCGGCCTGCGGGTGCACCTCGACGACGGCTCCGGCTTCGACCTCACCGAGCAGGGCACGCAGAAGCGCCTCGCCGTGTACGTCGTCCGCGACCCGCAGGAGGTGCCCGGCATCGCGCGGCTCGGCCCCGACCCGCTGGCCGACGACTTCTCGCTCGACGACTTCCGCGCCGTCGTCGCCGGCGACCGCTCGCAGCTCAAGGGCCTGCTGCGCGACCAGGGCAAGCTGGCCGGCATCGGCAACGCGTACTCCGACGAGATCCTGCACGTCGCGAAGATGTCGCCGTTCAAGCCCGCGGCCAACCTTGACGACGACGAGATCGTCCGGCTCTACGACGCGGTCCGCTCGACACTCGCCGACGCGGTCGCCCGCGCCCGCGGGCTGTCGGCCGCGGACCTGAAGGCGGAGAAGAAGCTCGGCATGCGGGTGCACGGCCGGGCCGGCCAGCCGTGCCCGGTGTGCGGCGACGTCGTCCGCGCGGTGTCGTTCGCGGACTCGTCGCTGGACTACTGCGCGACCTGCCAGACCGGCGGCAAGCCGCTGGCCGACCGGCGGTTGTCGCGGCTGCTCAAGTGATGCGGTCGCCATGGGCGCGCATCGGTGTGCTGGCGGGGATCTGGGGCTGCAGCTTCCTGTTCATCAAGGTCGCGCTCGAGGGGATGACCGCGACCCAGGTGGTGCTCGGCCGCATCGTGCTGGGTGCCGTCGCGATCCTCGGTTGGCTCGCGGTCCGGCGCGAGCCGCTGCCGCGCGAACCGGTCGTATGGATGCACGCCGCGGTGATGGGCGTGGTGTCGAACGTCGTACCGTTCCTCGGTTTTGCCTGGGGTGAGGACAACGGCGCGACCAGTGGTCTCGCCGGCATCTACAACGCGACGACGCCGTTGTGGACCCTCGTGTTCGCGATCCTGTTCTTGCCGTCGGAGCGGCCCGACCGCGCTCGCATCACCGGCCTCGTCGTCGGGTTCGCCGGCACGCTGGTCGTGCTCGCGCCGTGGCGGACCCTGCACGGCGCCGGCCTCGCCGGGCAGCTCGCCTGCCTCGGTGCCGGCGCCTGTTACGGCGTCGCGTTCGTCTACACGCGCCGGTTCCTCAGCGGCCGCGCGGCGCCGCTCGGGCTCGCCGCCGCGCAACTCACCTGCGCGGCGGTCGAGATCGGCGTGGTCGCACCAATCGTCGCGACGCACTCCGTCTCGCTGCCGCCGCGCGTGTGGCTGTCGGTGCTCGCGCTCGGCGCGGTCGGCACCGGGATCGCGTACGTC
>JAVEEI010000182.1 GCA_030840525.1 Frankiaceae bacterium
ACCAGACCCGTGGCTGGTTCTACACGTTGATGGCGATCGGCACGCTGGTGTTCGACCGGTCGTCGTACGAGACGGTGCTCTGCCTCGGGCACATCCTCGACGAGCAGGGCCGCAAGATGAGCAAGCACCTCGGCAACGTGCTCGACCCGTTCGAGCTGTTCGAGCGGCACGGCGCCGATGCGCTGCGCTGGTTCATGCTCTGCGGTGGTTCGCCGTGGTCGTCGCGGCGGGTCGGCGACCGCGCGCTCGACGAGGTCGTCCGCAAGGTGCTGCTGACCTACTGGAACACCGCGAGCTTCCTCGTCCTCTACGCGAACGCGAACGACTGGGACCCGTCGGCCGGGACCGCCCCGGCGTACGCCGACCGGCCGGCGCTCGACCGGTGGGCGCTGTCCGAGCTGCACGCACTCGTCGCGGAGGTCGACAGCGCGCTCGACGACTTCGACTCGGCTCGGGCCGGCCGGGCGCTCGCGGCGTACATCGACGACCTGTCCAACTGGTACGTACGGCGGTCGCGGCGGCGGTTCTGGGACGGCGACCCGGCCGCGCTGGCGACGCTGCACGAGTGCCTCGAGGTACTGACGTTGCTGCTCGCGCCGTTCGTGCCGTTCGTCACCGAGGAGGTGCACGACCGGCTGGTCCGAGACGCTGACCCCGGCGTCGCCGACTCGGTGCACCTGCGGTCGTGGCCGAGGGCGGACGAGTCGCTGGTGGACCGCGAGCTCGGCGAGCAGATGGCGCTGGTCCGCCGGCTGGTCGAGCTCGGCCGGGCCGCTCGCGCGGACGCGTCGGTGAAGACCCGGCAGCCGCTGGCCCGCGCGATGGTGTCGGCGGCCGGGTGGTCGCGGCTGCCGGCGGCGCTGCGCGAGCACGTAGCCGAGGAGCTGAACGTCCGCTCGCTCGACACCCTCGACGCGGCCGGCGACCTCGTCGACGTCACCGCCAAGGCCAACTACCGCGCGCTGGGCAAGCGGTTCGGCCAGCGCACTCCGTTGGTGGCCGCGGCAATCGGGGCGGCCGATCCGATGGTGCTGGCGGCGGCGTTGCGCGGCGGCGGCACCGCGACGGTCGACGTCGAGGGCGAGCCGGTCGAGGTCGGTCCGGACGACGTCGTCGTCAGCGAGACGCCGCGGTCCGGCTGGGCGGTGGCGGCGGCCGGCGGCGAGACCGTCGCGCTCGACCTGGAGCTGACCGACGAGCTGCGGCGCGCGGGCGTCGTACGGGAGGTCGTCCGGCTGGTGCAGGAGGCGCGCAAGGCGCAGGGCTTCGACGTCAGCGACCGGATCGAGCTGTGGTGGGATGCGGAGGGCGACACCGCTCAGGCACTGGCCGAGGGCGAGGCGACGCTCGCTGCCGAGGTGCTGGCTGTTTCGGTGACGCACGGGCGCCCGAACGCACCGATGGCCGCGCACGAGGCGGCCGACCTCGGCCTGACGTTCTGGCTCCGCCCCATCGGCTAGCCACCCCCCCGCCGACTGTGACGCTTGAGGCGTAACTGACACCGTCTTAACGCCTTGAACGTCACAGTCGACGAAGGGACGAGGCGAGAAGCACCCGTTCGGCGTAGGTAGACCGCACCTGGCCGCTGCCGATGGTCTCTATGCGTGACCGCGTTGCTGCGAACGGCGCAACGACGGTGCACCCAGGAGGTTCCCGTGGCCCTGACGTTGCTGTCGCAACCGACGCACCTGCGCCTGAACACCGACGCGATCGCCGTACCGGCGCTGACCAGTCAGGTCCGCCCGGCGCTCGTCCTGCCGGAGCGGCAGGCCCGCGCGCTGCTCGACGCCGCCGGCAAGGAGGACGTCAGCCAGGGTGGCTGCTTCGCCGCCGGCCCGGCCGGGATCCAGGTCTGGAGTGGACCGTTCGACGGCCCCGGCGGCGTCCGGGGCAGCGCGGTGCACCTGGGGTCCATCGACTGGACGTACGACACGCCCGCGAAGCACTGGGCGATGATCTACCGCGCGATGGTCACCCACGAGGGCGTGGCCCGCGGCGAGTCCACCACCACCGTTCTCGCCCGGGTCCTCGCCCTGACCGGCCTGTCGGTCGAGGGCGACCGGGTCACGCTGCCGTCGCCGCCGGTGCGCGACCCGTTCCGGCGCAAGGAAGCCTGAGACCAACAGCCGACTTGTCAGCACCACCCGGGGCTATAGCCACGTGTGCTGCTGACAACTCGCGGGTCTAGCTAGGACGACTTGCGCGGCGCGGTCTTCTTCGCCGCGCTCTTCGCCGGCGCGGCCTTCTTCGCGGCGGTCGCCTTCTTGGCCGGCGTCGCCTTCTTCACCGGCGCCGCAGCCTTCGCCGGGGTCGCCTTCTTCACCGGCGCCGCGGCCTTCGCCGGCGCCGCCTTCTTCACCGCCGTCGTCTTGGTCGCGGCCGCAGGAGCCGACGCGGTCTTCTTCGCCGGCGTGGCCTTCTTCGCCGCCGCCGTCGACTTCGTCGCGGCCGTCTTGGTCGCCGCGGTCGTCTTCTTCGCCGCGGCCGCGGTCGTCTTGGTGGCCGCCGCGGTCTTCTTCGCCGGCGCGGCCGTGGACGCGGTGGCGCTCGCGGTCGCCGTACGGCCGGCGGCAGCCGCCTGCGCCGCCTTCGCCTCGACCGGCTCGGTCTCGGCCCGCGGCGTGACGACGGTGACGTCGGCGTCGGTCGACGCGCCGGCCGCGACCGGAGGCGGCGGCAGCGCGGTCGCACCGCCACCCGTCGCCGGCAGGCCCGGGACGCCGCGGCGCTGCCGGACGCCGACCAGCAGGAAGATGAACGACAGGACGCTCACGCCGATCGAGGCGTACACCCACCCGAGCGAGCTGAACAGGCCGATGATGAGAAACACCACTGCCACGAGCAGCAGAACTCCGCTGATGACGATCACGTCGTCGACTCCGTTTCGGGTATGCCGCCACAGCTCAGGCGGCGAAGCAAGGTGCGGCGCGAATCCTAGCGAGTGGACGCCGGGCGCCGTAGCGGTGGACGAGAGTTAGGGCGTCGACTCCGTACCGTCGACCGGGTCCGCCTCGCTCGGCGGGCCGCCCGGCGCGTCGCTGCCGGCGTCGACGTCTTCGACCAGCGGCGGCGCCGCGCTGAACGGGCTGGCCGGTTGCGACGGCGCCGCGGGCGGGGCGAGACGCGGTACGTCGCCCCCGGCCGGGCCGGGGGTCGCGCCGTGCGCCGCGGCCGGGGGAACCGGCCCGGGTGCGGGCGTCGGCGGCTGGCCGGTCGCGGGCCCGCCAGAGGGAGGGGCAGCGGGCGGGGGCGTCGGGCCGGGGACGGTCCGCGCCGGGGCGCCACCACCGAGCGGCGAGGCGCCAGCACCGAGCGGCGCGCCGCCCTGCGGCGCGACACCGCCGGCCGACGGCGTGCCGCCGCCCGGCGCCAAGCCGCGGCTGTCGAGGTCGCGGAGCTGGCTCTCGAGGTAGGCCTTGAGCCGGGTGCGGTACTCGCGCTCGAACCCGCGCAGCTCGTCGATCTGGGCCTCCAGCGACTGCCGCTGCCGTTGCAGCTCGGCCATCGCGGCGGCGTGCTGCTGCTGCGCCTCGGCCTCGATCGAGGCGGCCCGGCCCTTCGCCGAGGTGACGATCTGCTCGGCCTCGGCCTTGGCCTGCGCGATGGCCTCGTCGGCGGTGCGCTGCGCCAGCAGCAGCGTGCGCAGCGCGGTCTCGTTCGGCTCCTCGACCGGCGCAGCAGCGGGCGCGGACGGCGCCGCAGCCGCGGCCGGCGTCGGGGCGGGGGCCGGCGCCTCGGGCGCGGCGGCGGGGCGGGGCGCCGTACGCAGGTCGGAGTTCTCGGAGAGCAGCCGCCGCAGCTCGGTCTCGACCTCGTCGAGGAAGGCGTCGACCTCTTCCTCGTCGTAGCCCTCCTTGAACCGGACCGTGGTGAACCGCTTGTTGTGTACGTCCTCGGGAGTCAGGGGCATCAGGTCCACCTCGGGGTCAGAGCTGAGATCCGACGACCTGGATCAGGGCGTAGGTCACGATGAACAACAGGATGAAGGCGATATCGACCGCCATCGACCCTAGTCGCAGCGGCGGCAGAAAACGGCGTAACGCCCGCAACGGCGGGTCGGTCGCGGAGTACGTGACCTCGAGCAGCGCGGCCGCGGCACCGCTGGGCCGCCACGAGCGGGCGAACACCATCACCCAGTCGACGATGAAGCGGACCCACAGCAGGCCGAAGAACGCCCACAGCGCGTAGAAGAGAACCGTGTAGACGATGTGCACGGTCAGCTCTGGTTGAAGAATCCGCCTTCGGCCATGGCCGACTTGTCCTCGGCCGTGATCTCGATGTTGGCCGGCGTGAGCAGGAACACCTTGTTGGTGACTCGCTCGATGCTGCCGTGCACTCCGAAGACCAGGCCGGCAGCAAAGTCGACCAGGCGCTTGGCGTCGGCGTCGTCCATGTCGGTGAGGTTCATGATGACCGGCACGCCTTCACGGAAGTGCTCGCCGATCGTGCGGGCCTCGTTGTAGGTCCGCGGGTGCATCGTCGTGATCCGGTAGGCGTCGACGGCCTCGGCGGCGGTCCGGCGCGGCGGCGTGTAGCTCACCGCGGTCTCGTCCGGCCGGGTCACCCGCAGCGGCGGCGCGCTCGGGTCGGTCCGGCGGACGACGTTGCCCGCGGGGGCGTCGCCGTAGTCGTCGTAGTCGTCGTACGCCTCGTGCTCCTCGTCCTCGACGAGCCCGAGGTAGACCGCCATCTTGCGCATCGCACCCGCCATGGCGGGGACATTACCCGACCTGCGGCTCCCGCCGGCCGAGCAACGCCGTACCGATGCGGACATGTGTCGCGCCGGCGGCGACCGCCGCCTCCAGGTCGCCGCTCATCCCGGCCGAGATCCAGGTCGCGCCGGGGTGGTCGGCGCGCAGCCGCGCGGCGGCCTCGGCCAGCCGGCCGAACGCCGCGGCCGGGTCGGCGCCGAGCGGCGCTACGGCCATCACGCCACGCAGAGTGAGGTGGTCGGCCGCCGCGACCGCGTCGGCCAGGCGGGGTACGTCGGCGAGCGGCGCGCCGCCGCGGCCCGGCGCGCCGTCGAGGCTCACCTGCAGGAGTACGTCGAGCGGCCCGTGCGCCGCGCGGTCGAGCGCGGTCACCAGCTCGACCCGGTCGACCGAGTGGATCACGTCGGCGAACGACGCGACCAGCGCGGCCTTGTTGCGCTGCAGCGTCCCGACGAAGTGCCATCGCGGCGGGCTGCCGACCTCCGCGTGCTTGGTGGCCGCCTCCTGCGCCCGGTTCTCCCCCACGTCGGCGACGCCGAGCCCGGCGAGCAGCGCCACGTCCGACGCCGGGAACGTCTTGGTGACCGCGACGAGGGTGAGCTCGGCGGGGTCGCGGCCGGCGGCGCGGGCGGCGGCGACCATCCGGGCGCGTACGGCGGCGAGGTTGGCGGCGAGCTCGGCGCGCCGGCTCGACGCTTCGGTCGCGGAGCTCACGGGGACAGCATGGCGACCATCGCGAACCGGCCGGTGACGCCGTCGCGGCGGTGCGAGTAGAAGCGCGGGTCCTCGCGGGTGCAGATCCCGGGCTGCGCCGGCACCTCGACGCCGGCATCCGCGAGCTGGCTGCGGACCGCGGCGGGCAGGTCGAGGCCGGGCGTGCCGGCGGCCGTCGTCGCCTTGGCCGCGGGTACCGCCGCGACCACCTCGTCCTGCATCGCCGCGGGGACCTCGTAGCACCGGCCGCAGATCGCCGGGCCGACCGTCGCGACGACCGGGCCGCTGTCGAGCCGGCGTACGGCGTCGACGGCCGCGGCGACCACGCCGTCGACGACGCCGCGGCGGCCCGCGTGCACGACCGCGACGGCGGTGCCGGCGACCAGCGCGACGGGGACGCAGTCGGCGACGAGTACCGCGACCGCCAGCCCCGGTGCCTGCGTCACCAGCGCGTCGACGTCCGCGGGGTCGTCCCGCGTCGCCGCGTCGACGACAGCAACGTCGGCGCCGTGCACCTGCGCCATGAACCGCACCCCGTCGACGCCGAGCTGCCCGGCCAGCCGCCGCCGGTTCGCCGCGACCGCGTCCGGGTCGTCGCCGACGTGCGTGGCGAGGTTGTTCTCGTCGTACGGCGGCGCGCTGCGGCCGCCCGCCCGGGTCGTGACGAGAACCCGCGCGCGCACCTACTTCAGGAAGTCGGGGACGTCGAGGTCATCGTTGTCGTCGAACACGATGGTCCGGCGCGGCGGCTGCGGCCGGGAAGAGGCAGCCGGGCGGGCCGGCTCCTGCACGCGGACGTGCACCGGCTCCTCGACCGCGGTCAGGTCGACCTCGTCCTCGTAGTCCTCGTCGAGGTCGTACTCGTCCTCGTCGACGGCCTCCTCGACCTGCGGCACCGGCGTACGGCGTACCTCGGTGCGGGCCCGCGGCCGCGGCGCCCCGCCGTCGAAGCCGGCCGCGATGACCGTGACGCGGACCTCGTCGCCCAGCGCGTCGTCGATGACCGCGCCGAAGATGATGTTGGCGTCGGCGTGTGCGGCGTCGGCGACGAGCTGCGCCGCCTCGTTGATCTCGAACAGGCCGAGGTCGCTGCCGCCGGAGATGTTCATCAGCACGCCGTGCGCGCCGTCGATCGAGGCTTCGAGCAGCGGGCTGGAAATCGCCATCTCGGCGGCCGCAACGGCGCGGTCGTCGCCGCGGGCCGAGCCGATGCCCATGAGCGCCGAGCCGGCGCCGGACATGACCGACTTCACGTCGGCGAAGTCGAGGTTGATCAGGCCGGGCGTCGTGATCAGGTCGGTGATGCCCTGGACGCCGGAGAGCAGCACCTGGTCGGCCGAGTGGAACGCGTCGAGGACGCTGACCTGGCGGTCGCTGATCGAGAGCAGCCGGTCGTTGGGGATCACGATGAGGGTGTCGACCTCGTCGCGCAGCGCGGCGATGCCGGCCTCGGCCTGGTCGGCCCGGCGCTTGCCCTCGAACGTGAACGGGCGGGTGACGACGCCGATCGTCAGCGCGCCGAGCGAGCGGGCCATCTTCGCGACGACCGGCGCGCCGCCGGTGCCGGTGCCGCCGCCCTCGCCGGCGGTGACGAAGACCATGTCGGCCCCCTTGAGGACCTCCTCGATCTCCTCCGCGTGGTCGTCGGCGGCCTGCCGGCCGATCGCCGGGTCGGCGCCGGCGCCGAGGCCCCGGGTGAGCTCGCGCCCGACGTCGAGCTTGACGTCCGCGTCGCTCATGAGCAGCGCCTGGGCGTCGGTGTTCACCGCGATGTACTCGACCCCCGTGAGGCCCACCTCGATCATGCGGTTGACGGCGTTGACGCCGCCGCCGCCGATCCCTACGACCTTGATGACGGCCAGGTAGTTCTGTGGTGCGGCCACGTGCGATGCCCCTCTTCGGCGGGTCGGCTCGGGACGCGCGGGCGCCACCGAGCAGGGTCGGGCGGGGAAGGTGGTCGCGTGCGGTGGCCAAGGGAAGCCGCCACCGCTCGACGACGCGGGTCCTGCGTGCTGCTGTGCCTGTCGGGACCGGCGTGTCGCCGACCCTCACCCTCAGGTAGACATTTAACGTTATGTCAACTTGAGGGCTGGACCGGACACTAGGGCGAGTGCTCCGGACCGGTCAAGCGAGGTAAGCCGGATCCCGGCGTGTCGGGGCCGAAAATCCCCCGCTGGTCAGGGCCGGGTGACCGGCACGTCAGGAGTACTGACGTCGTACGTCGACGCTTTAGTCAGCATCAGCGCGCGGAGGACGGCCAGTTTGCGGGTGGCCTCCCCCGGGTCTCCCCAGATGACGGTACGGCGACCGACGAGGCGCAGCGCCACGTCGACCGGGCTGGGCGCGGAGATGCCGGAGACGGCGCGGCGTAAGGGTTGTGGAAGCTCGGCCCAGACGGCGAGCGCGGCCTGGGCGTCCGCGTCGCCCGCGCCCGGAACCGCCGCGCCGAGCTCGAGCGGCAGCAGCCCGGGCGGCGGCTGCGCGGCGGTGGCGAAGGCGACCCCGGCGGCGTCGACGAGCTCGACCCCGCCGGTCGTCGCCACGGTCGCGACCGGGCTCCGCTCGGTCACCGTGATGACGAGGCGGTGCGGCCAGTCGCGGTCGACGGTTACCGCCCGCACCGCGGGCAGCGCGGCCACCCGGGCGCGGATCCGGCCGGGGTCGAGCCGCAGCAGCGAGCGGCCGATCGGGACCCGCGCCGCGGCCAGGATGTCGGCCGGTGAAAGTCTCGATGTCCCCTTGACGGTCACGGTCTGGACCGCCAGCAGCGGTGACGACCAGGCGGCCCAGACGGCTCCACCACCAAGGGTGGCGAGCACGGCCACGACGACCGCGGGCCGCAGCACCCGGCGGCGCAACACCCGCTGGCGGCGGGCGCGCCGACGGTCCGCGAACGCCCGCTCGGCACGGACGACGGCGGTCACCCGGCCGCCTCCAGCGCGGCGAGGATCTCGGCGCCGAGCATCGTGACGTCGCCAGCGCCGATCGTCAGCACGAGGTCGCCGGGCCGGGCCAGCGACGCGACGACCGCCGGCACCGACGACCACGACGGCTCGTAGCGGACCGACTCCGGCGGCAGCGGCACCGCCTGCGCAACGAGCATCCCGGTCACGCCCGGCACCGGGTCTTCGCGGGCCGCGAACACGTCCATCACGACGACGACGTCGGCCGCGCCGAGCGCGTCGCCGAACTCGGCGGCGAAGTCGTGGGTGCGGCTGTAGAGGTGCGGCTGGAACACCGCCACCACCCGGCCCCCCGCCGCGACGTGCCGGGCCGCCGCGAGCGCCGCCCGCAGCTTCGTCGGGTGGTGGGCGTAGTCGTCGTACACGCGGATGCCGCGGACCTCGCCCTTCGGCTCGAACCGGCGGCGGGCGCCGGAGAAACCCGCCAGCCCGCGGGCCATGTCGGCGTACGGCAGGCCGAGCGCGAGGCCGAGCGCGACGACCCCGGCCGCGTTGACGGCGTTGTGCGCCCCGGGCACGGCGAGGGTGAGCGGGCCGAGCCGGCGGCCGCCCGCGACGAGCTCGGACCGCGACCCGGACGCCGTCAGCGCCAGCTCGTCGATGCGGACCCCCGCGTCCGCGGCCAGCCCGAACGTCGTCACCGACAGCCCGCGCTCGGCCGCGACCGGCGCGAGCGCCCGCGAGCCCTCGTTGTCGGCGCCGAGCGCCACCGTGCCGCCGTCGCCGATCCGGCCGAGGAACGCCCGGAACGCCTCGTGCACGGCCTCGCCGCTGCCGTAGTTGTCGAGGTGGTCGGGCTCGACGTTGGTCACGATCGCGGCTTCCGGCGCGAGCAGCAGGAACGACTTGTCGCTCTCGTCTGCCTCCGCGACGAAGAACTCGCCGGTCCCGGCGTGCGCGTTGGAGCCGGGCTCGTTGAGGTCGCCGCCGATCGCGTAGCTCGGGTCGCGGCCGCAGGCCTGCATCGCGACCGCGAGCATCGACGTCGTCGTCGTCTTGCCGGCCGTCCCGGAGATGGCGATGCCGCGGGCGCCGGTCATCAGCGCGGCGAGCACGGCGGCACGGGGCAGCACCCGCAGGCCCGCGTCGCGTGCGGCCTGCACCTCGCGGTTGCCCGGCCGGATCGCGCTCGACGTCACGAGCGTGTCGGCCGTCGCGGCGTGCGCCGGGTCGTGGCCGATCGAGACCTCGGCACCGAGCGCGCGCAGCGCGGTCAGCGCGCGCGACTCCTTCGCGTCGCAGCCGGACACCGGCAGACCACGCGCCAGCATGATCCGCGCGATGCCGCTCATCCCCGCGCCGCCGATGCCGACGAAGTGCACCCGGCCCAGCTCGCCGGCCGGCGGCACCTCGCCCACGTCCTCGACGAAGCTCACCGGCTCGCCACCGCCGCCCGGACGACGTCCGCCAACCGCTTGTCCGCGTCGAGTACGCCGAACCCGGCGGCGGCGGTGCCCATCGCAGCCAACCGGTCCGGATTTTCCAGCAATGGCAACAGGTTCGCTCGCAGCCACCCGGCGTCGAGCCGCGCGTCGTCGACGAGCAGCCCGCCGCCCGCGGCCACGACCGGCGCCGCGTTGAGCGCCTGCTCGCCGTTGCCGATCGGCAGCGGCACGTAGATCGCCGGCAGGCCGAGCGCGGTGATCTCGCTCACCGTGTTGGCCCCGGCTCGCCCGAGCACGAGGTCCACGGCGGCGTATGCGAGGTCCATCGCCTCGACGTACGGCTCGACGACGTACGGGCAGTCGAGCGGGGGTACGTCGACCTCCTTGCCGAGGCCGCTGACGTGCAGCACCTGCACGCCGCGCGCGGCGAGGTCGGCGGCCACGGTCGGCATGACGTCGTTGAGCCGCTGCGCGCCGAGCGACCCGCCGACGACGAGTAGCGTCCGCAGGTCTGGCCGCAGCCCGAACTTCTCGCACGCGCGGTCGTGGGTCGCGGCCCGGTCGAGAGCGACGATCTCCGGCCGCAACGGCAGGCCGGTGCGTACGGCGTGCCGCAGCGGCGTGTCCGGGAAGCTCACCGCGACCCAGCGGGTGAGCCGCGCGCCGAGGCGGTTGGCGAAGCCGGGCCGGCTGTTCTGCTCGTGCACGACGATCGGGACCTTCGCCCGGCGGGCGGCGAGGTAGGCCGGCGCGGAGACATAGCCGCCGAAGCCGACGACGACATCGGCGTCGATGCTGCGGATCGCCGTACCGGCCGACGCGACCGCGGCGCCGAGCCGGGCCGGCATCCGTACGACGTCCGCACCGAGCCGGCGCGGCAGTGGCACTCGCGGTATCTCGTGCAGCTCGTAGCCGCGGGCCGGGACCAACCTCGCCTCGAGACCGGTCGCGGTGCCCAGCGCGAGCACCTTCGTCGCCGGGTCGTCGGCGACGAGCCGGTCGGCGAGGGCGAGCAGCGGCGACACGTGGCCCGCGGTGCCGCCGCCGGCCAGGAGCACGCGCATGGGCACTACTAGACGCTCCGCAGCCGGCGGCGCATCGCCTGCCGGCGGCCGGCCCGGCGCGCCGACAGCGCCTCGGCCGCGCCCGGCTCGCGCCGCGCGAACGACGCCAGCATGCCGACCGCGAACAGCGTCGGCACCAGTGCCGACCCGCCGAACGACACCATCGGCAGCGGGATGCCGGTGATCGGCAGCAGGCCGACGACCGCGCCCATGTTGACGAGAGCCTGGCCGAGCAGCCACGCGGTGACACCGGCCGCGGCGAGCTGGCTGAACCGGTCCGGGCAGCGCTGCGCGATCCGGATGCCGGCGTACCCGAGGACGGCGAACAGTACGAGCACGACGAACGTGCCGAGCAGGCCCAGTTCCTCGCCGATGATCGCGAAGATGTAGTCGGTGTACTGGTTGGGCAGGTAGCCGAACTTCTCTCTCGACGCGCCGAGGCCGAGTCCGAACCAGCCGCCGGACGACAGCGCGATCAGGCCCTGGCAGGCCTGGTAGCCGGCCTTCTGCGCCTGCGCGGCGGCGCACGGGTTGGCGAAGCCGGTGAGCCGCGCGAGCCGGTAGGGCTCGGTGATGGCGAGCAGCCCGAGCCCGCCGCCGAGCAGCAGCCCGGTCGCACCGAACACCGACACCGGCGAGCCCGCCGACCACAGCAGCGCGAGCATCGTGAGGACGAGAACGATCGTCGTGCCCATGTCGGGCTGCATCATCACGAGCAGTGCCATGAGCAGCCCTACGGGCACCAGCGGGATCAGCAGGTGACGGATCTCGGTGAGCCGTTTGTCCTTGCGCGCCAACAGATCCGCGCCCCACAGCACCAGCGCGAGCTTCACGAACTCCGACGGCTGC
>JAVEEI010000175.1 GCA_030840525.1 Frankiaceae bacterium
TGCTGCGCGGCGAGCGACAGCCACCCGGCCGGGTCGAACCACCGCATCAGCACCGACGTGCCCGGCTCGGTCGCGTGCAGGCCCATCACGCTGACCGTGAGCCCGTACACGTGCGACAACGGCAACGGCAGCAACGACACCGACGTCGGCGGCTCGCCGGTCTGGCGGCCCGCCGCGACGGCCGCCCACGCCGCCGCCGACAGCGCGTCGTGGCTGAGCATCACGCCTTTCGACCGGCCCGTCGTCCCGCCGGTGTAGAGCAACGCGGCCAAGTCCGACGGATCGCGCTCGACCAGCACGCTCTCGTCCGCGCGCTCCAGCTCGGCGAAGTCGAACAGCGGTACGCCAACGCTCTCGGCCGGTGCCGGGCCGGCGAGTACGACGCCGCGTAGCGTCTCGACCCCCGCGGCCGAGGCGACGACCTTGGGCAGGAACTCCGGCGTGGTGACGACGTACGCCGCTTCGCTGTCGCGCAGCACGTGCCGCAGCTCCTCCTCGCTGAGCAGGAACAGCACCGGCGTCGTCGCGCCGCCCGCCCGCCAGACGGCGCTGTAGGTCAGCCCGACCTCGGGGCAGTTGGCCATGCAGACGACGACCCGCTCGCCCGGCCGCAGGCCGATGTCGCGCAGGCCCTGCGCCAGCCGGCGTAACCGCGCGGCCAGCTCCAGGCCGGTGAACGACTGGTGCTCGAAGTGCAGCCGGGACGCGCCGCCGAACCGCTCCCACGACTGCTCGGCGAGGCGTTGCAGTGAGAGGCCGGTCGGCTCGGTCAGCATCGGCGTCGTCATGTTGTCAGTCTCCGTACGGTCAGTTCGACGGCCGCGCGCGCGGCCGGTACGTCGAGGGCCAGCTCGGTCCGCAGCGACTCCCACGCCGCCCAGCCGGTCGCGATCTCCAGGGACGCGAGCAAGGCCGCGGGCTCCGGCGTAGCCGCGAGCTCCGCCGCGAACAACCGCTCGAGCTGCTCGCGCCCGAGCCGCACCATGCGGTCGCGGTTGAGCCGGATCTGTGGCGAGAACGGCGCCTTCAGCCGGGCCGCCCGCCACACGGGCGCCATCTCCTCGTACATCCGCGACCGCTGGTCGACCAGCGCGTCGACCCGCGCGGCCAGCGGGAGGCCGGCGTCGATCGGGGTGACGAACGTCAGCGCGATTTCGAGGTCGCGCCGGCCGGCCTCGACGAACAGCATCTCGAGGTCGTCGAAGTGCTGCCACACGGTCCGCACGGACACGCCCGCGCGCTCGGCGACGCGCGGCGCGGTCGGCAGCAGGTCGCCCTCGTGGTGCAGGCTGCGCAGCGCGTCGACGATCGCCAGCCGGGTCCGCGCGGATCGCGCCAGCCGGCCGTCGACCGCCTCGGCACCCTGGATTGACGCCACCCGAGATTGATAGCACTCTGCGTGCAATCTTCGAAACTCAACCGGAGGCCCGTTCACCATGTCCTGGCCGGACGCGAGCACCCTGCGCTGGACGCCCACTACCCGGGTGCCGTCGGATGACGGCACGCAGATAGCGGTCGAGATCCTCGGCGACAACCACCCCGGGCCGACGCTCGTGTTCACGCACGGGTGGACGTTCTCCAGCCGCTCCTGGCACTACCAGCGGATGCTCGCCGAGCGCTACCGCCTCGTGCTCATGGACCACCGCGACCACGGCGAGTCCGGTCGCGGGCCGCGCGAGCACCGCACCGTCGACCAGGTCGGCCGCGACCTCTACGCCGTACTCCAGGCGACGTGTGCCGGCCGCGACGTCGTGCTGGTCGGGCACTCGATGGGCGGCATGACGATCCTCGCGCTCGCCGCCGAGCACCCCGAGCTGTTCGGCACGCAGGTCCGCGCGGTGGCGATGGTCGACACCAGCGCCGCCCGCGACCACGACGACGCGTTCGGTCTGCGCGGCCCGCTCGCGAAGGCGTTCACGAAGAACTGGGCGACCGAGCTGGCGCTGATGGTGGCGGACCCGGCGCGCGCCGAGGGCCGCCGCCGGTCCGGGTCGCGCGTGTCGGTCGCGGTGAGCCGCTTCCTCAACTTCGGCGTGAAGCCGGACCGGCGGCTCACGCGGTTCACCGAGGCGATGTCGGCCGCGACACCGGCCGAGGTCGTCGGCGACTTCTGGCTGACCCTCGACGCGCACGACAAGCGGGCCGCGCTGGCGACGCTCGGCAACGTGCCGACGCTCGTCATCGTGGGCGACCGCGACCGGCTCACGCCGCCGGCGCACGCGCGCGCGATCGCCGCCGCCGTACCCGGCGCGAAGCTGCTCGAAGTACGCGGCGCCGGGCACGTGCCGATGCTCGAACAGCCCGAGGTCGTCAACGCCGCGCTGCGCGACCTCGTCGAGTCGGCGGCGGAAGCGCCGACCGCGACGGGCGAGCCCACATCGCCGCGGCGCAAGCAGCAGGTCCGTTCGTGACCGACCCCCGCCATCACGAGCTCGGCCACCACGACGTCGTCGTCATCGGCGCCGGCTTCGGCGGCATCGGCGCGTCGATCAAGCTGGCCGAGGCCGGCATCGAGCACGTCATCCTGGAGAAGGCGAGCGAGGTCGGCGGCACCTGGTGGGCGAACAAGTACCCCGGCTGCCGCTGCGACGTGCCGTCGCACCTCTACTCGTTCTCGTTCGCGCTCAACCCCGAGTGGTCCAACACGTACTCACTGCAGCCGGAGATCCACCAGTACCTGCGCAAGGTCGCGACGGACTACGGCGTCATCGAGCGGGTGCGGTTCGACACCGAGGTCACCGCCGCGCGGTGGGACGACACGACGAAGCGCTGGCTGCTCGACACCACCGCCGGGCCGATGTCCGCCGACGCACTTATCTCCGCGCACGGCTTCCTGTCCGAGCCCGCGGTCCCGCACTTCGACGGCATCGAGTCGTTCACCGGCCAGGTCATGCACTCGGCCCAGTGGGACCCGTCGTACGACGTGAAAGGCAAGCGCGTCGGCGTCATCGGCACCGGCGCGTCCGCGGTGCAGATCGTGCCGCGCATCCAGCCGGAGGCGAAGCAGCTCTACGTCTTCCAGCGCACGGCTGCGTGGATACTGCCGCACCGCGGCCGCCCGATCCGGTCGTGGGAGCACGCGGCCTACCGGCGGCTGCCCGCGCTGCAACGGCTCGTGCGCGCGCTCGTCTACTACCGCAACGAGTTCCTGATCCTGCCGGCCCTGCTGCGCAGCAAGCGGCTCGACCTGATCCGCAAGATGGCGCTCGACCATCTCGAGGCGCAGGTGCCGGACCGGGAGCTGCGGGCGAAGCTCACGCCGACGTTCGCGCCGGGGTGCAAGCGGCTCACGCCGACCAACGACTACCTGCCGGCGATCGCGGCCGCGAACACCGAGCTCGTCACCGAGGGCATCACCGGCCTGCGCGGCGACGAGATCGTCACGGCCGACGGCGTCGCGCGAAAGCTCGACGTACTGATCCTCGCGACCGGCTTCCGGGTCACCGACAACACGTTCCCGGCGCGGATCACCGGCCGGCACGGGCGCACGCTGCGCGAGGTCTGGGACAGCGCCAGTATGGGCGGCTACAACGGCACGACGTTCGCCGGCTTTCCCAACCTGTTCATGCTGGCCGGGCCGAACACCGGCATCGGCCACACGTCGCTGGTCTACATGATCGAGGCGCAACTGCCGTACGTCGTCGGCGCGCTGCGGCACCTGAAAGAGCGCAACGTCGTCGCGCTCGACGTGCGACCGGACGTGCAGGCGTCGTACAACGAGATGATCCAGCGCAAGCTGCGGCTGTCGGTCTGGAACACCGGCGGCTGCTCGAGCTGGTACCTCGACAAGCTCGGCCGCAACTCGACGATCTGGCCGGACTACACGTTCAAGTTCGCGAAGCGGCTCAGGCGTTTCGACGTCGAGTCGTACTACCAGGAGGTCGCGCCGAGCGTCGCGCCGGCCGAGCTCGTCTACGGCTGACGCGGTTACGTCGCCGGCGGCCCGGAGACCTCGCGCAGCCGGTGCGCCATGCCGGCGAGCAGTTTGCGCGCGAGCGACGGCGACTCGTCGACCGCGGCGTAGAACTCGCGACTGCCGAGCAGCACCGCCGCGGTGTCGCGCAACGCCGTCACGGTCGCCGTACGCGGGCCCGGGTCGAGCAGCGCGAGCTCGCCGACGTACGCGCCCGGGCCGAGCTTTGCCAGCGTCTTGTCGCCACTCGTGACACCGACCTCGCCGTCGACGATGACGAAGAACTCCTGGCCCGGCTGGCCCTCGGCCATCAACGTGTCGCCGGCCGCGAACTCGACGATCTCGGCGTGCCGGGCGAGCCGGTCGAGCTCCTTGTCGCTGCACGCGGAGAACAATGGCACGTGGCCCAACAACTGCTGCCGGTCACGCTTTCCACTCATGGCCGTCTCCGTTCGGTCGGTTGCGGCCAGTCTCGACTGTGCGGGGCTGCGCTGTCGATACACCTTTGCCGGCAATGTCGTGGACCCGACCGTTTCGGCCATCGCGTATCGTCCCGCCATGACGACCGAAGCACCCCCGACCGGCACGATGGCTCGTACGCCGGCCCGGTCCGCGCACCGGGTGCTCGAGCCGATTCACACGATGGTCTACTTCGTGCCCGAGGCGGGCGAGCGCTACGTCAGGGCCGGACTCAAGGGCGGTATGCGCGGCTACTTCGCCAGCCGGTCCGCGCCGCTCGGCGTCGTCCCGGTCGAGGTCGTCATCGCGACGTTCTACAACTTCGCGCCGGCGATGGTGCGCAAGGCGATCCCGTCGTCGTGGCAGGACACGACACCGGAAGCGATCCTGGCGGCGCGGCTCGACGCCGCCGACGCCGCGCTGACGCGACTGCTCGGTGACGAGATCCACTCGGACGACATGGCCGAGGCGGCCGCGCTCGCCCGCACGGCGACCGAGGCCGCGGACGTCGTCGGCCGGCCGCTGTACGCCGCGCACGCCGCGCTGCCGTGGCCCGAGCCCGCGCACCTCCAGCTCTGGCACGCCGCGACGCTGCTGCGCGAGCATCGCGGCGACGGGCACATCGCGGCGCTGCTGCTCGCCGGCCTGTCCGGCGGCGAGGCCGTCGTGAGCTACCTCGCGACCGGCAAGTCGATGCCGGAAGACCTGCTCCGCTCGACCCGCGGGTACGAGGAACCCGAGTGGGCCGCGCTGAAACAGCAGCTCCGCGACATGGGCATCTTCACCGACGACGACCGGTTCACCCCGCTCGGGCAGCAGCAGCGCGACGAGATCGAGGCGCGCACCGACGCCGCCGCGGCCGCGCCGTACGACCACCTGGGGCCGGAGCGGACGGAGCGGCTCACCGAGCTCGTCCGCCCGTGGGCGCGGTCGATCACCAAGCAGATCTTCGGCTGACAAGGACAGGCATGAGCGAGCGACGGTACGACGGCAAGGTTGCGTGGGTCACCGGTGGTGCCAACGGTTTCGGTGCGGGTGTCGCGCGCCGGCTCGCCGGTCTCGGCGCCGGCGTCGTCGTCAGCGACATCGACACCGACAACGGCGAGAAGGTCGCGGCCGAGGTCGGCGGCACGTTCGTCCGTTGCGACGTGACGTCGTACGACGAGAACGTCGCGGCGGTGCGTTCGGTGGTCGATGCGCACGGCCGGCTCGACATCGCGTTCCTCAACGCGGGCATCGCGACCGGCGTCGGCATCGGCGACGACTTCGACCTGGGCCGCTACCGGCTCGCGATGGGAGTCAACCTCGACGGTGTCGCGTTCGGCATGCAGGCCGCGCTCGCGGCGATGAAGGACCGCGGCGGCGAGATCGTCGCGACCGCCAGCCTTGCCGGGCTGACGTCGGTGCCGTTCGACCCGTTCTACGGCGCCAACAAGCACGCCGTCGTCGGGCTCGTCCGCGCCGTGGGTGCGGCGTATGCGGCGCAAGGCATCCACGTCAACGCGATCTGCCCGGGCTTCGCGGACACCAACATCGTCAGCGCCGAGGCGCGCGAGGCGCTGTCGAGCATCGGCATCCCGCTGCTGCAGGTCGACCGCGTCGTCGACGCGTTCGTCGCGGCGATCGAGAGCGGCGAGGGCGGGCAGTGCTGGTACATCCAGCCGGGCCGCGACATCGAGCCGTTCCGGTTCCGCAACGTGCCCGGCCCGCGCGACGAGACCGGCGAACGTACCTCCGACGACGCCGGCGCAGTGCAGCAGGCACTCGTCGACCGCGGCGCCCACTAGCGACTTGTCAGCGGCACCCGGGGCTATAGCCCCGCCACGTGCTGACAACTCGCGGCCAACGGAATAGTTGACGCGTCAACTACCTTGACCTCGACAGGAGGTCCGCCATGCCAGCCATCACCGTCGAGGACGTCACCACCCTCCCCCGCATCCCGGCACCCGCGCCGGACGCGAAACAGCGCCGGGTCCGCTCGGTGACGACCGCGCCCGGCGGCTTCGAGGGCGAGGGCTTCCCGGTCCGCCGCGCGTTCGCCGGCGTCGACCTCGCCCTGCTCGACCCGTTCATTCACATGGACCAGATGGGCGAGGTCGACTACGCGCCGGGCGAGCCGAAGGGCACGCCGTGGCACCCGCACCGCGGGTTCGAGACCGTCACCTATCTCATGGACGGCACGTTCGAGCACCAGGACTCCAACGGCGGCGGCGGCCTCATCACCAACGGCGACACCCAGTGGATGACCGCGGGCGGCGGCATCCTGCACATCGAGAAGCCGCCGGAGCAGCTCGTCATGTCCGGCGGCCTGTTCCACGGCATCCAGCTCTGGGTCAACCTGCCGCGCGAGCAGAAGCTGGTCGCGCCGCGCTACCAGGACCTCCGCGGCAGCAGCGTCGCGCTGCTCGCCTCCCCCGACGGCGGCTCGCTGGTTCGCCTCATCGCCGGTGACATCGCCGGCCAGGCCGGCCCCGGCTCGACGTACACGCCGATGACCATGCTGCACGCGACGCTCGCGCCCGGCGCGTCGCTCACCCTGCCCTGGCGGCCGGAGTTCAACGCGCTCGCGTACGCCCTCGCCGGCGACGGGTACGCCGGAGCCGACGGGCCGGACCGCGCCCGGATCGGCACCGGCCAGCTCGCGGTGTTCGGCTCCGGCGACGTGCTCACCCTCGCCGCCGGTACGACGGAGCTCGACGTGCTCGTCCTCGGCGGCCGGCCCATCCGCGAGCCGGTCGCGTGGGGCGGCCCGTTCGTGATGAACACCAAGGCCGAGGTGCTGCAGGCGTTCGAGGACTTCCAGCACGGCCGCCTCGGCACCATCCCGGCCCAGCACGGCTAAGCCGCAGAGCTAACCCCGGGGCCACATTCCGGGCGACAATGGGGCATGGCGACCCCTCGGCTCCGGCTGCCGTACGGCCCGGACATCCCGCTCGGCGTCCCCTCGACCGAGTCGCTCGTCGCCGCCGGGCTGAACGTCTGGACGAAGCTGGTCAACGGCCACCTCGCCGACATGACGCCGATGCCGCGCGACCGGCTGCACACCGCGCCGCAGACGACCGTCTACCGCTACCGCGCCGGGTACGACGACGGCCCGCCGGTGCTGCTCGTCCCGCCGCTGGCCGCGCCGGCCCGCTGCTTCGACCTGCGCCGCGGCTGCAGCCTCGTCGAGCACCTCGGCGACGGCGGCCGGCGGACGTACCTCGTCGACTACGGCGCGATCGCGTTCGCCGACCGGCACCTCGGGCTGGAGCACTGGATCGACAACGTGATCCCGGACGCGATCCGGGTCGCCGCCGCCGACGCCGGCCAGCCGGTGCACGTCGCCGCGTGGTGCCTCGGCGGCATCATGTCGCTGCTCGCGCTCGCCGGCCAGCCCGACCTGCCGGTCGCGAGCGTGACGCTGGTCGCGAGCCCGTTCGACGTCACCGCCGTGCCGTTCGTCGCGCCGCTGCGGCCGATCGCGCTGCTGACCGGCGGCCGGCTCGGCACCGTTGCCTACCGCGCGATGGGCGGCGCGCCCGCGTTCCTCGTCAAGCGGATGTTCCAGCTCTCGAGCGTCGACAAGTACGTGACGAAGCCGCTCGCGGTCCTCAGCCACCTCGACGACCGCGACTTCCTCGCGCAGATCGAGGCGGTCGACGACTTCACCGCGAACATGCTCGCGTACCCGGGCCGCACGTTCGGCCAGCTCTACCACCGGTTCTTCCGCGCGAACGACCTCGCGACCGGCTGCCTCGACATCGACGGCCACCGGCTGTCGCTCGACGAGGTGACCGTGCCGGTGCTCGCCATCGCGGGGACGGGCGACACGATCGCGCCGGTCGGCGCCGTGCACCATCTCGGCTCGTTGCTGCCCAAATCGCCGGAAGTCCGGCTCGAGACCGCGCCGGGCGGCCACCTCGGCGTGCTGACCGGCCGCGGCGCCCGCGCGACCACCTGGGCGCTGCTGGACGAGTGGATCGACGCACAGCACGTTCACAGCAAGGTCGCCGACGGCAACCCACAGGGTGCCTGAGGCGTCTTCTCCCTAACATGACTGACGTGTCGATGCCGCCTGCCCCCGGCCGGCGTTCGCGTGCCCGGCGCATCCTCAAGTGGGTCGCCATCTCCGTCGCGACCGTGCTCGTCATCACCGTCGGCGGCGCCTACCTCGTCTACCTGCATCTCAACGGCAACCTCACGACGTACGACCCGCACGACTGCAAGCACCACAAGACCTGCATCGTCATCCCCGAGCCGAAGCGGGTCGGCAAGGCACAGAACATCCTGCTGATCGGCTCGGACACGCGTGCGTTCGCCGGCTCGGCGAAGTACGGCCGGCTCGTCGCGGGGGCGCGCTCCGACACCGCGATCCTCGTCCACCTCGGCGCCGGCGCGAGCAAGGCGATCCTCGTGTCGATCCCGCGCGACAGCTACGTCCAGATTCCCAAGTGCCGGCGGCCGGACGGGGGCGTCTCGCAGCCGCAGCACAACAAGTTCAACGCGGCGTACTCCATCGGCGGGCCGGCGTGCACGATCGCGACCGTCGAGTCGCTCACCAACATCCGCATCGACCACTTCGTCGAGGTCAACTTCGCCGGCTTCAAGAACATGGTCGACGCACTCGGCGGCGTGACCCTCTGCGTGCCGCAGGCCATCAACGACCCGATCGTGCGCAGCGGCAACGGTTTCCACGGCAGCGGGCTCGTCCTGCCCGCGGGCAACGACCACCTCAACGGCGAGCAGGCGCTCGGCTACGTACGCGCGCGCTACTCGCTCGGCGACGGCAGCGACCTCGGCCGGATCAAGCGGCAGCAGGCGTTTCTCTCGGCCGTCGTGCGCAAGGCGACCAGCACCGGCCTGCTGCTCAACGTGCCCGCGCTCTACAGTTTCCTCAACGCCGCGACGAAGTCGGTGCAGACCGATCCCGGCTTCAAGCTGTTGCAGCTCAAGGATCTCGCCGGCCGGCTGCACGGTCTGAAGCCCGGCAAGGTCGTGATGCTCACCGTGCCGCTGTCCGACACCAACGCCTACCGCGACATCGGCGGCCTGCGCGCGTCGGTCGTCATCTGGGACGACGCACGCGCGTCGTTGCTGTGGAACGCGTTGCGCACCGACGGGCCGCTGCCCGGCACCGCGCCGCTGCCGAGCCCGTCGCCGTCGACGACCGCCCCGTCGAGCGCCCCGTCGAGCGCACCGACGCTCATCGTCGCGCCGAGCCACATCCGGGTCCGGGTCCTCAACGGCACCGGCCAGCCCGGTATCGCGCACAAGGTCGCCGACCAGCTCACGGCCGAGGGCTTCGACGTCGTGGGTGTCGGCGATGCCGACTCGCCGAGCTACACCACGACGTTCGTCCGGTACGGCACCACGAAGAACGAGTCGTCGCAGACGCTCGCCGCCGCCGTCCCCGGATCCGACCGGCAGCTCGACGGGTCGCTCGGCAGCGTGCTGCAGCTCGTCGTCGGCAGCAACTACACCGGCGTCGTACCGGTGCAGGTCGCGACCGGCGGCGTGCCGACGCCGAGCCCGTCGCCGACCGCGACGCTCGACGCCGTCACGGCCGACCGCGACGTCTGCGCGACGTGACGGCTACGCCGCCTTTCGCCGTAACGACGTGACGAACCCCAGCCCCCACGACATATGCATCACCGCGAACACCAGCGGCAGCGCGAGCTTCGCGCGTAGCGGCAGCGACCGGCCCTCGACCAGCGCGCCCGCGACGACCGCAGCGACGTACCCCACCGGCAACGCGTACGCCGGCCAGAACCAGACGCCGCCCACGACGAGACCGGCGACGACGCCGAGCAGCGCGAGCGGCGGCGCGAGGTAGCGCAGGTTGACGCTCTCCGGGTGCCGCCGCATCACCTCGCGCCGCCACCGGCCGTAGTTGAAGTACTGCCGGGCGAGCTTCAGCAGCGAGCCGCGCGGGCGGTACGACACCCGCAGCGACGGCGAGAACCACACGACCCCGCCGGTCGCGCGGATCCGGTAGTTCATCTCCCAGTCCTGCGCGCGCGAGAAGCCCTCGTCGTACCCGCCGACCCGGGCCAGCGCGCTGCGGCGGAAGACGCCGAGATAGACCGTGTCGGACGGCCCCTCCTCGCCGCCGACGTGGAACCGCGCGTTGCCGACCCCGAACTTGCTCGTCATCGCGGTGGCGACCGCCTGCTCCAGCGGGGTGACGCCCTGGGCGCTCATGATCCCGCCGACGTTGTCGGCGCCGTGCCGGCGCATGAGCTCGACCGCGGTCGCGAGGTAGCCGGCCGGCAGCTCGGCGTGCCCGTCGACGCGGGCGACGACCGGGTGCCGGCTCGCGGCGACCGCGAGGTTGAGCCCCTCGGGCGTGCGGCCGGTCGGGTTCGGGACGCAGCGCACCCGCGGGTCGGCGGCCGCCAGCGCCGCCGCGACATCGTCGGTGCGGTCGGTGCTCGGGCCGAGCGCCAGCACGATCTCGAGCTCGCCGCCGTAGCCCTGGCCGAGCACCGAGCCGACCGCGGCGCGCAGGTGGCGCTCCTCGTTGAGGACCGGCAGGACGACGGACACGGCCGGCCACCCGTCGACGTCGTCGACGCCCGCTTCGCTCCTCATGGCCGCCTGACGTTACCGGGCAGGTTGCTCGCCTACCATCGGTACGTCGGTGGGCCCGGTCGCGCAGGCGGGCCATCCCGCCCCACTCACGGAGGTACACGGATGACCGGGCCGAGCGACGGCCCCCGGAGCGACTCCGACGACCAGCCGCTGCCGCCGCACCTGAACCCGCGCGGCGCCCGGCCGGACACCGTCGGAGCGCCCGGGAAGCGCAAGCGGAGCAAGAAGCGCATCGCGGCCTGGATCGCCGGCGGGCTCGCCGCCGTACTCGTGATCGGCGCGGTCACCGGCGTCATCGCGATCGACTCGCTGCTGTCGAAGATCCGGCACGCCGACGTGTTCTGCCACAACTGCAACCGGCCGTCGGGCGGCGTCGTCGGCGACCTCAACATCCTCGTCGTCGGCTCGGACAGCCGGGCCGGGCTGACCCGCGCGCAGCAGAACAGCCTGCACGTGGGGTCGGACGCCGGCCGCCGCTCCGACACGATGATCCTGCTGCACATCCCGCGCGGGGGTGGCCGGGCCGTGATCATCAGCCTGCCGCGCGACTCCTACGTGACGATCCCCTCGCACAGGGACGCCAACGGCCGCGTCATCCCGGCCAGCCACAACAAGCTCAACGCGGCGTACTCGATCGGCGGCCCGGAGCTGGCCATCCAGACCGTCGAGGCCAACACGCACGTCCGCATCGACCACTACATCGAGATCAACTTCCTCGGCTTCGTCAAGATCGTTAACGCCCTCGGCGGGGTCACGGTCTGTACGCCGACGCCCATCCACGACCCGGTCCGCTACGACCCCGCGACGCACGGCTACGTCGGCAGCGGCCTGGAGCTGGGCCGCGGCAAGACGCACATCGACGGCGCGAAGGCGCTCGCCTACGTCCGCGCCCGCGAGTTCGACCCGACCGCCGACATCGGCCGGATCAAGCGGCAGCAGAAGTTCATGTCCGCGCTCATGCAGGAGGCGACCAGCACCGGCACGCTGATCGACCTGCCGAAGCTCTACAGCGTGCTGTCCGCGGTGGCGAGCTCGCTGCTCACCGACAAGAGTTTCGGCGCCGCGCAGATCAAGCGGTTGGCCGAGAACCTGCACTCGATGTCACCGGCGCACGTGCAGCTGCTGACGGTCCCGCTCGAAGCCGGCAGCCGCACCACCTCGGTCGGCAACGTCGTCGTCTGGGACCCGGTGCTGGCGCCCCAGCTGTTCGCCGACCTGACCCGCGACCGCCCGGTCGGCGGGCCGGAGTCCGGGCAGGCCGCGAAGGTCACCATCCCGCCGTCGAGCATCCCGCTGAACGTGCTCAACGCCACGTCCACGCAAGGGCTCGCCCGCCGGGTCGCCGACCAGCTCAGCGGCGACGGCTTCGCCATCCACGGCACCGGCAACGCCCCGGCCGGCAGCAGCCCGACCGACGTCGTCATCCACTACGGTCCGGACCGGACCGACTCGGCGAAGACCGTCGCGGCGGCCCTGCCCGGCGCCAAGCTGGTGCTCGACTCCTCGTACTCCGGCCCGATCGAGGTGCTGGTCGGGTCGAGCTTCCACGGCGTACAGCGGGTGAAGGTTGTCGCGACGCCGAGCAGCGGCAGCGGCTCGGGGATCTCGGTCCGCACCGCGGCGCAGGACGTCTGCTCCTGATGGGCCGCCGGCCGCGAACCCTGCCCGTAGCCGCTGCCATCCTTGGGCTGGGCGGCCTCGCCGGGCTCGCCGCGTGCGGTGGCGGGCACCACCCGAAGGCCGTGGCCAGCCCTTCGGTCACCGCGCCGTCGCCGACCGCGACGCCAACATCGACCCCGGTCGCGGCGCCGGTGACCTGCCCGCTCACCGGGCTCGCGCCCGGCCGCGGCCAGGACCCGCACCGCCCCGCTCTCGCGGTGAAGATCGACAACGTCGACGTCTCGCGGCCGCAGGCCGGCATCGGCAAGGCCGACGTCGTCGTCGAGGAGCTGGTCGAAGGCGGACTGACCCGGCTGTTCGCGGTCTTCCAGTGCGACGGCGCGCCGCGGATCGAGCCGGTTCGGTCCGCGCGCACCTCCGACGCGGACCTGCTCGCGCTGCTGCACGGCTCGGTGTTCGCGTTCTCCGGCGCCAACCCGGCCGCGCTGCCACCGATCCGCAAGGTAGGCGACACGGTGATGATCTCCGCCAGCAGCGCCGGACAGTTCTTCCGCCGCGACGGCAGCCGGCCGGCACCGCACAACGAGTACGCCGCGTCGGCCCCGCTGGTGGCCGCCGGTCTCGCCCGCCGGCCCGGCCTGGTCGCGCCGCCACCGATGTTCCGGTACGGCGTACTCGATGTCGCGGCCGCGCGGCCGGCGCGGGTCGTCGCGGTGCGCTGGCCCGCGGCGTCGGCGGCCTGGACGTGGCAGGGCGGCGGCTGGCAACGCACCCAGAACGGCACACCCGACCTGCTCGCCGACGGCCACCGGGTCTCGGCCGCCAACGTCGTGATCATGTCGATCCGGCTCGGCAGTACCGGCATCCGCGACGTCCTCGGCAACGCCTCCCCGCTCGACGTCACCGTCGGCCCGAAGCGCCCGGTGTGGGTGCTGCGCGACGGCCGCGTCGTCCGCGGCACCTGGGAGCGCCGGTCCATCAGCACCGGCTGGGTGCTGCTCGACCCGCGCGGCAACCCGATCGCGCTGAAGCCCGGCCGGACCTGGGTGGAGCTGCTGCCCAGCCCGGCCGTCCCGGTCATCCGCTGAGCGCGGCGAAGATCATCGCGCGCTGAGCCAGCCACCGGGGCGCCGTACGACCCATTGGAGCCGCGATGATCACGCCGGACCGCTGAGCGTGGCCGCAGCGCGGAAGATCCGATTTTTCCGGACCTGAGTCACGACTTTTTCCGGACCTGAACTGCCGCCGTTACCCTCGCTCGGTCGGCTCGTTGCTGTAGGTGTCCACGACATCTCCAAGGAGTCGGAAATGTTGCACCTCCCGCGCACCGTGACCACCCCGCTCGCCCTGACCGTCACCACCGGCACCGGCGAGGCGGAGCTCTCCGGCGAGCTGCGCTACGACCCCTCCGACCCGTTCGCGGTCTCCCTCGCGATCGGCGTGGACTGCGGCGAGCCGGTCGTCTGGACCTTCGCCCGCGACCTGCTCTCGGCCGGCGTCTCGGCCCCGGCCGGCGAGGGCGACATCACGATCGAGCCGGACGTCTCCCACGGCTTCGGCACCGAGGAGCGCACGCTGCGGGTCACCCTCGCGACCGACTGCCTCGCCACGATGCTCGTCTCGACCGACCGCGTCGTCGAGTTCCTCGTCGAGACGTTCGCGCTCGTGCCGACCGGCGCCGAGCTCGACCGGGTCGACTGGGACGCGGAGATCGCCGCGCTGCTCGGCTAGACCACCAACGTCCGAAAGGGCCCGTCACGGTGACGTGACGGGCCCTTTCGCGTGTGGTCTAGCCGGGTGTCAGGACTTGGACCGGCGGAGTACGACGAGGCCGACCAGCGCGGCCGCTGCGCCGACTACCAGCAGCACCCGGTCGGTGCGCAGCCGACGGCTCACCGCGAACTCCCGGGTGCCCGTGTGCGTCGCGCCGCCGCCGGACTGCGCGATCTCCCGCACGGCCGCCGTACGAGCTGCCGGGTCCGGGCTGGAAGCGGCGCGCGGCGGCGCGTCGATGACCGCACCCGGGGTCTTCGCGTCGCCGCCGCCGAGCACCGACGACACCTGCGCCTTCACCGCCTGCGCGCCGCGGCTGGCCGCGCGCTTCGGGCTGATCCGGTCGGCGATCGCGTCGATCGTCTCCGCGAGCTCGGCTCGCGTCTGCTCGATCTCCTTCTGGATCGCGTCCGGATCCCGGGTCGTCGCCGCCACGTCATCTCCCTCGTCCGCGCCGTCGCCCGGCAGTCTCTCATCGGCCATGGCCGGGTCCCTACCCCGGCGTCCGGCCGTACTAGCGTCCAGACATGGCGCTCGTTGCCGGCGACATCGCCCCCGACTTCACCCTGCCCGACGCCGACGAGCGCCCGGTCTCGCTCATGACCTACCGCGGCGAGCGGGTCGTCCTCTACTTCTACCCGGCCGCGCTCACCCCGGGGTGTACGACGCAGGCGTGCGACTTTCGCGACAATCTCACGGTTTTTCGCGACTCGGGTCTCACCGTCCTCGGCATCTCGCCGGACCAGCCGACGAAGCTGCGCGAGTTTCGCGATGCGCACGCGCTGACCTTCCCGCTGCTGTCCGACCCGGCCAAGCAAGTGCTCACGGCGTACGGCGCGTGGGGCGAGAAGATGCTCTACGGCAAGAAGGTCACCGGGGTCATCCGCTCGACGGTCGTCGTCGACCCGGCCGGCCGGGTCGAGCACGCGTTCTACAACGTCAAGGCCACCGGCCACGTCGCGAAGCTGCTCCGCGACCTACGACTCGCTGCCTGACCGGCCGACCGACCGGCCGAGCGCGGCGCGCAGCAGGCTGCCGACCAGCGACGGGTCGGTGACCAGCGCACCGAGCGCGTGCCGCAGCCGGAAGTCGGTCGCAAACACCCACGCCGCCTGCCGCGGCGACAGCCCGTCGAGCCGCCGGATCACGCGGTCCCAGTCGGCGTCGCCGTACCCGCAGATCCGGGTGTTCACGGCGTACGCGATCGCGAAGTCGCGGCCGGTCCGGCGGCGCCACTCGCGCGGGTACGACGCGAGGTCGCCGGTCGCGATGGCGCGGCCGGCCAGCCGGCCGGCGTCGATCGCGTACCGGATGCCCTCGCCGAGCAGCGTCGAGCCCTGCCCGGCCGCGTCGCCCACGGAGACCAGGCCGTTGCCGACGAGCTGCGCGGCGGCCGGCGGCAGCACCGGCATCAGCCCGCTGTGCGACTCGATCGGGCCGACCGGCGAGCCGGCCGCCGTCAGCGCGCCGAACGCGGCGAGCAGCCGGTCGAGCAGCACCCGCGGCTCGGCGTCGCTGTCGGGCCGGACGACGCCGACGCCGAGGCGCACCCGGCCGCCGCCGACCGGGAACGCCCAGCCGTAGCCGCCGGGCGAGATCGCGTCGCCGAGCCAGAAGACGGCTTCGTCCTGGTCGTAGCCGGGCGCGTGCAGCTCCAGCTCGAGGCCGACCGCGCTGCGCTCGTTGCCCGGCCGCATCCCGGCCGCGCGGGACAGGAACCCGGTGTGGCCGCTCGCGTCGACGACGACCCGCGCCGGCTGCTCGTACGCGCCGCGGAACGGGTCGCGCGCCCGCACCCCGACGGTCCGCCCGCCGTCGGTCAGCGCGCCGTCGACGTGTGCCTTCAGCCGGATCTCGGCGCCCGCCTCGACCGCCTGCTGGCCGAGCCACTGGTACGTCGCGCGGACGTCGAGTACGCAGCCGAGCGCACGCCGGTAGCGCTTCGTCACGTCGGTGGTCGGGCCGATCACGCGGATCCGGTGTACCGGGTGCCAGCAACGCGAGGGCACCCCGAGCGCCCGCAGCGGTTTGACGAACGACCCGCCGCTCGTCCGCACCGGCTCGCCCAGCGCGTGGCCGCGCTCGAACACGACCGTGCGCAGGCCGCCGCGCGCGGCCTCGGCGGCGGTCGCGAGCCCGGCCGGCCCGCCGCCGACCACAACAACGTCGACCTCGGGCTGACCCACCGCGCCACGATAGTGAGCCGGGCGCACTTGGGTAGGTTCGCGGCATGCGCGTAGGGATTCGAGTCGGCAGTGTCGTCGTCGCAACCGGGCTGGCGTCCGGCCTCGGGTTCGCGGGAGGCGCGCCGACCGTCGTCGGGGGCGGCTCGCCGGCGGTCTGCCCGCCGGGCCAGGACGTGACCGCGCACGGCATCGCCGGCGGCCCCGGCTGCCGCCCGCGCTACGAGATCGAGAGCGCCGCCGACAGCATGGCCGCCGCCGAGCAGGACGCGCTGCGGCACGCGGGCGAGAGCGCGAGCGACCGGCTCGCCGCGGTCGCGTCGTACCGGTCGATGCTCGCCCACCCGGCGTCCGTCGCGGTGCCCGACTCGGGCCAGCCGTGGACCAGCGTCGGGCCGCGCCCGCTGCACGTGACCGACCCGCAGTACGACCCGACGCTGCTCGGCTGGACGACCGTCGACGGCCGGGTGACGTCGATCGCGATCGACCCGCGCGACCACACCGGCAACACGGTCTACCTCGGTACGGCGGCCGGCGGCGTCTGGCGCTCGACCGACGGAGGCGGGCACTGGAAGCCGGTCTCGGACGCGTTGCCGACGCTGTCCGTCGGCGCGGTCGCGGTCGACCCGTCCGACGGCGCGGTCCTCGTCGGCACCGGCGAGGGCAACACCAACTCCGACAGCTACCTCGGCTCCGGCGTCTACCGCTCGGCCACCGGCACCGGCGGCTGGGTCCACTCCACCGGCGTCCCCGCCAACGTGCTCATCACGCACATCGAGATCGCCGGTACGTCGGTGTACGTCGGGACCAGCAACGGGCTCTACCGCTCGACCAACAGCGGCGTCACGTTCAGCCACGTCGCGCTGCCGACCAACGCCGGCAACACCGCGCCCGCGACCCAGGCCTACGGCAGCTTCGTCACCGACGTCCGGGTCAAGCCGGGCACGCCGTCCGAGGTCACCGCCGCGGTCGGCTGGCGCTCCGGCGGCATCCCCTCGCC
>JAVEEI010000221.1 GCA_030840525.1 Frankiaceae bacterium
GGTCGAGCTCTTCTCCGGACGCCTCGACGCGGACCGGATGGGGCGCATCCTCGCGGGGATCCTGCCGCCGGAGGCGGTCGACGAGTGGTTCCTCTGCGGGCCGTTCGAGCTGGTCTCCGACCTCCGCAAGCTGCTGATCAGCGAACGCGTGCCCAAGCGCGCGATCCACGCCGAGATCTTCCACGTCGAGGCCGGTGCGCCGCCGAGGCGGACGCGGCCGGCACCGGACCCCTCCGGCGACCAGGGTCCGGACGGCTCCCGGGTCACCATCACACTCGACGGCCGGACCTCCTCCTTCGGCCTCGCGCCGGACGGACCCGCCGTCCTGGATGCGGCCCTGGCCGTGCGCGCGGACGCGCCCTTCGCCTGCAAGGGGGGCGTCTGCGGCACCTGCCGGGCGATGGTGGTCGAGGGCAGCGTGGAGATGGACACCAACTGGGCCCTGGAGCCCGACGAGGTCGAGAGGGGCTACGTGCTCACCTGCCAGTCGCACCCGACCACGGCCACCGTGGTCCTCGACTACGACGCCTGAGCGCGGTCCCGCGGGTCACGCGCTCCACGACCGGAGGGCGAGGTCCAGAACCCGTACCGCGGCCTTGAAGCTCTTGTCCACGGGCCGGTCCATCGCGAAGCCGCCGGATATCTCCAGCTCCACGAACCCGTGCAGGGCGCTGCGCAGGAAGCGGATCGCGTCGACGACCGTGCCCGGGTCCTCGATGCCGTAGCCGGCCAGCACGCCCCCGAGCACCTCGAGGATCTCGCCGCTGGCCCGGGTGTGCTCCTCGTCGCCCGACCGGGGACGCAGCATGTACCCGTAGCGGCCGGGATGCTCGAGCGCGTAGGACCGGTACGCCGCCGCCACCGCCGCGGTCGCGTCCGCCCCTGCCTTGCCGGTCGCCGCCCTGCGCAGCGCGGTGCCGAGGTCGCGGGCGGCCACGAGCGCCAGCCGGCCGTGCAGGTCCTCGAGGCCGCCCACGTGCTTGTAGAGGCTGGGCAGTGCGACCCCGAAGCGCTGGGCGACCGCCGCGAGCGTGAGCCGCCCGGGGCCGACCTCGTCGACCAGCCGGGCGGCCTCCGCGACGACCACCTCCGGTGAGAGCCCGGCCCTAGGCACGCGGCGTGCTCCGGGCCAGCCGGTCCACGGCGTCGGCCACGACAGCCGGCACCTGCAGCTGCGGGTAGTGCCCCACGCCCGGGGCCATCACGACCTCCGCGCCCAGCGCCTCACCCAGCCAGCGGGCCTCGGCGGCGGGGTCCTTCCAGTCGACGTCGTCGGCGCCCATCACCACGATCGCCGGAGCCGTCACGTCGCCCACCCGGGCCTCGGCCGGCGCGTGGCTGGTGCGCGTGGTGTGGACGAACGCCCGCCAGTGCCCGGGTCTGCGGAGGTTCGCCGCGACCAGGTCGCGGTGCTCGTCATACCCCTCGGGGCGGGTCCCCGGGACCCACTTGGGGTAGTAGCTCATGAACGCCGCGGGACCCCACGGCTTGACCAGCGCGAGCCGGAACAGCAGCGTGGCGAGGCGACCGCCGGCCGGGTTGCGCGCGAACGGCCCGATCAGGGCGAGGCCCAGCACCAGCTCGGGGCGCTCGGCCGCGGCGATCACCGCGGCCCCCGCGCCCATCGAGTTGCCGATCAGGTACGCCGGCCCGCCGAGCTCCTCGACCAGGGCCACGGCGTCGGTCGCGAGCGCCTCGTCGTCGTAGGAGCCGAACGTCGCGTCGCTGTCCCCATGACCACGCAGGTCCAGGCACGCCACGCGGTAGCCCCGCGCCACGAGGAGCGGGACGAGGTGCCGGTACGACGAGCGCAGCTCGCCCATGCCGGGGAGGCAGACCACCAGGGGACCGGTCGGCCCGCCGGCGAGGTCGTAGGCGATGCGTCCCTCGGGACGCTGGAGAGAGCGGCTACTAGTCATAGCCAAAAAGCTAATGGAATTAGCCAAGGGTGTCAACCCCCGCGCGCCAACCGGTCGGCGGACCGCCACGGCACTAGGCTGACCCGGTGCAGCAGTACCTCGACCTCCTCCAGCGGATCCTCGACGACGGAGTCGTCAAGGGCGACCGCACCGGCACCGGGACCCGCAGCGTCTTCGGCCACCAGATGCGCTTCGACCTCGCCGAGGGGTTCCCGCTCGTCACCACCAAGAAGGTGCACACCCGGTCGGTCTTCGCGGAGCTGCTGTGGTTCCTGCGCGGCGACACCAACGTCAAGTGGCTGCAGGACCGCGGGGTGACCATCTGGGACGAGTGGGCGGACGCCGACGGCGACCTGGGCCCGGTCTACGGCTGCCAGTGGCGCTCGTGGCCGACGCCCGACGGTGGGCACGTGGACCAGATCGCCCAGGTGGTGGCGGCCCTCCGCAGCGACCCCGACTCGCGCCGGCACCTGGTCTCGGCCTGGAACGTCGCGGACATCCCGCAGATGGCGCTGGCGCCCTGCCACGCGCTGTTCCAGTTCTACGTCACACCGTCGGCGTCCGGGCCGGGACGGCTGTCGTGCCAGCTCTACCAGCGCTCCGCCGACGTCTTCCTCGGCGTGCCGTTCAACATCGCGTCGTACGCCCTGCTCACCCATATGGTCGCCCAGGTCACCGGGCTCGAGGTCGGCGACTTCGTGCACACGCTGGGCGACGCGCACCTCTACAGCAACCACCTCGAGCAGGCCCGGCTGCAGCTGAGCCGCGAGCCGCGGTCGCTGCCGCTCCTGCACCTGGACCCCTCGGTCACCGCCCTCGACGCCTTCG
>JAVEEI010000206.1 GCA_030840525.1 Frankiaceae bacterium
GTCGTAGCCGTGCGTCGTGAAGAGCTCCAGCGCGGTTTCGAGGATCTGCTCGCGCGTCCCGGTGCGGCTGGGCTGTGTCGTGTCCTGCCGGTTCGTGTCCGTTCGGCAAGCCTAACGGGTAGAGTCGGCACTTGCCGGTCGGCAAGTAAGGAACTCGGGTGGGGAGGGGCGCACATGCGGCGGCGGGTCCGATCGGCGGTGAGCGCCGCGCTCGCACCGGGAGACGAGATCCGCGCGATCGCTCGCGACGCGATCGGCCGCGACTACTGGGTGCTCACGGACCGCGAGATCCTCCGGTTCGACGGGCGCCGCATCCTGCAGCGGCTCGCGCTCAACGACACCGTCGGGACGATCACGACCCAGCCGTCGGCCGGCGTGACCGTGCGCATCCACTCGCGCCGCACGGCTGACACCCACATGCTCACGTCGTTCCGCAAGGCCAACGACGTCACCCGCGGCCTCGCCGCCCGCTTCGAGCACCAGCCGGAAACCGAGTAGCCGCAACGGCTACCAGTGCACCCCGGGCAGTAGTCGCATCAGCGCCTGCGCGCCGCGGTTGAGCGACACCTGGTCGTCGCCGCCGGCCGCCTTCGAGTCGGGGAACACGCGGTACGCGACGTGCAGCACCGCGTCGACCGCCTTCGGCGCGACGGCGTACGAGACCTCGCCGAGCGTGCCGAGCCGCGTGGCGATCCGCTTCGGCCGCTCGGTCAGCGCGCGCACCACCATCTCCGCCGCGTCGTCCGGCGTCAGCGTCGGGAACGCGTCGTAGATCCTCGTCGGGCTGATCATCGGCGTCCGCACCAGCGGCATGTGAATCGTCGTGAACGTGACGCCGTCGCCGTACGTCTCCGACGCGACGACGCGGCTGAACGAGTCAAGCGCCGACTTCGACGCGACGTACGCCGAGAACCGCGGCGGCGCGGTCTGCACGCCGATCGACGAGATGTTCACGACGTGCCCGAAGCGCCGCTCGGCCATGTGCGGCAGCAGCGCGAGGATCATCCGTACGGCGGCGAAGTAGTTGAGCGACATCGTTCGCTCGAAGTCGTGCATGCGGTCGTACGACAGGTGCACCGACCTACGGATCGAGCGGCCGGCGTTGTTGACCAGGTAGTCGATCCCGTCCGGGTGGTCGGCGAGCATCTGCTTCACCGTCGCCGCGACTGCTTCGTCGTCGGTGATGTCGCACGGGTAGACGTACGCCGTACCGCCTTCGGCCTCGATGTCGCGCCGTACCTCGTCGAGCTTGTCGGCGCTGCGCGCGACCAGCAGCGAGACGCCGCCGCGTTTCGCGATCGCCAGCGCGGCGGCCTTGCCGATGCCCGACGACGCGCCGGTGATGACGACGGTCCGCCCGTCGAGGGCGCCGCCCGCGCGCGGCCGCCGCGCCCGGGACGGGTCGAGACGGCTCGACCAGAAGTCCCACAGCACACCGGCGTAGTCGCCGAGCGGCGGCAGCTGCGCGTCGGTCCCGGCGAGCAGTCGTTGCGTCTCGGTCGCGTCGAAGACCGGCGCAAACGTCATGTGCGGCACGACCTCCGGCGGCACCGCGAGCCGGTCGAGCAGGACGTGCGAGGCGAGCGTCGCGCCGGGAAGCCGCAGCGCGGCCCGGACCGCACTCGTCACCGGCGCGACGACCCGCCGGTCGATCGGCATCGAGACCGTCGGCGCGCCCGCCGCGCGCAGGAACGAGTTGACGACGTCGAGCAGCGGCATCGGCTCCGGCGACACGAGATGGAACGCGCGGCCGTCGAGCCCGTCGCGATGCATCAGCACGTCCATCGCGGCGGCGACGAAGTCGACCGGCACGACGTTGGTGTCGCCGATGTCCGGGCCGAGCAGCGGCAGCCACGACGGCAGCGTCGCCATCCGCGCGAGTGCCGGGAAGAAGTAGTACGGGCCGTCGACCTTGTCCATTTCACCGGTGACCGAGTGGCCGACGACGATGGCCGGCCGGTAGACCCGCCACGGCACGTCGAGCTGCTCGCGCACCAGCCGCTCGGCAGCGAACTTCGTCGCGTGGTACGGCGACGGTAGATGCTGGCCCTCGTCGAACATGTCCTCGGTGAACTCGCCGTCGTACTCCCCCGCCACCGCGACCGACGAGACGTGGTGGAAGGTGCCGGCCCGCAGCTCGGCCGCGAGCGCGAGGGCCTCGCGGGTGCCCTCGACGTTCGCCCGCTCGTTGTCCTCTTCGGTCGCGGTCATGTCGTAGACCGCGGCGAGATGCACGACGTGGTCGACGCGGCCGCGCAGCCGCTCGCGGTCCTCCGGCGCGACCCCGAGCAGCGGCTCGCGCAGGTCGCCGACGAGCGGCTCCAGCCGCGGGCTCCGCGGCAGCTTCGACACCGACGTACGGCGGACGAGCGCGTGCACCTCGGCCCCGTCGCGGGACAGCAGCCGCTCGAGCAGGTGCCGTCCGATGAAGCCGGTGCCGCCGGTCACGAGGTACGTCGTCATGCCCGGATTGTGACGGTCGCGGGCAACCGCCGCCACCGCCCCTACCCCGTCGCCGTCCCCCCGCCGTCCAGTCGCCTTCCCCCCGCCTTCCCCCCGCCATCCCGTCGAGTGCGACGTACCTCGTCTTTTCAGCGCTTCATAAGGCGAGGAACGTCACACTCGACGGGGTGCCGGACGTGGCGCGGGCGGTCAGGCGGCCGCGTGGGCGACCTGGCTGCGCCGGCCCAGAGCGAAGCCGGCGACGACGGCGATGATCAGCGCGGCGAACCCGCCCAGACCGATCCCGACGTTGCGACCCGTGTGGTCGTTCGACCCCGAGGTCGCCGGCGTCGACACCGCCGCGAGCTTCGGGTTGAACTGCGTGAGCACGTACGACGTACCCGCGCCGCCCGGCGCCTGCGACGCGAGCGCCGCAGCCGCCTCCACGATCGCGACCTGCTTCTTCTGGTTCTGCGAGCCCTGGATCAGCTGGGTGTTCAGCGGGCCGACCGCGCCGGACTGTACGGCGAGGATGCCGCCGTTGACCTTGCCGGCGCCGTCGAGCACCTGGTCGAGGCCGGCGGCGATCTTGGCCGAGCCGTCGACCGCGGCCGGCAGGCCGGTCGCCACCTGGTGCTGGCCCGCGGAGAGCTGGCCGAGACCGCCGGTGAGCGCGTTGCTGCCGGTGAGCGCCGTGCCGGACCCTGCCGTGAGCTTGGTCGAGCCGGTGAGCGCGGAGCCCGCGCCGGCGGTCAGCAGGTCGATGCCGGCGACGGCGGCCGGCAGGCCGGTCGTCTTGTCGAGCAGCGCGAGCAGGCCACCGTCGATCTGGTCGGCGCCGTCGGAGACGCTCTGCATGATCTGGTACAGCCCGCCCTTGTCGTAGTTGACGTCGGTCGGGGGCAGCGACGGCGTGAGCGTGCCGGGCGTGTGGTCGAGGCCGAACAGGATCTTGAACAGCGCGCCGCCACCGGGGTTCTCGGTGCTGCCCGGGTTGTCGGTGACGAGGTGCACGCCCGCAGCCCCGGCGAACAGCGAGGTCGCGCTGGAGGTGCTCGTCAGGGCACCGAGCAGTGCGGAGGCGGTGCCGTCCGTGGTCGCCGCCATCAGCGGCACGTGCCCACCGATAGCCGTGTAGCACGGGTCGGCCGAGCCGGCGCGTGCGTTCCCGGGAGTCGGGCCGGTACCGGTGCGGATGTCGTTCAGTAGGACGACTGCGCAGTCGAGACCGGAGGCGAGCG
>JAVEEI010000006.1 GCA_030840525.1 Frankiaceae bacterium
GGTCTGCTCGTCGGTGGGTCGTGCGGCATGGCGGCGGTCGCGGCGCTGCGCGTGGCGGCGGCTGCGGGGCCGGACGCAGTCGTGGTGGTGCTGCTGCCGGACGGAGGCCGCGGCTACCTGTCCAAAATCTTCAACGACGACTGGATGGCCGACTACGGGTTCCTGCGTACCGGCGGCGCGGTGCAGACGGTCGGGCAGGTGCTGTCGCGCAAAGGTGCGCAGATGCCGGAGTTCGTGCACGTGCACCCGTCCGAGACGGTGCGCGAGGCGATCGACATCCTGCGCGAGTACGGCGTCTCGCAGATGCCGGTCGTGAAGGAGGAGCCGCCGGTTATGGCGGCCGAGGTGGTCGGCTCGGTGGTCGAGCGCGACCTGCTCGACGCGCTGTTCCACGGGCAGGCGCGGCTGGCCGACCCGCTGGAACGGCACATGTCGCCGCCGCTGCCGATGGTCGGGGCGGGCGAGCCGGTGTCGGCGGCGGTGACCGCGCTGCACGACGCTGACGCGGCGGTGGTACTCGACGACGGCAAGCCGCGCGGCATCGTCACCCGCCAGGATCTGCTGGGGTTCCTGGCGTCGTCGTAGTCGCGTCTCGCGGCGAGCGGGGTCGGCGGTGACGCAGCGTGACCCAGGGGGGTACCCCCTTCCGTACGACTAAGCCTCCTGGAGCTTGACTCAACCCCCAGGAGGCTTGAGTCCAAGCCGCTCCCGTGTTGAGTCAAGCTCTGTGCGGCTTAGTGCTCGGCGAGGGGGGTCCCCGGCGGTCACGGTCGGTGATCGGTCCCGCGGCGTGTTGCTGCGTCCACATTGCGTCCCCGCGGTGGCGCCGTCCACCGGCGTCGGATTGCGCGCGAAAGCCGACCGCGTCGGCGGGCAGGCTCGCCTCATGTGGTTGGACGACATCGATCTCGGCGGACGCGGCATCTGCCGTCCCGCCGTCGGGCCGCTGGGCCGGGCGCTCCGCGGCGCGCGGCTCGACCAGTTCCTCTCGCAGGAGCGCCTCGCCGAGGTCGCCGGCGTCCACCAGACGCAGGTGTCGAGGCTGGAGCTCGGAGCACCCAAGTGGGCGCTGTTCTGCCACCTGGTCAAGACGTTGGGCGGCCACCCGGTCGTGACCATCGAGCCGTTGACGAAGGAGGACGAGGAGTTCGAGAAGCTGAGGCGGCTGGCAGCGACGGTCTGGTAGGTCCGGCGCCACCTCGGGCGGGCCGAGCGTCGGGTCGAGGGCGAGGCCGCGCACGCCCACGCCGACACCCAGCGCTGGCTACGCTGGCGCGATGAGTGCGGACGACGCGGCGGGCCAGGCGTTCGAGACGAGGGTCATCCACGGCGGGCAGCAGGCCGACCCGCTGACCGGCGCGGTCGTCCCGCCGATCTACCAGGTCTCGACGTACAAGCAGGACGGCGTCGGCGGCCTGCGCAGCGGTTACGAGTACAGCCGCAGCGCCAACCCGACCCGGGACGCGCTGGAAGCCAACCTGGCGTCGCTCGAAGGCGGCACACGAGGCCTCGCGTTCGCGAGCGGACTCGCCGCCGAGGACACGTTGCTGCGCGCACTGTGCCGGCCCGGCGACCACGTCGTCATCCCCGGCGACGCGTACGGCGGCACCTACCGGCTATTCGCGCGCGTGCTCGAGCGCTGGGGCCTCGCCTGGACCGCGGTCGCGCAGCAGGACATCGACGCCGTTCGCGCCGCGATTCGCGACGAGACCCGCGTCGTCTGGTGCGAGACGCCGACCAACCCGCTGCTCAACGTCGCCGACATCGAGGTGCTCGCCGGCATCGCGCGCGACGCCGGCGCGAAGCTCGTCGTCGACAACACCTTCGCCTCGCCCGCGCTGCAACGCCCGATCGAGCTCGGCGCCGACATCGTCGTGCACTCGACCACGAAGTACCTCGGCGGGCACAGCGACGTCGTCGGCGGCGCCCTCGTCACCGCCGACCCCGAGCTGGGCGAAACCCTCGGCTACCACCAGAATGCGATGGGCGCGGTCGCCGGCGCGTTCGACGCATGGCTCGTGCTGCGCGGCATCAAGACGCTCGCGGTACGAATGGACCGGCACTGCGACAACGCCGAGCGCATCGTCGCGATGCTGCGCACCCACGACGCCGTCACTGAGGTGCGCTACCCCGACACCGACGACGTCGCGCGCAAGCAGATGAGCCGGTACGGCGGCATGGTGTCGTTCCGGGTCAGCGGCGGCGAGCAGCACGCCGTCGACATCTGCGGCCGGACCAGGATCTTCACTCTCGCCGAGTCACTCGGCGGCGTCGAGTCGCTGATCGAGCACCCCGGCCGCATGACCCATGCCAGCGCTGCGGGCTCCGCCCTGGAGGTCCCGGGCGACCTCGTCCGGCTCTCGGTCGGCATCGAGAACGCCGACGACCTGATCGCCGACCTGCGGTCCGCCCTCGGCTGAGCCACTGGCCCCGGCCGCCGCGCGCGCGTCCGCGAGGCCGCGCGTCTCCGGCATCGCGAGCCCGGTCACGGTCGCTGCAGTCAGGATCCCCGCGGTCAGCGCGAACGCCGCGCCGTACGACGACTCCGCCAGCGCACCCGCGGCGACCGGGCCGACGACGTTCGCGGTGTCGCCGGACATCGAGTACGCCGCGAACACCGGCCCGCCGCGGCCCTCGACGATGTCGCCGATGATCGCGCCGGGCGCGACATCGAGCAGCCCGGAGCCGAGCCCGAGCACGGCCATCGCGACGAGGAACACCGGCAGCGACTGCACGAGCGCGAGCAGGACGAACGCCGAGCCCGAGATCGCGCACCCGGCGACCAGCACCGGCCGGCGGCCGACCCGGTCGGCGAACCGGCCGGCGGGGAGCAGCACCAGCCCGTTGACGCCGGCCACGCACCAGAACCCGATGCCGGTCCAGATCACGCCCTCGTGCAGCGCCTCCTTTACGAACAGCGGGATGAGCGCGGCGCGGACTCCCATCGAGGCCCACGAGTCGGCGAACACCGTCGCGAGCGCGGCCCGGTACGCCGGCATCCGCAGTGCGGCCCGCAGCGTCGTACGCGCCGCAGCGGTCGCGCTCGCCCGGTCCGCCAGCGGCGTTGCCCGCAGCGCGACCAGCCCGACCGACCCGGCGACGGCGAGCGTGCCGGCGTACAGGAAGAACGGCAGCCGGATCGAGGCGTCCGTGACGACGCCGCCGAGGCCCGGCCCGGCGATGCCCCCGAGCAGGAACCCGCCCTGCCAGAGGCCCACCGCGCGGGCCCGCTGCGCCGCCGGGACCATGCGGACCAGCAGGCTCATCGCGCTGATCGAGAACATCGCCGAGCCGACGCCGCCGGCACCGCGCAGGACGACGAGCTGCCAGTACGACTGCGCGAGGCCGGCGAGCGCGCTGCTCACCGCGACGATGCCGATGCCGGTGCCGAGCACCAGCCGCTCGCCGAGCTGGTCGATCAGCCGCCCGGCCGGGAAGGCGAACGCGATCCGCAGGAACGCGAACGCGCTGACCACCGCGGCCGCGGCCGCCGTACCGACGTGAAAGCTGCGGGCAAACAGCGGCAGCGCCGGCGCGACGATGCCGAACCCGAGCGCGACGAAGAAGGCGACTACGGCGAGGACGCGGACCTCGCGCGGCAGCGCGGCCCGTGTGACCGGCGCCACTCGACCTTGCGGGCGCGAGGACACTCGGTGATCATTCCATTTGCGGGAACGGGAGGATGGCGGATCGTGACGTCGAAGTCGGGGCGAGTGAACGCGCGCCGCCTGTTCCAGTTGGCTGCCGCGGGACTGATCGCCGGCAGCGGCACGATGCTGCTGCTTCCCGCGTCGCACGCCGCCGCCGCCAACAACACGCCGGCCGTCCTCCAGGCGTCGTGGTTCTGGCAGACCGCGTACGAGCAGGCCAGCCCGCCGGTCGCGCCGCCGGCCGTCCCGCCGTCCGAGCCGTCCGGCGTACCCGACGGCGACCTCGCCGTCGCCTACACCGGCGCGCAGGACAGCGGGGGCGACAAGACGCCGGCCAAGATGACGGCGCTCGCGTTCGACACGACCGGTCTCACCCCGGGCACCAGCATCCAGAGCTTCACGTTCTCTCTCACGCTGGACACGCAGCCGACGGCGACGACGTTCGCGCAGCAGGACGCGACGATCGTCGCCTGCCTGCCGACCCGCGGCTGGCCGGCGACGCCCCCGAAGGGCGGCGACTACACCGACGAGCCGACCTACGACTGCGCGACCGCGGTCAAGCCCACGGTCGTCGGCAACGTCTACACGTTCGCGATCCCGACCATCGCGCAGACCTGGGTCGACGACCAGAACCTCGGCGTCGTCGTCGTCCCGGACCCGAAGAACACGACGGCTCCGTTCCAGCTCGTCTTCTCCGGCCCGAAGACCATCAAGGCGTCGGTCGCCTACACGCCCGGGACTCCGCTGCCGTCCGAGCCACCGCCGCCCCCGCCGAGCGACAGCGGCAACGGCGGCGGCGTGACGAACCCGCAGCCGGTGACCGGCGGCGGCACGGTGCCGGGCCCGGTCACGCTGCCCGGCGGTACGTCGTCGGCGCCGCCGGTGCCCGCGCCGGTCGTCGCGTCGCCGACGCCGAGCGTGTCGGCCACTCCCGTCGCGTCGGTCCGGCCGGCGTCATCGCTGCCGTCCGCGGGCTTCTGGCTGGCCGCGGCCGCCTTCGGCCTGCTGATGCTGATCGTCTCGTTCGTACTCGGCGACCCGAGCCCGCCGGTCGCCGCGGGGGGCCGCAGCAAGCTCGACCAGGTACTGCGCGAGCGCGGCAGTGATGCCTTCACCGTCCGTCGCGACTGACGCCCCATCCCCAGGAGCCGCATGATGACCGCCCGCCGTAACACCGCCGTCCGAGTCGCCGCCGGCATGCTCGCCCTCTCGGCGCTGACCGCCGCCTGCGGGCTCAAGCCGGATGCGACCCAGTCGTTGAAGGCCAGCGGCACCGCTGGTGGCGGGGGCGGCGGCGCGGGTGGCAACGGCGCGGTCGGGCCCAACGGCGGCGGCAGCGGCGGGTCCGGCTCGCTGCCCGGCAGCGGCACGTCGACGCTCCCCGGCGGCAGCGGTGGCACCGGCACCGGCCCCGGCGGCTCCGGCGGCGGTACGACGAACGCGGGCGGCGGCAACGGGTTCAACGGCGGCAGCGGCGGCGGGACGAACGGCGGCAACGTCGCGTGCGGCACGCCGCACGGCGGCGACACGACCGGCGTCACGTCCGGTCACATCAACATCGGCGTGCACGCACCGCTGACCGGCACCGGCACGCCGTTCCCGAACAACTCCTTCGCCGCCGGTGCGGACACGTTCTGGAAGCAGCCGGGGCACACCGTCTGCGGCCGGCTGGTGCACGCCGAGATCCAGGACGACCAGTACACGCCCGCTCATGCCCGTCAAGTGTGCAGCGCCATGGCGAAGCGTGACTTCCTCGTCGTCGGCGGCGGCGGCACCGACCAGATCCAGGCCTGTGCGACCGAGCCCTACATCCACCAGAACAACGTGCCGTACCTCTCGGCGGGCGTGACCGACAACGGCCTGACGAGCCTTTCGAACTACTTCGCGATATCGCTGACGTACCAGCAGCAGGGCACGCTTGTGCTGAAGAACGCGCAACAGCAAGGGTTCGCAGAGCCCGCCGATTCCACCCAGGCCTCCGACAACATTCCCGGTGCCAAGGCCAAGTGGGCCGTCGTCACGGCCGACACGATCAACTTCGCCGGCGCTCGCAGGGGCATGGAGGCGGCGCTGAACGCCGCGCATATCCCGTACAAGGAGTTCCAGCAGTCGCAGAACGGCCAGTACCAAGGAGACGCGACGCAGTTCGGCCAGACGCTCGCGCTCGAAGGCTTCAAGACCATCTTCTTCGACGCTGCTCCCGGGTACTTCGTCTTCACGGTCGCGGGCTATTACAAGCAGCCCGGCGCGGTCGCCAACTGGGTCGGTCCCGGTGTTACCTACACCGAGATCACCGTCGCGCAATACATCTGCCAGCAGAGCACGAACGCGGTCAGCGGGCATGCCTACTTCCTCGCCCCGTCCCCCGGTCTCGACCGTGCGACCAGTGACTTCAAGCAGGCGTACGGGACGACCTACGACGACATCGAGTGGGCGCTGTGGGGCTTGTCGAACGCGCTGTGGAACCTGCTGAAGGATGCGTCGTACAACCTCACCCGGGCCAACTTCCTGTCGTCGTCGGAGAACGCGGTCATCCCGACGAACCCGTACGTGCCGATCGACTTCCGCGATCACGGCGGGCACTTCGGCGGCACCGGCGCGTGGGTTCAGAAGGTGAACTGCGGCGAGTCTGAGCCCGGGCAGAGTTCGGCCGGCGCCTGGGACACCGTCGGCAGTCAGTACCTGCGGCTGTTCTGATGCATGTCGTTGCCGACACGTTCAGCCCCCAGCTGCACCTCGTCACACCACTGATCTCCGGCCTCGCCGACGGCGCGGCCTTCGGCCTGTTCGGTCTGGGTCTCGTGCTGCTTTACAAGAGCAATCGCATCTTCAACTTCGCCCAAGGTGAGTTCGGGACGGTCGCAGCGATCGTCGCGTTCATCTTCGACCGCGGCGTCGGCTGGGCGCCGAAGCTGCCGTACTTCGTCGCGATCCTCATCGGCGTCCTCGCCGCGGTGCTCGTCGCGATGGCGACCGAGCGGCTCGTGATCCGGCCGCTGTTCAATCGTCCTCGGGTCGTGCTCGTCGTCGCGACCGTCGGCGTCGCGCTGCTTCTCGTCGGCGTCGAAGGACTCCTGCCATATCCGCAGACCGCGGCGTTGCGCACGATCAGTGACGCGCTCGGCGTGCGGTCCTACCTCACGCAGGTGGACGGCGTCGTCGTGCTCGATCAGGACGTCGCGAAGCTGATCGTGCTCGCGGTGCTGGCCGTACTCTCGTTCCTGTTCTTCCGTTACACCAACACCGGCACGGCGATCCTTGCAGTGAGCCAGGACGTGACCGCTGCGCGGGTCGTCGGCATCTCGGTCGAGCGGGTGTCGATGCTGACGTGGGCGATCGCCGGCTTCCTCGGCGGCGTAGCGGGTGTCCTGCTCGCCGTGCCGCCGGCCGGCAGCGTCACACCTGGCGCGTTCACCGGTCTCACTCTCGTCGTCGCGTTCTCGGCGGCGGTGCTCGGTGGCATGACGAGCCTGCCCGGTGCGTTCGTCGGCGGCATCCTCATCGGGCTGATCAACTCGTTCGCGAACGCCGACCACTCGTTCGTGCCGGGGCTTAACAGCCTGCCCACCGCGCAGGCCGAGGTCGCGGTCGCGCTGGTGCTGTTGCTCGTGTTGCTCATCCGGCCGCGCGGCCTGCTCGGGCAGGAGGCCTAGATGGCCGCGCAGACCGAGGTGCTGGGCGGCTTCGACCAGGCTCGCGCCGCGGGCCGGGTGTCGCTGGCCGGCTGGCTGATCCGCGGGGTCGCGTTGCTGCCGGTGCTCGCGCTCATCTTCCTCCTGCCGGCGCAGTCGGACGACTGGACCAACGACGCGATCTACGCGGCGATCTTCGCGATGGTCGGCCTGTCGATGAACGTCCTCGTCGGCTACACCGGCCAGATTTCCCTTGGCCAGCAAGCCTTTCTCGGCATCGGCGCGCTGACCGCGGCCAACGTTGTCAACACCGGTACGACCGCGCCCGATCCGTTCACGTTCGCGATCGGCATCGTCGCGGGCGCGCTCGTGTCGGCCGCCGCGGCCGCGCTGCTCGGTGCTATCGCGCTGCGGATCCGCGGCCTATACCTCGCCCTGGTCACGCTGGTGTTCGGCAGCGTTACCGCCGACGCCATCTTCACGATTTCGTCGCTCAACGGCCAGGACGCGGGCGTCCCGGCGTACCGGCCTGCGTCGCTGCAGGGCAACTTCGCGTTCTACGTGTTCGCACTTGCGATGGTCGCCGTTTGCATCTACGTCGACATTCGGATTCGGCGGAGCAAGGTCGGTCGCGGCCTGATCGCGTTGCGCGACAACGAGCTCGTCGCCTCGGCGTTCGGGATCAATGTGCTTGGCTACAAACTGCTCGGCTTCGTCGTGTCGGGCGCGATGGCGGGCTTGGCCGGCGGCGTCTATGCGTTCTGGT
>JAVEEI010000056.1 GCA_030840525.1 Frankiaceae bacterium
GCCCGCGCTGGTCCTCGACCACGTCCCGTCGAGCGTCGTGATCCTCGGCGGCGGCGTCATCGGCGTCGAATTCGCCAGTGTGTGGAAGTCGTTCGGGGCCGAGGTCACGATCGTCGAGGCGCTCCCCCACCTGCTGCCGCTGGAAGAAGAGTCGAGCTCCAAGCTGCTCGAACGCGCGTTCCGCAAGCGCGGCATCGCGTTCTCGCTCGGCAGGAAGTTCACCGACGCGAAGACGACCGACGCCGGCGTCACCGTCACCCTCGAAGACGGCACGACGTACGACGGCGAGCTGTTGCTCGTCGCCGTCGGCCGCGGGCCGGTGTCGGAGGGGCTCGGGTTCGAGGCGGCCGGCGTCACGGTCGACCGCGGCTTCGTGCCGGTCGACGAGCAGTGCCAGACCAACGTCCCCAACGTCTACGCGATCGGCGACTTGCGCCCCGGGTTGCAGCTCGCGCACGTCGGCTTCGCCGAGGGGATCATGGTGGCCGAGCGGGTCGCCGGGCTGAACCCGCCCGCGATCGACTACGACGGCGTCCCGCGGATCACCTACTCGGACCCCGAGGTCGCGAGCGTCGGCATCACGACGGCGCAGGCGAAGGAGCGCGGGCTCGACGTCACCGAGTTCACCTACGACCTCGCCGGCAACGGCCGCGCCCAGATCCTGCAGACGGCCGGCGCGTGCAAGGTCGTCGCGGTCAAGGACGGTCCGGTCGTCGGCGTGCACATGGTCGGCGCGCGGGTCGGCGACCTGATCGCCGAGGCGCAGCTAATCACCAACTGGGAGGCGCTGCCGGTCGAGGTCGCGCAGCTCATCCACCCGCACCCGACGCTGTCGGAGGCGGTCGGCGAGGCCCACCTCGCGCTGGCCGGCAAGCCACTTCACGTACACGGCTGAGGAGCCCCATGTCCGTCTCCGTCACCATGCCGCGCCTCGGCGAGAGCGTCTCCGAGGGCACCGTCACCCGCTGGCTGAAGCAGGAGGGCGAGCGGGTCGAGGCCGACGAGCCGCTGCTCGAGGTGTCGACCGACAAGGTCGACACCGAGATCCCGTCGCCCGCGGCCGGCGTGCTCAAGTCGATCAAGGTCGGCGAGGACGAGACGGTCGAGGTCGGCTCCGAGCTCGCCGTCATCGACGACGGCGCCGGTGGCGGCGAGTCGGACGCCGGCGCCGAGGAGCCGGCGGCACAGGCGGAGCCGGAACCCGAACCCGAGCCCGAGCCCGAGCCTGAGGAGCCCAAGGCCGAAGAGGAGCCCGAGCCGGAGCCGCAACAGCCCAAGGCCGAAGAGCCCGAGCCGCAGGCGCAGGAGCCCGCGCACGACGAGGACGAGGCGGGCGGTCCGTCGTACGTCACCCCGCTGGTACGGCGGCTCGCGGCCGAGCACGGGGTCAACCTGGCCGACGTACACGGCACCGGCGTCGGCGGCCGGATCCGCAAGCAGGACGTCCTCGACGCCGCCGGCTCGGCCCCGAAGCAGGCCCCCAAGCCAGCGCAGCAGGAGCAGCCGAAGCCGGCGGCGCCCGCGGCGAAGCAGGAGGCGCCGAAGCCCGCGCCGCGGCCGGCCGGGCCGGACCAGTCGGTCCGCGGCAAGACCGAGAAGCTCTCCCGGCTGCGGACCGTCATCGCCCAGCGGATGGTCGAGTCGCTACAGGTCTCGGCCCAGCTCACGACCGTGGTCGAGGTCGACCTGACCCGGGTGGCGCGGCTGCGCGACCGGGTGAAGAACGAGTTCGAGGCGCGCGAGGGCGTGAAGCTGTCGTACCTGCCGTTCTTCGCGCTCGCGGCGTGCGAGGCGCTGCGCGAGCACCCCGCGGTCAACGCCTCGATCGACGTCGAGGCGGGTACGGCGACGTACCACGACAGCGTGCATCTCGGCATCGCGGTCGACACCCCGCGCGGCCTGCTCGTCCCCGTCATCAAGGATGCGAGCGACCTCAACCTCTCCGGCCTCGCCCGCAAGATCGCCGACCTCGCCGACCGCACCCGCGGCAACCACATCACCCCGGACGAGCTCGGCGGCGGGACGTTCACGCTGACCAACACCGGCTCGCGCGGCGCGCTGTTCGACACCCCGATCATCAACCAGCCGCAGGTCGGCATCCTCGGCACGGGCGCGGTCGTGAAGCGCGCCGTCGTGGTCGACGACCCCGACGTCGGCGAGGTCATCGCGGTGCGCAACATGGTCTACCTCGCGCTCACCTACGACCACCGGATGGTCGACGGCGCGGACGCGGCGCGGTTCCTGACCTCGGTCAAGGCACGGCTCGAAGAGGGCGAGTTCGAGGCCGAGCTGGGCGCGTAGCCGTCATGCGCTGGGTCGTCTCGGGTGCGTCCGGGTTCATCGGTACGGCGCTGGTCCGCGCCTTGCGCGCCGACGGCGAGGACGTCGTCACGCTGGTTCGGCGCGCACCCACCGCCGAGCACCAGCGGCAGTGGGAGCCGGCCCGGCACGAGATCGACCCGGCCGCGCTCGACGGCGCCGACGTCGTCGTCCACCTCGCCGGCGCCGGCATCGGCGACCGTCGGTGGAGCGACGAACGCAAGCGGCTGATCCTCGCCAGCCGGACCCGCGACAACCACATCACGCCGGACGAGCTCGGTGGCGGCACGTTCACGCTGACCAACACCGGGTCGCGCGGCGCGCTGTTCGACACGCCGATCATCAACCAGCCGCAGGTCGGCATCCTCGGTACCGGCTCGGTCGTCAAGCGGCCGGTCGTCGTCAACGACCCCGAGCTCGGGGAGGTCGTCGCGATCCGGTCGATGGTCTACCTGGCGCTCACCTATGACCACCGGATCGTCGACGGCGCCGACGCGGCCCGCTTCCTGGTAACCGTCAAGGAGCGCCTGGAGGACGGCGACTTCGCCGGCGAGCTCGGCCTCTGACGGCATCGGGTTCGCCGGGCTCCGGCCACCGCGGGCACCTTGGCCCCAGTCTCCCTCAGCGCTCCTATCGAACTGGCCTGCTATCGACTGCCAGGCCTGGCAGAGGCACCTGACTCACTGGCGCGCCGACGGAGTTGGCCGGCTTGAGCAGGCCAGTTCGATAGGCACCGCGCGGTACGACCCACGGCACGCGCGAGTCGCGCAGCCGCCATTCCGGCCGGCGCGCCGGGGCGGCCGGACGCCACCGGCAGGTCGAGCCGGCAGGTCGAGGTGCGC
>JAVEEI010000064.1 GCA_030840525.1 Frankiaceae bacterium
GCGCAGGTGGCGGCGAGTTGCTTCGCGGTCGCGGCGTCGACCTCGGCGCCGACCTTGCCGGTCGCGAGCAGCTTGCCCTCCTTCGAGGGCAGCTGGCCGGACGTCCAGACAAGGTTGCCGGTGCGGACGGCAGGGATGTACGCGGCGACCGGCGGCGCGACCGAGGGCAGGGTGAGACCGAGCTCGGCGAGCCGGTCGGCGACCCGGCTCACTGCTTGGCTCGCTTCAGGTAGGCGACGAGCTGGTCGCCGCCGCCGGGGGCGGGCACGACCTGCACGAGCTCCCAGCCGTCTTCGCCCCAGTTGTCGAGGATCTGCTTGGTCGCATGCACCAGCAGCGGAACGGTCGAGTACTCCCACTTCTGCACACCCCGACACTACTGAGGCGCACCTCGACTGTGACGTTTGAGGCGTTTCGTAGGTGCAGTTTGCGCCTCGAACGTCACAGTCGACGTCTGGGCTCTGGGCCTAGGCGGACTCGGCGCGGCGGCGGCGGAGGAGGCGCTTACGCTCCAGCTCGTTCAGCCCGCCCCAGATGCCGTGCCCTTCCTCGACCTGGATCGAGTAGTCGAGGCACTGTTTCTGCACCTTGCACCGCCGGCACATGGCGCGGGCGAGACCCTCGCGCAGGTCTTTCTCCGGCTTGCGTTCGAAATGGCTCGGAGCGAAGAAATAGACGGCATTCTCCCCGCGGCACTCGGCATGGGCTCGCCACGTGGACTCGTCGTACATCCCCCAGCCTTTCCACCGGAACAAGCGTTGCGTGTGTGTTTCGCCACACTCCGCATCCTTCCTGCCGCGCGCGCCAGAGTTTCGGCACCAAAGTGCGTGGCTAGCCTGGGTCGGTGACCCTGTTCCCGGGCGTGAAGCTGCACGTCGTCACCGGGAAGGGGGGCACCGGCAAGACGACGGTCGCGGCCGCGCTCGCGCTGAGCCTCGCGCAGGCCGGCCGGCAGGTGCTGCTCACCGAGGCCGAGGGCCGCCAAGGCATCGCGCAGCTCTTCGACACCGCCCCGCTGCCGTACGAGGAACGCCGGGTCGCGCTCGCCGACGGTGGCGGCTCCGTCTACGCCCTCGCGATCGACCCCGAGGCGGCGCTGATCGAGTACCTCGAGAAGTTCTACAACCTGCGTCGGGCCGGCTCGGCGCTGAAGCGGGTCGGCGCCATCGACTTCGCCACGACCATCGCACCGGGGCTGCGCGACGTCCTGCTCACCGGCAAGGTCATGGAGGCCGCGACCCGGGACCGCCGCGGCGGCGGCCGGCTGTACGACGCGGTCGTGCTCGACGCGCCGCCGACCGGCCGGATCGCGCGCTTTCTCAACGTCAACGCGGAGGTCGCCGGCCTCGCCCGGATGGGGCCGATCCGCCAGCAGGCGGACAGCGTCATGAACCTGCTGCGGTCGCGGCAGACCGCCGTGCACCTGGTCACGCTGCTCGAAGAGATGCCGGTGCAGGAGACCGTCGACGGGGTGGCCGAGCTCGAAGCGGTCGGCCTGCCGGTCGGCGCCGTACTCGTCAACATGGTGCGCGCGCCGCTGCTGCCGGCCGGCTCGCTCGACGCGGCTGCCGCCGGCCGGCTCGACGGCGCGGAGATCAGTGCCGGGCTGAAGCGGGCCGGGCTGGAGCCGACCGACCGGCTGGTCGCCGCGCTCGCCGCCGAAGCCGGGGAGCACGCCGGCCGCGTCCTGCTCGAAGCCCGCGAGCGCGAGGTGCTCGCCGACCTCGGCCGCCCGCGGCTCGAGCTCCCGCTGCTCGCGGACGGCGCCGACACCGACGGGCTCTACGAGCTGGCCGAGCTGCTGACCGAGCAGGGGCTGGCATGACCGCCCCGTCGAACGACATCGACGCGCTGCTCGACCGCGCGCGCGTTCTCGTCTGCTGCGGCTCCGGCGGCGTCGGCAAGACGACGACCGCGGCGGCGCTCGCCCTGCGCGCGGCCGAACGCGGCCGCCGGGTGTGCGTCCTCACCATCGACCCGGCTCGACGGCTGGCGCAGTCGATGGGGCTCACCGAGCTCGACAACACCCCGCGCGCGGTCGGCGACGTCGACGGCGCGGCCGGCGGCTCACTCGACGCGATGATGCTCGACATGAAGCGGACGTTCGACGAGATCGTCCTCACCCACGCCGAACCGGCCCGGGCGCAACAGATTCTCACCAACCCCTTCTACGTCTCGCTGTCGTCGAGCTTCGCCGGAACGCAGGAGTACATGGCGATGGAGAAGCTCGGGCAGCTCAACCGCGAAGGCCGCTGGGACCTCATCGTCGTCGACACCCCGCCAAGCCGGTCCGCGCTCGACTTCCTGGACGCGCCGCAGCGGCTCGGCCGCTTCCTCGACGGACGGATGATCCGGCTGCTGCTGGCCCCGGCGAAGGCCGGCGGGCGCGCGTACATGAAGGTGCTCAGCGTCGGCATGTCGGTGTTCACGAACGTGCTGACGAAAGTCCTCGGCGCGCAGGCGCTGAAGGATCTCAGCCTGTTCGTCGCGTCGCTGGAGACGATGTTCGGCGGCTTCCGCGAGCGGGCGGAGACGACGTACCAACTGTTGAAGGAGCCCGGTACGTCGTTCGTCGTCGTCGCGACGCCGGAACGCGACGCGCTGCGGGAGGCGACGTACTTCGTCGAACGGCTGTCCGCGGAGCAGATGCCGCTGGCCGCGGTCGTGCTCAACCGGGTGCATCGCAGCGCCGCGCCGGAGCTGTCGGTGCAGCGGGCGCTCGCGGGTGCCGAGGCGCTGGACGAGACGGGCGAGGCGCCGCTCGCCGCGGCGGTGCTGCGGGTGCACGCCGACCGGCTGGCGGCTGCGATCCGGGACGAACGTACGGCGGCGCGGTTCGCCGGCGCCCACCGGGCGGTGCCGCTGGTGCAGGTCGCGGCGCAGGCCGGCGACGTCCACGATCTCGACGGGCTGCGGACGATCGGTGCCGAGCTGGCGAACGGTCCGGAGGCGAGCGCGCCGGTCGCCTAGCTCGACAGTGGTTGCGCCGTCAGCGCGGGATAGATGTCGCTATGGCGGCGATGATCTTGGCGGACTGTGCCGGGGCTGCGTCAGCTCGCGGCGGCCGCGACGGCGGGCTCGAGCACGACGACGCGCTGGCGCTCGAAGTCGGTCATCGCGGTCTCCAGCAGCCCGCGCCACGAGGTGACGTTCGGGCGGCGGCGGAGCAGGGCGCGACGCTCGCGCTCGGTCATGCCGCCCCAGACGCCGAACTCGACCCTGTTGTCGAGCGCGTCGGCGAGGCACTCGGTGCGGACCGGGCAGCCCAGGCAGACGCTCTTCGCCCGGTTCTGCGCGGCCCCTTGCACGAACAGTGTGTCGGGTGCGTCGTCGCGGCAGGCGGCGCGTGCGGTCCAGTCCTGGGTCCAGGGCATCTGTCGCGTCCTCACATCGGTCTGCGGAAGCGGGCCCCCGTGGTGTGGTGGATCCGCCTCAATGACCGTACGAACCGGACGCAAAGGACGACAGTCCCCGTTCGTCTCATTCTTGGATAGTCCTTTCGGGGGATACCCAATGCCCGATCGTCGCGCTCTCGTGACGCCGCTCGCGTAAACGGACAAGAGCGGACACCGCACGCAACGGCCGGTGCGGCCGGCGCCGTACCCTTGAGGGGTGTCGCTGCCTCTGACCGCCGCGCGGGGGACGGTCCAGCGGATCTGGCTGTTGCTGGCGATCAGCGCGGTCGCGGGCATCCTGCTCGCCGGGATGCTG
>JAVEEI010000068.1 GCA_030840525.1 Frankiaceae bacterium
TCGTCACCCGGCCGGGCAGCACGCCGATGCCGGGCGTCTCGACGCCGTGCTCGTCGCCGGCGTCGTACAGCACCTGCATGCCGACGCAGATCCCGAGAACGGGCCGGCCGGCCGACACCCGCGCGGACACGACGGCGTCGGCACCGACCGATCGGATGCCGGCCATGCACGCGGCGAACGCACCGACCCCGGGTACGACGAGACCGTCGCACTCGCGAGCCGCGGCGACGTCGGCGGTGACCGTGACCGAAGCGCCGACCCGCGCGAGCGCGCGCTCGGCCGACCGCAGGTTGCCGGAGCCGTAGTCGAGTACGACGACCGACGGTGCGGTCACAGCACACCTTTCGTCGACGGCACGCCGCGCGAGCGCGGGTCGAGCGCAACCGCCTCGCGCAGCGCGCGCGCAACCGCTTTGAACTGCGCCTCGACGACGTGGTGCGCGTTGCGGCCGGACAGCACCCGCACGTGCAGGCACACGTCGGCCGACGCGGCGAACGACTCGAACACGTGCCGGGTCAGCGTCGTGTCGTACGAGCCGATCAGCTCGACCAGCTCCGGCTCCTCGTGTACGCAGTACGGCCGGCCGGAGACGTCGACGGCGACCTGCACCAGCGTCTCGTCGAGCGGCACCAGCGCGCTGCCGAACCGCGCGATCCCCGCCTTGTCGCCCAACGCTTCGCGCAGCGCCTGGCCGAGCACGATCGCGACGTCCTCGACGACGTGGTGCGAGTCGACATCGATGTCGCCGCTCGCGGCGACGGTGAGGTCGATGCCGGAGTGCTTGCCGAGCTGCCCGAGCATGTGGTCGAAGAACGGCACGCCGGTGGACACGTCGGTCTCGCCGGTGCCGTCGAGGTCGAGCTCGACGACGACCTTCGACTCCTTGGTGCTCCGCTCGATCCGCGCGGTGCGGCTCACTCCGGTAGCGGTCACTGTCCGGTCACCTCTCCCAACGCGTCGAGGAACGCGTCGCACTCGTCCGTCGTACCGACACTCACGCGCAACCATCCCGGCAACCCGACGTCGCGCACCAGCACGCCGCGGTCGAGCAGGCCCTGCCACGTCGCACGCTCGTCGTCGAACCGGCCGAACAGCAGGAAGTTCGCGTCGCTGTCGACGACGTCGAACCCGCGGCGGCGCAACGCATCCCGCATCCGGTCACGGTCCGCGCGCAGCGTCGCGACCTGCGCCAGCGTCGCGTCCGCGTGCCGCAGCGCAGCCAGCGCCGCGGCCTGCGTCAGCGCACTCAAGTGGTAGGGCAGCCGCACCAGCCGGAGCGCGTCGACGAGCGCCGGGTCGGCGGCGAGGTAGCCCAGCCGGCCGCCGGCGAACCCGAACGCCTTCGACATCGTCCGCGTCACGACGAGCCGCGGGTGACCGTCGAGCAGCGGCAACGCGGTCGGCGACGAGGAGAACTCGGCGTACGCCTCGTCCACGACGACGATGCCGGGCGCCGCGCCGAGGACGGCGGTCACGACCTCGGCCGGCAACGCCGTACCGGTCGGGTTGTTGGGCGAGCACAGGAACACGACGTCGGGCCGGTGTGTCTCGACGGCCGCGACCGCGCGGTCGGCGTCGACGCCGAAGTCGTCGCGGCGCTGCCCGTCGACCCACTCGGTGCCGGTCGCGAGCGCGATCAGCCGGTGCATCGAGTACGACGGGACGAACCCCAGCGCGCGGCGGCCGGCGCCACCGAACGCCATCAGCAGCTGCTGGAGGATCTCGTTGGAGCCGTTGGCGGCCCAAACCTGCTCGACCGCGATGCCGCCGCCGAGATAGGCCGCAAGCGCGGCGCGCAACTCGACCGCCTCGCGGTCGGGGTAGCGGTTGAGACCGCTCGCCGCGGCCGCGACCGACGCGGCAACATCCGCGACCAGTTCCGCGGGCGGCGGGTACGGGTTCTCGTTGGTGTTCAACCGGATCGGCACGTCGATCTGCGGCGCGCCGTACGGCGAAAGCCCGCGCAGGTCGTCGCGGATCGGCATCTCGTCGAGCCGGGTCACGACTGTGCCGCCCTTTTTTGGCGCACCCGGGTCGCGACCGCCTCGACGTGCGCGGCGAGATCCTCGGCACCACCGAGCGCGGCGACGTGACCGGCGACCGCGGCCAGCGCGTCGCGGCTGTAGTCGACGACGTGGATGCCGCGCAGGAAGGACTGCACCGACAGCCCGCCGGTGTGCCGCGCGGTGCCGCCGGTCGGCAGCACGTGGTTGGACCCGGCGAGATAGTCGCCGAGCGACACCGGCGACCACGGCCCGACGAAGACCGCGCCGGCGTTGCGCACCCGCGCGGCGACGGCAGCCGCGTCGCGGGTCACGACCTCGAGGTGCTCGGCCGCCCAGACGTCGACGACCTCGAGGCCGTGGTCGAGGTCGTCGACGAGCACCGCCGCCGACTGCCCCGCCAGTGCCTTCTCCACCCGGGCGCGGTGCCGCGCCGACGACACCCGCAGTGCCAGCGCCGCGTCGACCGCGTCGACCAACGAGACCGACGGCGTCACCAGCAGGCACGCGGCGAGCTCGTCGTGCTCGGCCTGTGCGACGAGGTCCGCGGCGAGAAAGTCGGGGTCGGCGCTGTCGTCGGCGAGGATGCCGATCTCGGTCGGCCCGGCCTCCGCGTCGATGCCGACGACACCACGGACCAGCCGCTTCGCCGCGGCGACCCAGACGTTGCCCGGGCCGGTGACGAGGTCGACCGGCGCGACCCGCTCGACGCCGTACGCGAACATCGCGATGGCCTGCGCGCCGCCGACGGCGTACACCTCGTCGACGCCGAGCAGCGCGCACGCGGCGAGGACGGCCGGGTTGGGCCGGCCGCCGAACTCCGGCTTCGGCGGCGACGCGACCGCGAGCGACCCGACCCCGGCGACCTGCGCGGGTACGACGTTCATGACGACGCTCGACGGGTAGGCGACGAGCCCGCCCGGCACGTAGAGGCCGACCCGCCCGACCGGCACCCACCGCTCGGTGACGACCGCCCCCGGCGCGACCTCGACGACGGCGTCGCTACGGCGCTGCGCCGCGTGCACCCGGCGGGCGCGGTCGGCCGCCTCCTCGAGCGCGGCCCGCACCGCCGGGTCGAGGCTCGCCAGCGCGTCGGCCAGCGCAGAAGCGGGCACCCGCAGCGCGTCGAGCCGGACGCCGTCGTACTTCTCGGTCGCGGCGAGGACGGCGGCGAGCCCGCGGTCGCGGACGTCGTCGACGACCGGTCGGACGGCGGCCACGGCAGCCTCGACGTCGAGCCGCGCGCGCGGCAGCACCCGGCGCGGGTCGGCGGTACGACCACGAAGGTCGAGGCGGGCCAGCACGGCGGGTCAGCCCCGGCGGACGAGTGCGTCGATGCCGATGAAGATGCCGAGCACCGCGAGCGCGGCCAGCGGCCAGCCGGCGATCACGCCGAGCGCGTGCACCCGGAAGTCGACCTGCGTGACGAGGTCGCCGGTCGACGGGAAGCCGACCGAGTGCAGCCCCACCACGGCCGCGTGCCGCTCGGCGACGAAGCCGACGCGGTCGGCGACCAGCGCGCCGAGCAGGCCGCCGACGCCGAGGGCGACCGCCGCGCCCGGACCCGGCCGGCGCACCGCGATGCACAGCAGGGTCGCGGTGACCAGCCCGGCCAGCACGCTGACGAGCAGGAACCACGCGTCCGCGCCGATCTGCGGCCGGAACGTCTGGTCCGCGTTGGCGGCGAGTGCGAGGAACGACAGCTTGGGCGCGGCGGCGTCCCACAGCAGCCCGACGACGGCGCCGGACAGCGCGAGGAAGAGCGTGCCAGCGACCGCGACGACCGCTTCGCGAGCCCAGTCGACCGGGTCGTAGGCGCGCGGCTGCATCGGCGTCGTGCCGTAGGCCGCCTGACCCCACGAGGTCGGCTGCGCCGGGCCGCCGTACGGCGTGGTCACGACGCGACCGCCCGGCGGAACGCGCGGGCCGCGAGCGCGAGCGTCACGGCGCCGTAGGCGAGTGAGGCCGCGACCCGCCACAGGACGCCTCCCGGGGTGGCGGACCCGCGCAACCCGGCAGCGAGCACGTCAACAGCGTAGGTCGACGGGACGGCCTGGCGCAGACCGCGTAGCGCCAGCGGCAGGTGACCGGCCGGGATCAACCCCAGGAAGAGCACCGCGGTCATGCCGAGCTGGCCGGCCATCGTCGCAAGCTCGACTCGAGGCAGAGACAAGCCGACCGCCGCGCCGACGCCCGCGAGCGCGACGCCCGAGGCGAGGACGGCGGGTACGACGAGCCAGAGCTGGCCGAACGGCAGCCCGAACATCGCCGCGCCGGCCACCGCCGTCAGCAGCGCGCCCGGCACCGTGAACGTCGCGTACGACGCGGCCGTCCCGAGCACCACCGCCGACACCGGCACCGGCAGGGCGGCGAAGTAGTCGAGCGAGCGGCCGGCCCGCATCGCGCCGAAGCGCTGCGCGAGCAGGTTGAGCGCGACGAACGCGACGACGAGGATGCTGCCGCCGGCGACGATCGCCGCGCTCGTCGCCCGGTCGGGGTGGCGGACGACGCCGCGCAGCAGGACGAGGATGCCCACCGACTGGAGCGTGGCGACGAACAGCAGCGGCCCGCGCGCGACCCGGCCGCGGGCGAGCGCGAGCCGATAGACGGCGTCGGCGGTCGACCACCACGGCGTACGGCGGTCGACGGCGCCGGCGGCCGGTGCCGCGGCGGCCGGACGCACCGGCGTCGGGGCCTGGGTCACGCCCGCTCCAGGTCGTCGTCGCGCCCGCCGAGGGCGAGGTAGACGTCTTCGAGGCTCGGCGTCGCCAGAGTGAAGTCGTCGAGCGACGCGAACGCAGCGCCCGAGGTCAGCCGGCCGAGTGCGGACCGGGCCTCCTCGGCGGCCAGCCGGACCGTCCACCGCCGCCCCACCACCGTGGCGCGACCGGCGAGCGCGGCGACGGTCGGGTCGTCGTACGGCGGGTCGAACCTCCACACCAGGTCGAGCCGTACGTCGTCGCTCACGGCCGCCTTCAGCCGGCCCGGGGTGTCGCAGGCGATGACGCGGCCGCGGTCGAGGATGGCGACGCGGTCGAGCACCGACTCCGCCTCCAGGACGTTGTGCGTGACGAGGACGACGGTGACGCCGTGCGCGTCGCGGCGGCGGGCTATGGCGGCCCACACCTCGCGGCGCGCGACCGGGTCGAGGCCGGCGGTCGGCTCGTCGAGCAGCAGCACCGGCCGCCGGGCGGCGAGCGCCGAGGCGACGCAGGCAAGCCGGCGCTGGCCGCCGGAGAGCCGGGCCAGGGGCCGGTGGGCCACCGCGGTCAGGCCGAGCTCGTCGACGAGGTCGGTGGCCTGTGCGCTCGCGGCCCGCCGGGACTCGCCGCGCAGCCGCGCGGTCGTCGACACCGCGGCGTGCACCGGCAGGTCGAGCAGGGCCGACTCGTCCTGGCCGAGGTACGCGACGAGATGGCCGGCGACCGAGGGAGTGGCGACGACGTCGTACCCGAGCACGTCGATCCGGCCGCGGTCCGGGCGGGTCAGGCCGACGAGCTGGCGGACGAGCGTGCTCTTGCCTGCGCCGTTGGGCCCGAGCAGGCCGAAGACCTCGGCCGGCAAGACGTCGAGGTCGACCCCGTCGTTGGCCAGCACGCGGCCGTCGCGGTAGGTCTTGCTGACCTCGCGTACGCCGATCGCCGCCCCGCTCACCGCCCTAGTGTCCCTAACCCCCTCCCCACCC
>JAVEEI010000186.1 GCA_030840525.1 Frankiaceae bacterium
GGCAGCGGCGACCTCCATCGCATGCCGCGCGTCCTGCTGCCCGAGCACGTCGCGGAAGTCGGGTGGCTCGGCCGGCGGTGCCGTTGCGCCGCCACTCTCGCCGCCCGGCTCGTCGGGCAGCGCCACCTCGCCGCGCACCCACGCGCAGAGCTCGCGCAGCGACCCGACACCGGCGACCTCGGCGCCACCGACGAGCCGTGCCTCGCCGAGGTTGGCCCGGGGCACGACGAAGCGCCGGGCGCCGCCACGGAAGGCGCCGATGACGGACGGCAGCACGCCGGTGACCGCACGGACCCGGCCGGCGAGGTCCAGCTCGCCGACCAGCACCCAGGACTCGAGCCGGTCCGGCGGCAGCGCCTGAGCCGCCGCGAGCAGCGTCGCGGCGATGGCGAGGTCGAACCTGCTGCCGCTCTTCGGCACGGTGGCCGGCGACAGCGACACGGTCGTCCGCCGCTGCGGCCACTTCTCGCCGGAGTTGGTGATCGCGGACCGGACCCGGTGCTTGACCTGGCCCAGCACCCGGTCGGACAGAGCAGTCAGGGTGAACTCGGGCACGCCTTGGCCGACGTCGACCTCGACGTCGACGACGTGTGCATCGACGCCGACCAGCGCGACGGACCGGGTGCGGGCGAGCGCCATCAGAACGCCCCGCGCAGGTGCTCGACCGCGGGGCTGCCCGCGCGCGGCAGCAGGATGCTCACCACGTCGAAGCGCACCTCGGCGTGCCCGCCGGCCGGGTGGTCGCGCAGCCACAGCATCGCCAGCCGGCGCAACCGGTCGGCCTTCGTCCGCGTGACCGCCTCGGCCGGCGTCCCGAACGCGTCGGTGCGCCTCGTCTTCACCTCGCAGATGACGACCACGTCGCGCTCGCGCGCCACGATGTCGATCTCGCCGTCGGCGCAGCGCCAGTTGGTCGCGACGATCGTCAGCCCGGCGTCGGCGAGATGCCGGGCGGCGACCCGCTCGCCGTACTGCCCGAGGGCATCTTTGGCCCGCACGCCCACCACCTCCGCGGCACACGATGCGGGCCGGCGGGGCGAGGGTCGAGCGGGTGGGCTACGACTGTGGACGCGCGGGACGCGCACGCACGCTGTGGAGGCAAAACCTCAGGCGCGCGTATCGACCTCGCCGTCAGGCTTGCCCGGTGGCGCGAGCGACGTGACCGCGACACCGTCGACCTTGCCGTTCTCCTCGCTGGTCCCGGCGGCGGCTTGCACGGACGGCACCGCCACGCCCTGCGAGTCTCCCGGCGCCGGCACGCCTCCATCGACCGGCGGCGCGGCCGACCGTGCCATCGACGACGCGCCGGCCTCGTCGTCCACCTCGGCTTCGGCCGGCGCGGCCGGCGAGCCCTGTTCGCCGGCGGCCCGCGACGAGGACCCGGCCTGCGCCGAAGTCTCCGGCGAGGTGCCGAACGGCTCGTTCTTCTGCTGGTCGGGCGCGGGCGGGCGCGGCTCGTTCTCGGCCGGGCGGCTCTCGTTGTCGGTCACACCTCCGCCGTACCCACGGCGGTGCCGGAGCACCCTCGGGCTAGCCGCCCTGCTCGCTGTCCGGCACCTGGAGGTCGCTCTTCGCCAGCTCCTCGACGTTGACGTCCTTGAACGTCAGCACCCGCACGTTCTTGACGAAGCGGGCCGGCCGGTACATGTCCCAGACCCACGCGTCCTGCATGACGACCTCGAAGTACGTCTCGCCGCCGTCGACCCGCTCGTGCACGGTCACGTCGTTGGTCAGGTAGAACCGGCGCTCGGTCTCGACGACGTAGCTGAACAGCCCGACGACGTCGCGGTACTCGCGGTAGAGCTGCAGCTCCATCTCGGTCTCGTACTTCTCAAGATCCTCCGAGCTCACGCGGTCTCCACCCACTCGTCGTCGTCGGCTTCAGTGTCGCGCACGAGCGCGCCGCGCACGTTGACATAGGAGAACCGGTGCTCCGCGCACGGCCCGTGCCGGCGCAACGCCTGCTGGTGCTCGGGCGTGCAGTACCCCTTGTGCACGTCGAACCCGTACTCCGGGAACCGCTCGTGCAGCTCGACCATCAGCCGGTCCCGCGTCACCTTCGCGACGACCGACGCCGCGGCGATGCAGGCGGCGACCCGGTCGCCCTTCCAGACCGCGAGGCCCGGCACGTCGAGACCCGGCACCGGGAAGCCGTCGGTCAGCACGTAGGACGGCGAGACCGGCAGCCGCGCCAATGCTCGGCGCATCCCGAGGATGTTGCTCACGTGCAGCCCACGCCGGTCGACCTCCTGCGGCGGGATCACGACCGCCGTCCACGCGACCGCGCGCCGCACCACCTGCGCGTACACGCGTTCGCGCGCCAGCGGCGTCAGCAGCTTCGAGTCGGCCAGCCCCGGGACCTGCCCGCGCTTGCCCTCGGGCAGGATGACCGCGCCCACGACGAGCGGTCCGGCGCACGCACCCCGGCCGGCCTCGTCGGCTCCGGCGACCGGCCACAGGCCGCGGCGGGCGAGCGCGCGCTCGTACCCGTACAGCCCGGCGTCACGCCGAATCGTGGTGACCGGCACGCCCGGCTCGGGCGCGGGTCTCGTCGTACGGGCAGGCATCGAGGGCAGCGTACGACGGCGCGGAGTCACCCGGCGGAGAGACGCCGCAGCCGCCGGCGGTAAGAGACACGGCGGCGCAGCACCGTCAGCGGTACGGCGCCGACGAAGCCGAGCACGAGCGGGTCGGACGTCGCCGCCGACATCGCGGCGGCCAGGCCCTTCTGGTGGAACGTGCCCGGGACCGGCAGCGTCTTCCAGTCGGACGGCGGCCAGACGACGACGAAGGCGCGGCCGATCACGTCGCTCGCCGGGATCGTGCCGTGGTTGCCGTCGAAGAAGTGAGCGCGCGAGTCGGCGCTGCCGCTGCGGTTGTCTCCCATCACCCAGAGCCGGCCCTTCGGCACGGTCACCGACCAGGGAGCCTGGAAGCCGTCGGTGCACTCGTGCACGCTGCGGGGAAGGTAGGGCTCCACCAGCCGCACGTTGTTGACGTAGAGCTGGTCGTTGGTGCACCGCACCGTGTCGCCGCCGACGCCGATGACGCGCTTGATGAAGTCCTTCGAGCTCGGCGCCGCGACGCCGATCGCGGACCCGATGTCGTGGAAGAACCTGGCGACCGGGTTGCTCGGCGCGTGCGAGACGAACTCCGGCTGCTCCTGCCAGGACTTCGGGCCCTTGAACACGACGATCTCGCCGCGGTGGATGTCGCGGATGCGGTAGATCAGCTTGTTGACCAGCACGCGGTCGTACGGGTGGTGTGTCGGGCCGGCGGCCGGAGCACCGACCGGGCCGCCCTGCAGCGTGTTCTCCATCGAGGCGGACGGGATGTAGAACGCCTGCACCAGGAATGTCTTGATCAGCAGGGCGAGCACCAGCGCGATCAGGACGAGGAACGGCAGCTCTTTCCAGAACGACGTCTTGCCCGGAGGCGGGGTCGCCGGCGCCGCGCCGTCATCGGCCGCGTCGACGGGCTCGGCCGCGGAGCCGGCGGTCTCCGGCTCGGCCGGGTGAGTGGGCTCGGAAGGGTGCACGGGCTGGCTCGGCGACCGGGTCAGCGCGCCGGGACGGCGTCGCGCTTCTCCTTGATCTTCGCCTTCTTGCCGCGCAGCTCGCGCAGGTAGTAGAGCTTCGCCCGGCGGACGTCGCCACGCGTCACGACCTCGACGTGGTCGACGATCGGCGAGTGCACCGGGAACGTCCGCTCGACGCCGACGCCGAAGCTGACCTTGCGGACCGTGAACGTCTCGCGCACACCGCCGCCCTGGCGGCGGATGACGACACCCTGGAAGACCTGGATGCGCTCGCGGTTGCCCTCGACCACGCGGACGTGGACCTTCACGGTGTCCCCCGGACGGAACGCGGGGACGTCGCTGCGCAGGGAGGCAGCGTCGATCGAGTCAAGGGTCTGCATGGGATGGTCCTCACCGGGTTGGTTCATCGTCTGGCGGCGACCCACTACTGTGCCACAGCCGCACCGGCCAGCGGTAACTCGCGCGCCGCGGGCGCAGGTCAGCCGCCGCCGTCCAGGAGGTCCGGGCGCACCCGTCGGGTCCGCTCGAGCGCCTGCTCACGCCGCCAGCGGGCGATGGCCGCATGGTCTCCCGACAGGAGCACGGGCGGCACGTCGAGCCCCCGCCAGCTCGCCGGCCGGGTGTAGGCCGGCGCCTC
>JAVEEI010000021.1 GCA_030840525.1 Frankiaceae bacterium
CGGCGAGACCAACGCGTTCACGTCGAAGGAGTACACCTGCTACTACGCGCGGGTGCTGGACGAAGACCTGCCGATGGCAGCCGACATCCTCTGCGACATGCTCACGTCCTCGGTGATCGAGGCCGCCGACGTCGAGATCGAGCGCGGCGTGATCCTCGAAGAGATCGCGATGCACGACGACGACCCGGGCGACGCGGTGCACGACATCTTTGCCGCGGCGGTCTGGCCGGGCTCGCCGCTCGGCCGGCCGGTGCTCGGCACGGTCGACAGCATCAGTGCGATGACCCGGTCGTCGATCGCGGGCTACTACCGGCGGCGCTACCGGCCGGGCAACCTCGTCGTCGCCGCGGCCGGCAACGTCGACCACGCCGCATTGGTCCGGCTGGTCAAGCGCGGGTTCGCCGACGTCGCGGTCGGCGACTCCGACGAGCCGGCGGCGGTCCGGGTCGGCGGGGCACCGCCCGCGTTCGCGCCGGCCAAGGCCGTCGTGTCCCGGCCGACCGAGCAGGCCAACCTCATCCTCGGCAGCCCCGGCATCGCCCGGCTCGACGACCGGCGGTTCGCCCTCGGCGTGCTCAACGCGGCGCTCGGCGGCGGCATGTCGTCGCGGCTGTTCCAAGAGGTCCGGGAGAAGCGCGGCCTCGCCTACTCCGTCTACTCGTTCACCTCGCACTACGCCGACACCGGCCTGGTCGGCGTGTACGCCGGCTGCGCGCCGAAGAAGGCGCGCGAGGTGCTCGACATCTGCCGCGAGCAGCTGCATCTCGTCGGCGCCGCCGGTCTGACCGCCGAGGAGCTCGATCGAGGCAAGGGCCAGATGCGCGGCGGCCTCGTCCTCGGTCTCGAGGACACCGGCTCCCGGATGTCGCGGCTCGGCAAGGCCGAGCTGGTGTACGGCGAGCTGATGACCGTCGACGAGATCCTTGCCGCCATCGACGCGGTGACGCTCGACGACGTACTCGAGGTGGCGGCGTCGGTGTACGCCGGGCCGTACGCGCTGGCCGCGATCGGCCCCGACGACGCCGGCACCTCCCTCGTCGCCTAACCCGCCCAACCGGCCGTAACCCCCACCGGCTGGTGATCATGGCGTTTGCAGGCTGCGAACGCCATGATCACGCCAAAATCCGCTGCGAATGCCATGATCACGGACGGGCGTCGGTAGGTTGGCGGTCGTGATCCGGGTCGGTGTCATCGGCGCGCAGGGACGCATGGGCACCGAGGTGTGCCGGGCGGTCGAGGCCGCCGAGGACATGGAGCTCGTGGCTCGCCTCGACGAGGGATACGACTACGCGCAACTGACCGGCATGCAGGTCGCGGTCGACTTCACCACACCAACCGCCGTCATGGGCAACGTCAAGGCCGCGCTCGACATGGGGGTGCACGTCGTCGTCGGTACGACGGGGTTCGACGACGCGAAGCTCGGCCAGGTGCGCGAGTGGCTGAGCGGCCACCCCGGCCTCGGCGCGCTGGTCGCACCGAACTTCGGCATCGCCGCCGTGCTGATGATGCGCTTCGCCGCGACCGCCGCGCCGTACTTCGACTCGGTCGAGATCGTCGAGCTGCACCACCCCAACAAGGTGGACGCGCCGAGCGGCACCGCGCGCCGTACGGCGGAGATGATCGCGGCCGCGCGCGCCGGCCGGCCGTCGCCCGACGCGACCACCGACGCGCTCGACGGCGCGCGGGGGAGCGACGTCCACGGCGTGCGCGTGCACGCGGTCCGGCTGGCCGGGCTCGTCGCGCATCAGGAGGTGCTGCTCGGCGGCCACGGGGAGACGCTCACGCTCCGGCACGACTCGCTGTCCCGCGAGTCGTTCATGCCGGGCGTGCTCCTCGGCGTTCGCTGGGTGACCGAGCACCCCGGTCTCACCGTCGGTCTCGAGGGGCCGCTCGGTCTCGAGTAGGCCGCGTGCGACCCGCGGCCTACGGCAAGGCCACACTCCGCGGGACGAGGTCGAGCACGGGCGGCGTGAACGTGACCGCGAAGAGTACGGCATACGGCCGCGCCGACCCGTCCAGCGTCACGGTCAGCGTCTGCGGCGAGGACGTCATCGCGGTGAGGTCGACGAGGGTGGGCGGCACGGGCGCGGGGACGGCGTCGACCGGCCCGGTAACCGGCAGCGGCGGCGCGGGTGGCACCCAGATGTTCGTCTTCCGCACTGCGCCGGCCGTGAGCGGCGCCAGCGCGGGCGTGCCGCTCACCGCGGCGATCGCCGCGGTCGACCCGTGCGCGGGGATGACCGCGACCGACAGTTCGGCGAGCTGAGGTGGCCGGCTCAGCGGCATGCCGGTCACCGTGCCGAGGTTGGTGAGCAGGTCGTCGACGCTCACCACCATTGCCGGCGACCCGGCGAGGTTGGTGGTCCCGCCGATCTGCAGCGAGAACGTCGTGCTGTCGGACGTAGGCCGCATCTCGAACACTCGGGTCACGGTCTGTCCGACGGCGGTCGAGCTCGACGGCGCGGGCGGTGCGGACGCGAGGCTGCTGGCCAGCCGGTCGTCGTAGCACGCGGTGTAGGCGACCTCGATGACGATGTCGTCGAGCGTCGCCGCCAACGCCTGCAGCGCCGCCGCGGCGGACGAGGTGCCGGCCAGCCGTACGACGAGCTGCCCCTCGATGCAGCGGTTCTCGAACGGCCGTAGCTGGTAGCTCAGCTGCGTCGGCAGCGCGCTGCCGCCGATGTCCATCGGCAGCGAACCGAGCTGGGTCACGGCGGCGACGGCCGGCAGGTTTCCGGTCAGGCTCGACAACGTGCCGCTGATCGTGCCGCCGCTCCACCCCGCGGACGACGACCGGGCGACGAGGTTGAGTACGGCGGTCTCGGCCGGCAACGTCCGGACCAGCCGCTGGAACCCGAGCGCGCCGGCGGGGTCGGCGTCCGGAAGCGGCTGCGTGCGGTCCGCCCCCCAGCGCGCGACCAGCCGGCGCTGGGTGAGGAGGGCGTCGGCGAACGCGTTCGTCGCCGCCGTCCGCACCTCCGCGAAGACGGTGTCGTAGATGCAGTCCGCGCTGAAAGCGCCGTGGTCGTCGACCGCGATCGGCACGTGGTGGATGCCGGTCATGAGCCCGTCGCGAAGCCGGCCGGACGCGTCGAACCACGCCTGCTCCGGTGTCGCGGTCGGGTCGACGTGGGTGATGAGCGCGTTGACGAAGGTCGACGCGACGCCGTCGCCGGCGACGTACCCGTGCGTGTCGAGCTTGGTGGTGTTGGCGAGTGCGGCCGGAACGCCTTGTAGCAGCGCCGCCAGGCACTTGCCCGGCTCCCCCCAACGACGAATCTCGTCGGATAGCTCGAAGAACAGGTCCGCCAAGCCGCTGAACAGACCTCCGCCATTTGGCGGCGGAGACTGCGGGCCGGGGTTGCTCGAGCGGAAGGCATCGAGCGCGTCGCGCACCGCCGTACCGAGTGGCGACTGCTGCCATGCGGTCGGGTTCGCCGCGTCGTAGTCGGGGGCGAACCACATCGCGAACTCGGCCGCATCCGCCCAGCTCGTCCGTGCCGTGCCGGCCGCGGGTGCGGGGGCACCGGTCGGGCGGAACGGTGGGTACGGCGGCATCTGGGGTGGCCTAGAAGGGTTGGCGGTCGGCTTCACCCGCGTGCTCGACGTACCGAGGTGTGTCAGCGTCAGCGGCACCGAGACCCCCGCGATGTCGGCGGCGTGCGTGCCACCGGTAGCGGTCGGCGCACCGGGTATCTCGGAGAGCTGGCCGTAGGCGCGGATGTCCTTGATCAAGCAGCGGTAGAGACCCGGGTGAGCACTGTCGACCAGCGCGGCTTCGGTGAGGTCGAGCAGGACGTTGCCGCCACGCAGCAGCGTGCCGACGAGCCCGGAGATGCCGTCGGCGGTCGACAAGGACTTCAGCGAGATGCGCTGGACGACCTCGAACTCCTTGCCGTCGGTGAGGTTCGCCCGCGCCTGCTCGAGCTTCTCGAGGTCGCGCAGCAGCGCGGCGCCGGCGAACAGCATCGGGTCGTTGCCGCCGGGAAGGTACGGCGCGGCCGCACCGAGCGTGTAGCTGTCGGACAGCACGTCGAACGCGGTCGCGTTCTCCATCCCCAACGCCCGCTCCGCGTCGCGCGCGAGCTCGATGGCGGTGCCGAGCAACACGTCCCGCGCGTCGCCGAGGACGTGCGCCGTCTCGTCGAGGAACCTCTCCGGAACGATCGCCCGCAGCGCGGTCAGCTCGCTGCCGAGCAGCCCGAGCTCCTGCGTGAGCGGAAGCGCGGACACCGCCTGCTCGGCGGACATGAGTGCGGCGAGCGCGGTGTGCAGCGCGGCGTCGAGCTTCTTCTGCGCGTCGCCGATGATGTCCTGGAACGGCCCGACCAGCAGGCCCGCGACCAGGTGCAGCAGCTCCTCGATGCCGAGTGTCAGCGCGCCGAGTGCGAGCGCGCCGAGCGGCCCGAAGGCGAGCGCGACGCCGAGCATGCCGAGCAGCGGGACGATGACGAGAGCGACGAACATGTCGCGAGCGACGTCCGGCGCGAACGCGAGCGCTGTGTTGAGCGTGGCCCGGATCTGGTCGAGTACGCCGTCGATCGCGGTGTCGAGCTGGCCGATCATGCTCGCGAGCGGGTTGTGGTCGATGAGCAGGTCGCCGGTGTTGGTGGTGTCCGCGACGAGCGGGAGGTCGTACGACGCGACGATCTTTCCGAACTCCTCGTCGACGGCGCCGGCGAGCTGCGCGACGTCCGCGTGCAGCTGCGTGCCGAGGCCTTGCAGGGTCTCGTCGAGCCGTGCGCGCGCGGCGGCGTAGATGTCGTTCACGGCGTCGTGCAGCACGCCCGAGCTCATCTCGTGGTCGATGTAAGCGCGAGTGTGCGTGAGGTCGAAGTCGAGCCCGCAGATGTCGGAGATCACCGCGTCGAAGATGCCGCGCCACAGGTCGACGGGCTGCGTCGTCGCGAGCCACACGACGATCTCGGCGAGCACCAGCGCGGGACCGCTGAGGGACTGGATCTTGTCGAGCGCATCCTGCGGGATGGCGGCCGCGGCGGTGAGCTCGTGCTGCGCGTTCGCGAGCTGTTGGACCGCCGCCAGCAACACCGGCGTGGCCATCTCCTCGGCCGCCTCGGCCTTGCTGGCGGCCATCTGCATCAGGGTCAGGATCTGGGACTCGAACGCGCTGACCTCTTTGGCCGCCGCGGCCGCGACGCTCTTGAGATACTCGTACCGCCACTTCGTCGGCAGGATCACCCGGTCGGTCGGCAGCGACAGCGGGTCGAGGACACCGGAGAGCGGCCCGATGCGGGTCGGCGGCGGGGTGAACGGCGGCCGCTGCCCGGCCCCACCGGTCCGGTCGACTATCGGCGTGGTG
>JAVEEI010000138.1 GCA_030840525.1 Frankiaceae bacterium
GGGCCCGCGCGGCGAGGGTGCCGAGGACGTGCGCCGTCATCGAGCCGACGGCGGTACGGCGGGAAGCGGACGCAGCGAGGGCGACCCGCCGTACGACCGGCGCGGTGACGGCCGCGGTGCCGCCGTCGCGCTTCGTGTTGGTGCCGGCAGTCGCGGGCACCCGCTTGACCGCGTCGCGGTGCCGGTGTGCCGGCAGCGGGTGCGAGGCGCGGGCCGTCGTGGCGGCCGGGTGCGGCGAGCCCGCCGGAGGTGCGCACGCGCCGGCGAGGGCCGGGGCGCCGCCGAGCAGGGTCGCCGCGCTCGCGACCAGCCCTACGGCGACCCGGCGGAACATCACGCCGTCAGCAGACCGCCCGGAGGTGAACGATTGCTGAGACCGTGGTGCCGGTCAGCTGAGGGCCGCGCGCAGCGACGCCAGCAGCGCGCGGAGCATCAACCCGGAGGTCTGGTGCATGCCCGGGCAGCACGGCGGGCCGCCCGGCTCGCCGACACCGATCTCGAGGTGCGGCCCGCTGGAGTACCCGACGCTGCCGCAGCCGATCTGCGCCAGCCGCTGGCCCGCCCGCACGTGCGCGCCGACCGGCACGTACACGTGGCCGGTGTGGCCGTAGTAGACGTTGCGGCCCTTGAACGGCCCCGACGTCATCCGCAGCACCGGCGCGGTCGGGCCGAAGCCGGAGATGCCTTCCTGGATGACGACGCCGTCGCCGACCGCGACGAGGATCGCGGCCGAGCCGCACGCGTTGCCGCGGGCGAACATGTCGATGCCCTGGTCCTCGGTCCAGCTGCCGGACGACTCGACCTGGCGCGGGTTGGCGAACGGGAACACGAACCCGCTCGGGCTGGCGGTCGCGGCCTTGACCGTCACGGTCGTGATCGCGAGCGGAGACGGGGCCAGCCCGTTGGCACCGGGGAACCGGATGCCGACCTGCGTCGTGCGGGTGAAGCGCTTCGCCAGCGCGGCGACGCCGTACCGGTTGGTCCGCAACGACAGCGGCGCGCTCCACGCGGACGTCGGCGAGGCCCGCAGCCAGACCTTGACCGGCTGCGACGCGATGCCGCGGGTGCCGTCCTTGAGCAGGTGCCCGGCGATAGTGACCTGCGTGTTGACCGGCACGGCGGCGGGCGCGGTCGGCGCCATGTCGATGGTGTGCACGGCCGCGGTCGCGACATCGGAGCGGACGGCGCCGGCGGCGTCGGAGTAGTAGGCGCCGAACTCGCTCGGGCGGGTGACCCCCGACGTCGCGACCGACGCGACGCCGTTGCCGTCGGTGGTCGCGGTCGCGAACGGCGTCCACGTCGTACCGCCGAGGGGACGCGCCTCGAACCGCACCGACCGGCCGGCCAGGCTGAGCGGGCCGACGGTGAGCCGCGCCGTCAGGCGGGTGCGCTGGTTCTTGGTCACGGTGGCGGGCGCGGTGAGCGTGACACGGCTGACGGCCGGGACGCTAGGCGCCGTGTCGGCCGCGCTGGCCGAGCCGGCGGTCACGAGCACGGTGATCGGTGCTGCGACGGCGGCGAGCGCGCACACCGAGCCGACCGCCGCGAGGTGGAGACGAGAAGAGGGGTGGCCGCTCAGGGCAGCCGGGAACACGCGGTGAAACCGCACAGCGATCCTCCGACGCCTGCGGGGTTAGCTGTCGGGTTCGGGCCGAGAATCTGGCCCGGCCACGCAAGCGTGGCTTCACCCCAAGGCCGCGATCGCTCGCGGCCGGTGGACCGGTGGGTCCCCCACTCCTGCCTGGACGGCCCCGGAAAGGCGGCCTGCGGCAGGATTCGGCGGGCAGGCCAGGGCGTGTGACTGGGTGTTTGGTCTCGAACAGGTTACGGAACCCGCGGTGATGTGTCGACCGCGGGTGCCGGCGTGGCGCGAAACCGCCCGAATTGTCTATGTCGGCGAACCGCCAGCCAGCGCAGCATGGGTGGCATGAACCAGCGCGTTCTCGTCGTCGACGACGAGCCGGACCTGCGCCGGCTGCTCCGCTGGCTGCTCGAGCTCGACGACCGCTGCTCGGGCATCGCGGAGGCCGAGGACAGCGAGAGCGCGCTGCGCGAGGCGGCGAAGCTGGTCCCGCACGCGGTCATCCTCGACTTCATGCTCGGCGACACGACCGCCGACGAGATGCTCCCCGCGCTGCGCGCCGCCTGCCCCGAGGCCCGGATCGTGGTCTATACGGCGGCGCCCGAGCGGGCCGAGGCGGCCGACGTCATCGAGCGCGGCGCGGACGCCGTCGCCGCGAAGGCCGGAGGATCGGTCGACGACATCATCGAGCTCGTCCTGCGCCGTGGCTCGGTCCCGGTCGAGGGCGGGGAAGAAGGCGGGCCGGGCTAGCGTCGTACGGCCGTGGCCAACACTCTGTGGCACAGCCTGACCGACGCCGGCGGCATGCTGTGGGAGACCTTGTGGGCGCTCGTCCTGGGCTTCGGCCTGTCGGGCGCCGTGCAGGCGTTCGTCTCCCGCGCCCGGATGCAACGCGCGCTCGGTGACTCCTCGCCGGCGAGCCTCGCCCGGGCGGGGTTCTTCGGCGCGGTCTCGTCGTCGTGCTCGTACGCCGCGACCGCGCTGGCGAAGACGTTGTTCGTCCGCGGCGCCGACTTCACCGCGGCCCAGGCGTTCGCGTTCGCGTCGACGAACCTCGTAGTCGAGCTCGGCATCGTCTTGTGGCTGCTGATCGGCTGGCAGTTCGCGCTCGCCGAGCTCGTCGGTGGCGCGCTGATGGTGGCGTTGATCGGGTTGGTGCTGCCCCGGGTGGTCCGGCCGGCGGAGACCGCGGCCGCGCGCGCGACGCTGACCGCGGCGGACGGGCAGCACGGCGCGGACGGTCGCGAGGAGACGTCGCGCGACCCGCGCACCCTCGCCGGCTGGGCCGACGCGGCGGCGTACACCGTCGGCGACCTGACGATGCTGCGGCGCGAGCTCGTGATCGGCTTCCTCGTCGCCGGGCTGCTCGACACCGCGGTGCCGCTGTCGTTCTGGCGGTCGCTGTTCGCGACCGGTCATGGTTTCTGGTCGGCGGTGGAGAACGCCGTACTCGGGCCGTTTCTCGCGATCCTCAGCTTCGTCTGCTCGATCGGCAACGTGCCGCTCGCGGCCGCGCTGTGGTCCGGCGGCATCGGCTTCGGCGGAGTCGTCGCGTTCGTGTTCGCCGACCTGATTACGTTGCCGTTGCTACTGATTTACCGCCGCTACTACGGCACCCGGATCACCGCGAAGCTGCTCGCCGTGTTCTGGGCGACGATGAGCGTCGCGGGGCTGGCGGTCGAGGGGCTGTTCCACGTCGCCGGTATCGCGCCGGGCTCGACGTCCCGGTTGCACAAGCACGTGGGCGACGTCACCGTCGGCTGGAACGCGACGACCGTGCTCGACGTCGTCTCTCTCGTCGTACTCGCCGGCATCGTGGTGCTCTACCGGCAGCGGGAGCGGCTCGGCGCCGGGGCGAACCTCGCCGTCGACCCGGTCTGCGGGATGACGGTCGATACGACGCACCCCGGGGCGGTGCTCGTGCAAAGCGACGGCACGACGACGTACTTCTGCTCCGACCACTGCAAGCACCGCTATGCGAGCACCGTGTCGTAACCGCGGTCAGTGCGCGTCGGCCCAGTTGTCGCCGACCGCGATGTCGGCGACGAACTGCACACCGCTGCCGGCGGCCCACCAGTGCGCGGTCCGCGCGAGCGAGGTACGGACGAGGTCTTTGACGTCGTCGGCCGCCGCGGCCGGCGCGTGCACGAGCAGCTCGTCGTGCAGGCACAGCACGATCTCGCCGCCGGTGCCGCCCAACCCCGCGCGCACGGTTGCGGCCCATGCCTTGAACAGCTCGGCCGCCGCACCCTGCACGACCGCGTTACGGGCGAACCGGCCCCAGGACATCGGCGGGTAGCGCGAGTCCTCGAGCGCCCGGTGCAGCGGCAGCAGCCGGCCGCCGTACGTGCGTATGTCGCGGCCGGAGCGGCCGGCGTCCTCTGCGGCACGCAGGTACGCCATCGCGGTCGGGTAGGCGCGGTCCATGTCGCGCAACGCGTTGCCCGCGGTGCCCGAGGTCTGCCCGTACATCGCCGCCAGCACCGCGACCTTCGCGGTCGGCCGGTCGCAGCGCAGCGCGGCCGCGACCGGCGCGTACATGTCGTCCTGGCCGGCCGCCGCCGCGAGCGCCTCGTCGCCGGAGACCGCGGCGAGGACGCGCGGCTCGACCTGTCCGAGGTCGGCCCGGACCAACACCCACCCGTCGTCCGCGCGGACCGCGGGCCGCAGCTCGGCCGGCATGTTGTGCAGCCCGGCCGACGCGGTCATCCGGCCGGCGCCCTCGGCCGCGGTCCAGCTGCCGCGCAGCCGGCCGTCCGCGCCGAGGCAGGCGTCGAGCCAGCGGTAGCCGTAGGTGGTCGCGACGCGCTCGGCCTTGCGCCAGTCGAGCAGGGCGGCGACGGCCGG
>JAVEEI010000140.1 GCA_030840525.1 Frankiaceae bacterium
GGCCGCGGTCTCCGCGAACGCCGCGCCCTGCACCGACAGCGCGGCCATGACGACATAGACGAGCGGCACCATCAGCAGCACGCCGAGCCAGACGAACTCGACCACGGCCGAACCCCGATCGTCGCAAGCGCGGACACGTCTCATCGCGGCGGCTCTTCGAGCGCGTGCCCGGTCACGGTGACCGTCGGCCCGACCGGGAGGAACCAGGCGAGCAGCGGCAGCCGGGCCGAGACCGTCACGCCGACGACCGGCGCGCCGTCGACGTCGGGTACGCCGGCCGCCGGTTTCGCCGTCGCGAAGCTCGCACCAAGCGACGAGCGGATCAGCTCGTTCGCGCGGTCGGCGCCGGCCTGCGGGTCGGCGACGTCGGCGTTCGCTGCATACCGCGCGCCGTCCGCGGCCGCCGCCGCGAGCACGTTGCGTACATATACGTCGACCGCGACCTGCAGCACCGCGAGGAACAGCAGCGTCAGCAACGACCCGACGAGGACGAAGTCGACGACAGCGGCACCGGCGTCACCGGCCGGCAACCCCGGCAACCCCGGCAGCCCCGGCGACCGGCGGCTACTTGCTCGGGTCGCCACTGATGTTGAGTGCGTTGCTCAGCAGGCTCGACAGCTTGGGCTCGGCGACGATCCACAGCGCCATGACGATGCCGGCGGTCATCAGCGTCACGAGCACCCAGCCGGGCACGTCGCCGCGGTCGTCGTACGGCATCCGCTGCCGCAGCCAGGCGAGCATGAGTCTCATCGGGGACGTCCTTTCAGGCAACCGCGAGCGAGAGGTTGGCGAATCCGGGATAGAGCGCGAACACGACGGTGACCGGCAACACCAGGAACACGACCGGGAACAACATCGCGATCTCCTTGCGGCCGCCGATGGCGAGCAGCGCGCGCCGCCGTTCCTCGCGCACGTCGCCGGCCTGCGCGCGCAGCACGTCGGCTAGCGGCGTACCGCGCTCGACCGCGACCGCGATGCCGTCGACGAAACGGGACAGCGCCGGCACGGACGAGCGAGCGGCCATCTGCGTCAACGCGTCGACCACCGGCGTGCCCGCGCGGGCGTCGGCGAGCGTTCGCCGTAGCTCGCCGGCAAGGTCGCCGCGCGCAATGCGCGACACCCGCTCGAGCGCGCCGGTGACGCCCTCGCCCGCGCCGACCGACAGCGCGAGCATCTCGGCGACCGCGGGCAGCTCGGCGAGCATCCGCTCCTCGCGACGCGACACCTGTGCGGACAGCCTGCGGTCGCGGGCCAGCGCGCTGCCGGCGGTGCAGACCGCGGCGAGCAGGAGGACGACGCCGGGCGAGAGCTGCGCGCCGCGAGCCGCTGCGAGCCCACAGAGGAGCAACGCGAGCAGCAGCCCGGCACCGGCCCAGGTGAGCTGCTCGACCCGGAACTGCTCGACCGCGCCCTCGTCGCCGAGTGCGGCGAGCCGCCGCCGGACCGAGATCGACCCGCCCAGCCGGCGCGCGCCCTCCCGCACCGCCTGCGACCAGGCCGGCTCCGCCACGCGCGGGGCGTAGTGCTCCGAGACGTACGGCGCGATCCGGTCGGCGAGCCGCAACCGGCGACGGCGAGCGGACCGCAGCAGGTTCCAGCAACCGGCAGCCGCGACCAGGCCGAGACCGGCGCCCGCGGTCACCGCAGCACCCGCTCGTCCTCGGGCAGTCGCCCGATCCGCAGCATCAGCCGGTAGGCCAGCACCGACACTCCCCCGCCGACGGCCAACACCGCGACACCGGCCGGACTGTCATACGCCGCAACGGTTTCCGGCCGCAGCGACAGCAGCGCGAGCACGACCCACGGCGCCGCGAGCGCGAGCCGGGCGGCGTTGACCGTCCAGCCCTGGCGGGTGACCAGCTCGGCCCTCGTCCGAGCGTCGTCGCGGAGGAACTGCGAGAGGTTGCGCAGCAGCCGGCCGAGGTCGCTGCCGCCGACCTCGCGCGCCAGCCGCAGGGCCTCGACGATGCGGTCGCCGACCGGGTCGTCGAGCCGTTCCTTGAGCCGGTCGAGGCAGGCGCCGAACCGGCCGGTCGCGGCGTAGTCGCGGCCGAACGCGACGAAGTCCGGCCGCATCGGCGCCGGGCCGCGCTCGCCGAGCTGCGTCAGCGCCTCGGGCAGCGACAGCCCGGCGCGGACCGCCGAGCACAGGTTGTCGACGACGTCCGGCCAGAGGTCGCGCCGGACCGCCGTACGCAGCCGGGCGCGACGGGACCGGACCGCGACCGGCGCGTACGCACCGAACCCGGCGAACGCGACCGCGATCGCCGGCGAGCCCGAGACGGCGACGACACCGAGAAACGCCAGCAGCCCGCACCCCGCGACCGCGCCGTACAGCCGCCGGTCGGGTCGCCGCGGCCGCCGGGTGACACGCGCAGGCACGCGGTCGCGCGCCGGCACGGCGAGCAACGCACCGAGGCCGAACACCAGCCCGACGATCAGACCGGTCATGTCTCGTCGGCGCCGGACATCGGGCGCAGCAACCGGGCGAGGTCGACGCCGGCGGCGGCGAAGCGCTCCGGGTGCGGCGGCCAGCCGTCGGCGCGGACCAGCCGGTTGCCGCGGGTGACGAACAGGTCCGCGACCTCGATGACGTCGCCCTCGACCCGTCCTGGCACGCCGACGATCTCGCGAACGGTACGGCGGCCGCGGCCGTCCCGCGCGATGTGCACGACGACGTCGACACTGTGCGCGACCGTCGGGACGACGAACGCGTGCGTGACGTTCTCCCCCGCCAGCAACGGCAGGGTGCACATCTTCGTGATCGCCTCGCGCGCGGAGTTGGCGTGCAGCGAGCACATGCCCGGCACGCCGGAGTTGAGCGCGACGAGCAGGTCGAGGCACTCCTCCTGCCGTACCTCGCCGACGATCAGCCGGTCCGGGCGCATCCGCAGCGACTCTTTGACCAAGCGCCGCAACGGGATCTCGCCGGTGCCCTCGAGGCTCGGCGGCCGGGTCTGCATCGCGACGACGTCCGGCAGCGCGAGCCGCAGCTCGAACACCTCCTCGCACGTCACGACCCGCTCGCGCGCCGGGATCGCCGCGGCGAGGCAGTTCAGCAGCGTTGTCTTGCCGGCCTGGGTGCCGCCCGCGACGAGGACGTTCAGCCCGGCGGCGACCGCCGCGTCGAGGAACGCCGCCGCCGGCTCGGTGACGGTGCCGAGCCCGACCAACTCGTCGAGCGAGTACGCCGACAGCACGAACTTGCGGATGTTGACCGCCCAGTGCCGCCGGGTGACGTCGGGGATGACGACGTGCAGCCGCGACCCGTCGGGCAGCGACGCGTCGACGAACGGCGCGCTCAGGTCGATCCGGCGCCCGGACGTCTTGAGCATCCGCTCGACGAGGTCGCGCACCTCGCCCTCGCGGAGGACCGTCGTGGTGAGCTCGGGCCCGTCGCGGCGGGCGACGAACACCCGCCCCGGCTCGTTGATCCAGATCTCCTCGACGCCCGGGTCGTCGAGGTAGCGCTGGAGCGGACCGAAGCCGGCGACGGCGTCGTACACCTCGCGTGCGGTCGCGGCGGGGTCGCTCAGCTCCGGCAGCGACGTGGTCAGGCGGCGGTGCGAGTAGTCCGCGACGACGTCGTCGACGATGCGACGGACCGCGGCCGCGTCGAGGTCCGGGTCGAGCGCGCGGCTGCGCACCTGCTCGCGGACCTCGCCCTCGACGATCCCGACCGCCTGCACCGCCCACCCCCTTGCCGACACCGAAGAGCCTGGAAACGTGTCGGTAGGTATACGTGCTCGGGCGGGGCGGGCGCAAGTCACCGCCGGGCCGGCTGTGGACGCAGCCGCCGGCCCGGCGCCCCGTGTGCCTGCGGGTCAAACCTCTGTTGCCAGCCGATGCCGACACATGGGAAGGTCCGGAACGTCGTCTATGTCCCACTCGTCCGGAGGTATGTCTCGCATGCGCCGCATCACTCTCGCCGTCGTCGCCGCGGCCGCGCTCAGCGCCGGTGTCGGCACCGCCGCGTCCGCCAGCACCTCGGGCACCGCGACCACCGCGTCCAACCTCCCGATCGTCACCGTGACCCACGACAACGGCGGCACCCAGATCGGCACCGGCGTGCCCGGCCAGCCGCTGCTCAGCGCCTCCGTGGACAACCGCGGCATCTGCGGCGGCTTCAGCTACGAGGAAGGCTTCTGCGTGCCGGTCAGCACCGGCTGACCCGCAGCGGTCAGACCGGGGGCAGCTGCGGGAGCGGCGGGCAGACCGTCAGCACGTCCGCACGCCCCTTCGCCTCCACCGTGACGACGTAGCAGGTCGAGGCCAGCACGGGCCGGTCGGACGCGTGCTCAGGGGAGGTCGATCGCACCGGCAGCGGCGCGGAAGCCGCCGATGCCAGGGCGAACACAACTACCGGAACGAGGTGAGAGATGGACATGGAGACCCTCCAGGACGACGTGCAGGGCGAACGGACCCCTCTCTCACGTCCCGTTCCGTCGGTGATTACGACCGCCAGCCGCGACCGCTTCGACGCCGCGGCGCACGCCGTCTGGCCGCTGCTCGTCGCCCGGTTACGCCGGGCCGGCGCCAGCCCGGAGGACGCCGAGGACGTCGCCCAGGAGGCGATGCTGCGTGCCTGGGACCGCAACATCCGGTTCGCCGACGACGGCGACCTGCTGCGGTGGTGCACGGTGGTCGCCCGCCGCTCGCACATCGACCGGGTACGCCGGCAGGCCCGGCTGCTCGACCTCGGCGAGCTGGCCTCGGACAGTGCCTGCCGCGAGCTCGAGGCAGTCGAGCTCCGGCACGTCCTCGGCACCGTCTCGACCGCGATGGCCAGCTTGACCGAGCAGGAGCGGGCCAGCCTGCAGGAGCGGCCGGCCGAGGCGCCCGTCGACCGGGCGAGCCAGGTCCGCTCCGCGGTGGCCCGGCACCGGGCCCGCTACCGGCTACGGCTGCTGGTCGGGCCGTTCGCGGCGTTCGGCGCGCAGTGCGTCCGGGTGCTGCGCCGGGGCGCTCCGGCGGCCGTGGTCACCTGCGCGCTCGCCGTCGCCGCGGTCCTGTCGGTGACACTCGGCGACCCGGGACGAGGCGTACAGGCCGCGCCGCCGGGGCACCTGTCCGGCGCCGGGCCGGCGCGGGCCACCGGCCCGCTCAACGGGGGCCGGCCCGGACACCGGACGGTCTCGCCGCGGATGCGGCGGGTGAGCCTGGCCCGTCCGGCCGGGCAGGGGCCGGCCGCGCCGTCGACGGTCGCTGCGGTGAGCCCCGCGCCGGGGACCGGGGCCTCGGTGGGAACGCGGCCGTCTACCCCGGACGACAGCCTGGTGTGCCTCAACGACCCGACGCTCGGAAACGTGTGCGTCCCGCAGGTACCCCCTCCAGGCCCGGGACCCGCAGCTGGGCCGGCGGGCGTCGGCGGGCGCTGAGCCCGCGCTCGCGCGTGATCATGGCGTTGTCGCCCGCTTTTGGGCGTGATCATGGCGTCGCAGCGCCTGAAACGCCATGATCACGAACCCGGCGACGAAGCCTTTCGCCGACTGACCGCGCTAGTGCGCGGAGTCGACCCAGGTGTCCGCCGCGTCCATATCGGCGATCGTGCTGGTGCTGAGCATGCCCTCCACGACGACGTGGGCGTCGTACAGGTCGGCGAGCCGGCGCGCCTCCCGGACCGTGCGGTCCAGGGACGGCCCCCAGTACAGGACGTGTCCGCGGCACCGCGCCTCCCAGCCGGAAGGCGCGGACACCACGAAGATGACGGTGATTCGGGATTGCCCCATATCTCGTTCACGGACGAGAGGGGCGATGATTACGCCCGAATTTTTTTTCTTTGCTAGCGACCCTTGCCGGCAGGCTGGAGGAACTGCCAGAAATCCTGCAGCCGGCGCTGCAGGTCGCGCTGGTCGCCACCGCCGGCGACGTGCTGCGCGCCGAGCAGGTAGGTCGCGATGACCCGCGCGGTGGCGGGCGGCGCGGCCAGCTCGGTCAGCCCGCCGCTCTTCTGCGCCCGGCGGACCAGCGGGGTCAGCGTGCTCACCCACCAGTCGAAGGGGTCGGGCAGGTCGGGGTCGATCAGGTGGCGCTCGACGGCGAGCCGGGCACCGGCGCGCAGGGTCGCGCTGTCGCGGACCGCGCGCGCGACCGCACCGGTCAGGCCGACGATCGCGTCGAAGCCGTCACCGTCGTCGGAGGTCTCGCGCGCCATCTCCTCGACCCGCTCGAAGTACGCCGTCACCAGCGCTCGGGCGAGGTCTTCCTTGGACGCGAAGTGGAAGTAGACCGCGCCCTTCGTCATCGTGGTGCGCGCGACGATGTCGTCCAGCCTCGTGGCGAGGTAGCCGTTCTCGTCGAACGACGCACCGGCGGCCTCCAGCACGGCACGCCGGGTGGTGGCCCGGCGTTCGGCATTGGGAATGACCGGCGGTCGCGACTTGCGGCTGTCCGCCTTGGCGGCGTTGCCTCCCCGCGGCGGCATCTGGCCTCCTGATAGTCATCGAGCCCTCCGCCCACCGTGGGCGGCGGTGCAGAACTGTTCCAAACGATAGGGCAGCGGTGATCATGATTCGCAGTTGCCCCGCTGAGTTATTTCTACAGTGCCGTACGCAACTCCCACAACGGAGGAAAGAACCGAACGTCGCGACGTCCGCGCAGATAAGTTGCGCCGGTCGATCCGCCGGTCCCCGACTTGTAGCCGATCTGCCGTTCGACCACCGTTGCATGCAGTGCCCGCCACTGCGCCGACAGCTCGTCGTGCGACAGCAATCCTTCCGCCACGTCCCACAGGTCGCCGTACGACGCGCGTTCGCGGGCGACCCGCACGAGCGACTCCTGCAACCGCTCACCGTCGGTCGGCAGGCCGCGCGCGGCGAGTGCGGCGAGGTAGCCGTCCCACAACGTGGGCTCGGCGAGACGACGCGCGAGCCGTTCGCGCTCGGCATCCGTCGCCGCGCGCAAACGGTTCGCGAACGCCGGATCCTTAAGCCCGGAAAGGAATTCCAGCTCGCGGAACTGCACCGACTGGAACCCCGACGCGGGTGCGAGCAGCGACCTGAAGTCGAGGAAATCCTGCGGTGTCATCGTCTCGAGCACCGGCAGCTGCGCGATGAGCACCTGCTCGATCCGCGTCACCCGGCCGAGCAGGTGACGCGCCTGCCACATCGCGTCCGCGTCCGCGCCGCGGTGCAGCATGAGGTCGCGCACCGCGGTGAGCTCGTGCAGCAGCAACTTGAACCAGAGCTCGTAGACCTGGTGGATCGTGATGAACAGAAGCTCGTCGTGCGCCGATTCTGATTGCGGCTGTTGTTGACTCAATAAGACATCGAGCTGCAAGTAACCGCCGTACGAAAGTCGGCCGCCCTCTTCGCCGAACCCGCCGGCACTTGCGACGTCAGCCATAGCGGCCGACGATAACGGCTCAGGTGCTGACGCCGACGGCGCGCGCCTGCTCCGCCGAGAACACGAGGTTGCGGCCGGCTCGCTTCGCCGAGTACAGCGCGCGGTCCGCGGCACCGAGCAGGCCATCGACGTCTACGCCGTCGTACGGGTACGTCGCGACACCCGCGCTCGCGGTGACCGGTACGTCGGTCGGCCCTTCCTCGACCGCGCGCCGCAGCCGCTCCGCGACCTGCACGGCGAGCGCCGACGAGCAGCCGGGCAGCACGGCCGCGAACTCCTCGCCGCCGTAGCGCGCGATCGTGTCGTACTCGCGGCCGCACTCGCGCAGCGCCGCCGCGATCTGGCGGAGCACGTTGTCGCCGACGAGGTGGCCGTGGGTGTCGTTGAGGTTCTTGAAGTGGTCGATGTCGATGAGTACGACGGACAGCCGGCCGTCGGTACGGGTGGCGCGCTGCAGCTCGCGGTCGAGGGCCCGGTCGAACGACCGCCGGTTGGCGAGCTGGGTGAGGCCGTCGGTGACCGCCATGAGCTGCATGCGTTCGAGCAGGTTGGCGTTGCGCATCGCGAGCGCGGTGTGGCTGGCGAACCGCTCGGTCGTCGCGACGACGCGGCGCTCGATCCGGCTGCCGGGCCGCCGGCCGGTCTCGGCGACCAGCACGCCGACGACCGCGTCCGCGGCGAGCGGGACGACCGCGACGTTGCGCGCGTCGGGCATGATCGCGGTGAGCCAGGCGTCGACCGACGGGTCGAGCTCGGAGACGAGCAGCGTCTCGCGGCTCGTCGCGGCGGTGCCGAGCACCGAGCCCGGGCCGAGGGTGAAGTCGGAGACCACCGCGTCGAGCAAGTTGCGGCACGTGAGCAGCCGCGGCGAGTCGTCGACGACCTCGAACAGCGCCATCCGGCGGAACGAGAACGTCTCGGCGAGGGTGTCGAGCAGCACGTCGCCGACCGCGAGGGCGTCGTGCGCCTCCTCCAGCCCGCGGCCCATCTGCGCGAGCTGCTCGAGCTCGAATCGGCGGCGGCGCAGCTCACGTTCGTTGACGGCGGCGAGTGACGCGATCGTCAGCGTGAGGGTCCAGAGCGCGACGATGAACGCGATGATCCGGTACCACTCGTCGCTGGACCCGCGGCCGGCGAGCGCGTTCAGGATGCCGGCGCGTTCGGCGTAGAAGACGCACAGCTGCAGCAGCGAGTGCCACAGTGCGAGCTTCACCCCGGTCCGGTACGACGCGAGCAGTGTCACGGCGCCGAGATGCACCATCACGAGGTAGCGCAGCGGCCCGTTGGACCCGCCGGTGAGATACATCGCCCAGGCGAGGTAGACGCCGTCGAGCATCAGCAGGCCGCCGAACAGCCAGAGCCCGCGACGGTTGAGCAGCCGCCAGAACGCCTCGGCGGCGAGGCAGACCGCGAGGTATACGAACGCGAACAACGCGACGGTGAGGAACGACTTGCGCAGTAGCTGCGGCAGCAGCGCCGCGTCGAGGACCGTCGCGGCGGCGATGACCGCACGCAGCACGCGCAGGTAGAGGAGGCGTTCGTCCAGCGGCACCAGGTCGGTGGTGGTCCGCTGTCCCGTGGTGCTCATCGGGAATCCCCTCGGCTGGGTGGAGGCCGGAACTGAAGTGTGTCATCGGCAGCAACCGACGCCAGGGCAAGTTTTGGGTCGCGGCGGTCGATGCGGCTCTGCGCGATCAGGAACGCCATGACGATCACGAGCAGCAGCAACGGGAACCCGGTGCCGCCGCCGGCCTTGCTGACCGCGTTGACCACGCTGCGCACCGCGCTCGACACGTCTTTCGTCAGCTTGTCGTTGACCAGCGGCAGCGAGTCCAGCGTGGGCGTCGCCGCGCTGCTCACGGCCTTCTTGACCACGTTGACCGGGCCACCGAGGTGGTCGGCGAGCTGCCGCGCGACGGACAGCGGCGGCACCGCCGGAGGCTTGGCCGCCGGCGGCCGCGGCTTCGGCGTACCGCCGCCGCCGGACGACGGCGTCGGCGGCGGGCCACTGCCGCCGGCGACGCGGCCGTGCCCGACGAGGACGTATCCGACCGTCAGCGGCTTGCTCCGGTTGCCGGCCCGGTCGACCGCGTAGACGAGCAGCGTGTAGGTCCCGTCCGCGTTCGGCACGGTGAACGACACGGCGTCGCGGCAGGCCACGGCCGCGATGAGCGTCGAGCCGTCCCGCAGCTCGCACAGCCCAGTGGTCCCGGCCGGGAGGGTGAAGCCCCAGTTGGGGGTTCGCGACGACGACGGCGAGCCGCTGGCGAAGTCGAGCGTCGGTGTCGCCGGCGCGCGGGTGTCGAGCACGTACGTGCTCACCGACGCCGCGCTGACGTTGCCGGCCGCGTCGGTCGCGGTCACGCGCAACGTGTACGTGCCGTCGGGCATGCCGGCGAGGCTGAACACGCCGCCCGCGGGGCAGGCGCCGGGACCCGCCACGACTGTCGAGCCGCGCAGCAGCGTGCAGGTCAGCGTGGCGCCGCGCGGGGCGGTGATCGTCCAGCCCGGCGTCCGGCTGTTGCTGGGCGAGCTCGGCGGGACGACGGTGGGCGGGACCGGCGCGGTGCGGTCGAGGACGAACGTGGTCGCGACCGGCCGCGAGGTGTTGCCGGCGGCGTCGGTGAGGAACACGGTCAGCGTGTAGCTGCCGTCCGCCAGGCCAGCGAAGTTGAACGTGAACGGCGACGCGCACGTGGTCGGCGCGAGTACGACGACCCCGCGCGGGCCGGTGAGCGTGCACGTCGCGACCGCGCCGTCCTCGCCGGTCCACAGCCAGACCGGGTTGACGACCGGCGACGGGCTGGCCGGCGCGGTGACGACCGGCGGGTCCGGCACGACGGTGTCGAGGACGTAGGTGACGGTCGTGCCCGGGCTGACGTTGCCGGCCTGGTCGGTCGCGAACACGGTGATCTCGAACTCGCCGTCCGCGAGGCCGGTCAGGTCGACCGTGCCGTCCTGGCTGCAGCCGAGGCCGGCGACCGGAAGCAGGTTCCGCGAGACGGTGCAGCTGATCGTGGCGCCCGGCTCGGTGCTGACGACCAGCGTCGGCGTCACGTCGTTCGAGGTCGGCGCGGGCACGGTGACGCCGGGCGCGGCCGGCGGCTTCGTGTCGTAGACGTACGACGCGACCGTCGCGGTGCTGGTGTTGCCGGCCGCGTCTGTGACGGTGACCGAGAGGACGTAGCTGCCGTTGGGCTGGCCGGTCAGGTCGAGCGCGACGGTCGGCCCACAGTTGACCGGGACGGTCAGGGTCGAGCCGGCGGGGACCGACAGCGAGCAGGTCACGACGCCACCCGCCTCGACGTCGGCGATCGTGTACGTGACCTTCACGCCCTGCGACGGCGACGGCGTGACCGCGACCGTCGGTGCGGCCGGGGCGGCGGTGTCGAGCAGGTACGTGAACGTCAGCGGGCGGGTCGGGTCGCTGCTGTTGCCGACGCCGTCGACGGCGAGCACGGAGACCGTGTAGAGCCCGTCCGGCTGGCCGTCGAGCGCGAGCACGACCGTCCCGCTCGCGCACGTCACCGTCGCCGACGACCCGGTCGGCCCGGTGACCGAGCAGAGGTACGTCGTACCCGCCACCGCGTCGGTCACCGTCCACTGCGGCGCGCGGGAGTTGCCGGGCGACGCGGGGACCGCACCGGTCAGCTTGGGCGCCGGCGGAATCAACGTGTAGGTGAGGGTGAGCGGGTCGCCGGCGTTGCCGAGCGCGTCGACCGCCTGCACGGTCAGCACGTAGACGCCGTCCGGCAGGCCGGTCAGGTCGAGCGACACGGTCGGGCCGCAGCTCGGCGTGAAGGCCGCCGGCCCGCTCACGACGGTGCAGAGGTAGGTCACGCCCGGAACGGCGTCGGTCATGACCCACGCCGGCTTGCGGTTGGAGTTGACCTTGGCCGGGCTCGGCGTCGTCGGGGCGGGCGGGATGAGCGTGTAGGTCAGCGTCAGCGGGTCGCCCGCGTTGCCGAGCGCGTCGACCGCCTGGACGGTCAGCACGTAGACGCCGTCCGGCAGGCCGGTCAGGTCGAGCGACACGGTCGGTCCGCAGCTCGGCGTGAACGCGGCCGGCCCGCTGACGACGGTGCACAGCCAGGTGACGCCGGGCACCGAGTCCGCGACGCCCCACGACGGCACCGGCGACGAGCCGGTGCGGGCCGGTGCGAGCGACGCGGTCGGGGCGGGCGGAATCAAGGTGTACGTCAGGGTGAGCGGGTCGCCGAGGTGGCCGAGCGCGTCCACTGCCTGCACGGTCACGACGTAGACGCCGTCGGGCAGGCCGGCCAGGTTCAGCGAGACGGTCGGGCCGCACGCCGGGGTGAACGCGACCGGGCCGCTGACCACGGTGCAGACGTACGTCACGCCGGCCACCCGGTCCGCGAGCACCCAGGCGGGGGTGAGCCCGGAGAGCGTCCGGGTCGGGGCGGACGTCGTCGGCGCCGGCGGAATCAACGTGTAGGTGAGGGTCAGCGGGTCCCCGACGCTGCCGACCGAGTCGACCGCCTGGACCGTGAGCGTGTACGTGCCGTCCGGCAGCCCGGCCAGGTTCAGCGACACCGTCGGCCCGCAGGTCGGGGTGAACGCGGCCGGCCCGCTGACCGCCGTACACACGTAGGTCACGCCCGGCACCGCGTCCGCGACCGGCCAGCTCGGGGTGAGCGACGAGGCGGTCCGGTCCGGCGTGGCGGTCGTCGGCGCCGTCGGGATGAGCGTGTAGGTCAGCGTCAGCGGGTCGCCGGCGTGGCCGAGCGCGTCGACCGCCCGCACGACGACCGTGTAGACGCCGTCGGGCAGCCCGCTGAGGTCGAGCGAGACGGTGGGGCCGCAGGTGACCGGCAGGCCAGCGGCCGCGGTGCACTGGTAGGTCACGCCGGGGACGGAGTCGGTCAGCACCCACGAGACGGCCGGGCTGGACGCTGCGCGGGCCGGGCTGGGCGTCGTCGGCGCCGGGGGGATCAACGTGTAGGTGAGCGTCAGCGGGTCGCCGGCGTTGCCGAGCGAGTCGACCGCGACGACGGTCACGACGTACGTCCCGTCCGGCTGGCCGGAGAGGTCGAGCGAGACGGTCGGGCCGCAGCCGACCGGGATGGCGGCGAAGCAGAGGTACGTGACCCCGGGTACGGCGTCGGAGAGCACCCACGACGGCGCGGTGCCGGAGGCGGTCTGCGTCGGCGACGGCGTGGTGGGGGCCGGCGGGATCAGCGTGTAGTGCACGGTCAGCGGGTCGCCGGCCCGGCCCAAGCTGTCGACCGCCTTGACGGTCACGTCGTACGTGCCGTCCGCCGCGCCGGCCGCGAGGGTCAGGGTGAGAACGCCGCCGACGCAGGTCACGCTCGCGCCGGTGCCCGAGACGCTGCACGTGTAGGTGACGCCGGGCACCGCGTCGGTCAGCGTCCAACTCGCGGTGTGGCCGGAGGCGGACGCGGGCGGCGCGGTCACGACGGTCGGCGCCGGCGGGAAGAGGATGTACGTCAGCGTCCGGGCCGGGCCGGTGTTGCCGAGCGAGTCGGTGGCGAACACCGAGATCGTGTAGGTCCCGTCCGCCGCCCCGGCGGCGAGGGTGAGCTGGACGACGCCGCCCGCGCAGGTGACGCTGGCGTTGGTCGCGGGCGCGACCGTGCACGAGTAGGTGACGCCGGCGACCGCGTCGGTCACCGTCCAGCTCGGCGAGTGCGACGAGGCCGGCGAGGTCGGCGCGCTGACGACGGTCGGCGCCGGCGGCAGCAGCGTGTACGAGAGCGTGAGCGGGTCGCCGGAGTTGCCGAGCGCGTCGACCGGCGTCACGGTGAACGTGTAGACGCCGTCCGGGAGGCCGGTGAGGTTCAGCGAGACGGTCGGGCCGCAGGTCGCGGTGACCGACGCCGGGCCGGTGACCGCCGAGCACTGGTAGGTGACCCCGGCGACCGCGTCGGTGAGCGTCCACGACGGGGTCCGGCCGGCGGACGACCGGACCGCGGCCGGGTTGCTGGTCGGTGCCGGCGGGACCAGGGTGTAGGTGAGCGTGGTCGGCGCGCCGCTGTTGCCGTTGCCGTCGACCGCGACGACCGACACCGAGTAGACGCCGTCGGCGGCGCCGGCCGGCAGGGTCAGCGCGACGTTGCCGCCGGCACAGGTGACCGTGACGCCCGTGGTGGTCGGGCCGGTGACCGAGCAGGTGTAACTCACACCGGCGATCGGGTTGCTCACGGTCCAGTTGGCGGTGTGCGACGAGCCGCGCTGGTCCGGGGTGGCCGTCGTCGACGGCGGCGGGACCAGCGTGTAGGTCAACGTCAGCGGGTCGCCGGCGTTGCCCAGGCTGTCGACGGCGACGACGGTCACCGTGTACGTCCCGTCGGCCAGCCCGGCCAGGTCGAGCGAGACGGTCGGCCCGCAGGTCACCGGGACCGCCGAGACGCACTGGTAGGTCACGCCGCCGACCGTG